>NZ_JBJFHB010000028.1:0-41362 GCF_051893255.1 Lactobacillus sp. | reverse complement strand
CACGATCACGCTGGCTAAAACTCCCGCGGCCAACAGCCACAAGAGGGCTGGATTGGCATGCGCCGCCTGGTAGCCTTTTTGCCACATGGCCAGGATCTGCCCGATCAGCCAGCGGAAACTGCCAACGACGATGCCGGCCACTACGCCCACGACCAAGGCTTCAAATAATAAGCGCAAGTTGGATTTGCGCGTTTGTTTGTCTTCACTCTCCATAAAATGTTTGCCCACCTTATTTTTGAATATAAATTAAGGATAAACTTTTTCGTCAAACATGTAAAATCCACCTTACGGCTTCGATCTTGTCCGGTTTCTGATCCAAACCGAATTGACCAAGACAAATAACAATATTTGTTAAAATATGCACCATTTTTCCGATGAAATGCAAAAAGAGTGAAACTTTCCAACGAAGTTTCACTCTTTTTATCAATACTGTTTGTTATTTTTCTTCGTACCATTCAGTGTGGTAAACGCCCTCGCGGTCGTTTCTCAGGTAAGTGTGGGCACCGAAGTAGTCTCTTTGTGCCTGGATCATGTTAGCTGGCAGGCTTGGGTTGAAGATGGATTCCAGGTAGTTGACTGCCGCACTCAAGCTTGGAGTAGGAATGCCGGCTTGGCTAGCCAGTTCCACTACTTGCTTCAAGGCTGGCAGGTTGGCTTCCATCACGCCCTTGAAGTATGGGTCTTGGAAGAGGTTGTCCAGTTCCTTGCCGTCAGCGTAGGCATCTTCAATATGGTACAGGGTCTTGGCGTGGATGATGCAGCCAGCTTCCCAGTTTTGGGCGATGGCTGGGTATTGCAAGGTCCAGTTGTAGGCCTTGGCCGCCATGGTCATTTGCTGGAAGCCTTGAGCGTAAGCCACGATTTGAGCCAGGTAAAGAGCCTTACCCAAGTTGTCAACCAAGTCGCTTGGCACGCTGCCTTCGTAAGCAACTTCCTTGCCTTCCCGGGTAGTTGCCTTGGACATGAAGCGGGCCAATACGGCTTCAGCTACCACCGTAATTGGCGCACCCAACTTGATGGCATCTTCCAGCATCCAGTTGCCAGTCCCCTTGTAAGAAGCTACATTCAGGATGTGGTCGATCACATCGTCATCAGTCAGGTCATCTTTTTGCCGCAAGACCTTAGAAGCGATTTCGATCAAGTAGGCGTTCAAGTCGCCCTTGTCCCATTCAGCGAAGATGTCAGCCATCTTTTCATTAGAAAAATGAGCTGCCTTGCGCATGATGTCGTAAACTTCAGAAATTTCTTGCATGATGGCATATTCCATGCCGTTGTGGACCATCTTGACATAGTGGCCGGCACCTTCTGGCCCAATGTAGGAAACGCAAGCCCGGCCATCCTTGGTCTTGGCAGCCATTTCCGTCAAGATTGGGGCTACTTCATCGTAAGCTTCCTTATCGCCGCCTGGCATCAAGGCTGGGCCGTTCAAGGCGCCTTCTTCACCGCCAGAAACACCCATGCCGATGAAATGCAAGCCGTGCTTAGCCAATTCGTGGTAGCGGCGGTTGGTGTCGTTGTAGTTGGAGTTGCCACCGTCGATGATGATGTCGCCCTTGTCCAAAAGCGGGATCAATTTTTGAATGGTTTGGTCAACAGGATCGCCGGCCATGATCTGAACTAAGATCTTACGCGGCTTTTCCAAAGAGTTGACGAATTCTTCCCAAGTATAGCAAGGCTTCAGCTTGTCATCTTCGTACTTTGCCAAAGCGTCGACTTCTGGCTTGTCGATACTAAAGCCGGAAACTGAGAAGCCGTGATTTCTAACGTTGAGGGCCAAGTTCTTGCCCATGACCGATAAGCCGATCACACCAAATTGTTGCATGAGTCTACCTCCTAGTATGTCTAACATACTTATTATACTTTTAAGCACAAAAAAAGCGAAACCTTAGGTCTCGCTTTTTTATTTATGTAGGCAAAAATTAGTGAGAAGCGCCTGAAGTAGTGTCAGGAGCGTTTTCTGGAACTGAAGCACTTGAAGTTGCTTGAACGTTCAAAGCTTCTGCCTTGTCTTCAGCGTGGCCAGAAGCTGCTGAAGCTGCGTCTACTTCCAAGCCAAACTTTTCAGCAAAGTATGAGAATGGGTGAAGAGCTTCTGCGTGGTAGTACTTCACGAATTCTGGGTCGTCCAGAGTGTTAAGTTCAGTTGAGTAAGCCATGTGCTTAGTGTACTTAACGTCGATGAAGGCTGGGCCATCCATCTTCTTCCATTCCTTAACAGCGGCTTCGAATTCAGCCTTGTCGCGAACAGTGAAGGCCTTCATGTTCATACCTTCAGCAACCTTAGCCCAGTCGTTGTCTGGAAGGATAACGCCTGAAAGTGGTTGGTTTGATTCGTCGCGTTGTTCAGCTTCGATGTAGCCCAAAGTTTCGTTAGTGAAGACTACAGTCAAAACGTGCATGTTGTAACGAGCGATAGTCAACAATTCTTCGCTCATCATTGCGAAGCCACCGTCACCAGCAAGGTGCCATACTTCACGGTCTGGGTAAGCAGTTGCGGCTGCCAAAGCAGCAGGTGCGCCATAACCCATAGTTGCGTGAAGGCCAGAAGTAGTCCAGCGTTGCTTGCCGTTCATGTTGAGCAGACGTACGTGGTCCATGTTGACGTTACCAACGTCAATAGCGAAGACAGCGTTGTCTGCAGCTTCCTTGTTGATTACGTCCCAGATTGGTTCTTGACGTACACGGCCTTCGTCCTTCAAGTGGTCATCCTTGAAGCTGTCAAGCCATGCATCCCATTCTTCACGGTCAGCCAAAGCAGCCTTGTAAAGTGGTGATTCTTCACGAGCTTCACCAGCGTCGATCAAAGCACGCAAGCTCTTCTTAGCGTCTGCCAAGATTGAAACGTCTACTGAGTGACGCTTGCCTTGCTTTTCTGGGTCAACGTCGATTTGGATAACCTTAGCGTTCTTAGGGAACCACAATACTGAGAATGGTGAGTTGTTACCAACCCAAACTACCAAGTCAGTGTGGCCTTGAACTTCGTTAGGAGCCTTAGCACCGATACGGCCGATAGTACCAAGGTAAGCCTTGAATGAGTCTTCAACGATACCCTTACCAAGGTATGATGACATCATTGGCATCTTGAACTTGTCTGAGAATTCCTTCAATTCGTCAGCAGCCTTTTCAGCGCCCAAACCGAAGTAAACAACTGGGTTCTTAGCTTCCTTGATCAACTTAGTAGCTGCTTCGATTGATTCAGCAGTTGGTGCTGCGTAGTTGTCAGCAGTGTGGTTTGAAGCTGATACGCGGTAGTTGTCTTCGATTTCTTGCCAACCAAAGTCCTTAGGAATTACCAAAACAGCTGGACCCTTCTTAGCGTAAGCTTGACGAATAGCAGTGTCCATCAATACTGGCAAAGCTTCCTTAGTCTTAGCTTGGTGTACCCAAACTGCAACATCACGGAACCAAGGCATTTCGTCAAAGGCTTGGAAGAAGTTGATGTCTTGACGAGGAGTTGGAACGTTGGCTACCAAAGCAACCATTGGAGTCTTGTCGTACTTTGCGTCGTACAAACCGTTCATCAAGTGAATTGCACCAGGGCCAGCTGAACCCATGCAGACACCCAATTTGCCAGTCAGCTTGTATTCAGCTGAAGCAGCCAAAGCGCCAGCTTCTTCGTGACGAACTTCGATGAACTTAACCTTGTCTTGCATTTCGTAGATAGCGTTCATCGTTGAGTCAAATGAACCACCTGGGAAACCGTAAAGGTGGTCAATGCCCCACTTGTACATAACATCTAAAACGGCGTTAGCGCCCTTAATTTTTGCCATAAGTGAAATCTCCTTAAAAAATATTACTTACACTCTTTTATTAAATCACATTTTTTCACTTTTGCAAGTGCTACCAATTCCCGATATGACGGGAATTAAGCATTTTTAAAGCTAGTGAATTCACAAACTTGAGGACTTTGTGAAAAAAAGCTATAAAATGCTTGGATTTAACATTGTGAATTATTAGCTAACTTTAGAAATTTCTTTTTAGGTAAATTTTTTATTATTTTTTGAAAAAGTATAAAGACAGTCGATTATTTTAAGTAAAAAAAGCGGTTAAGCCCCTAGGGACTTGACCGCTTGACTACATGGACGTGATAAAGTAATTCATGCCGCAAAAGGCAATAATAATGATCACTGCTCCGGCGATACCGATGTTCCGCGCTGTCCGCCGGTGACCAGCTCTGGCAGCAATGGTCATGATTACGGCTATAGCGACAATGAAGATAACAATTATTGTAAAGAAGTAATCTAGTGTTGACATCGTACTCTCCTTTTTGACCCTAATTTTATTCTGGAATAGCAAGCAAATCAAGATGGTGATATAATTTTTTAATTATAAAGTTCTATTTCCCTAAATTTTCTAAAAAGAAGGTAGATTGCTTGAATTCCATTAAAAAGTTAGTCAGTTGGCTTGGTGGATTAGTCTTGATCATTCTATTTGGTCTAGTCTTAATCACCCTCTACAATGCCTACTACTGCTTCGGTCCCATGATTTTTGGTGAGCACCTCGCTAGTGCCAGCAGCCAATTCTGGTTCGCAGAGTTGCTGCTTGGCGGTAGCTACACCGTAGTTGTCTTGCTTATTGCTATCGGAACTAAGCTCACTAGAAAGCACAAAAACAATTGAGAGATTACTCTCATTTTTTATCTACTTAAAAAAGCGATATGCATCCCCCACAGCAAAAAAGGCGAACCCCACCGGGTTCGCCTTTTAACTTACTTCTTCACTCTAGCAAACTTGCCGTTTTGCACGTAGACGCTCAAAATGGCCAGGTCGGCTGGGTTAACCCCAGAGATCCGCTCAGCTTGCGCCAGGGTTTCTGGCCGAATCTTGGCAAACTTTTCGCGGGCTTCCGTTGCTAGGCCTTCGATTTGATCATAGTCCAGATCCTTCGGGATCTTCTTGGCTTCTTGCCGGCGCAGGCGGGCAACTTGAATTTCCTGTTTCTTGATGTAGCCGGCATACTTGGTGTCAATTTCCACCTGTTCCTTGACGTAGCGGTCGCCTGCCAGCTTGTGGCCAGTCAGTCTTTCCACGTCTTCTACCATCACCTTTGGCCGGCGCAAGAAGGCTTCTGCCTTAACGCCGCCATTTAGCTGGCTTTCGCCCAGCCCTGACAAAAATTCGTTTACCGCCATGGTTGGGTGCACCGTGATTTCCTTTAACTGATCCAGGTCTTCCTGGATCAGCTTTTTCTTTTCTTCAAAAGCGGCATAGCGGTCGTCATCGATCAGGCCCAAATCATGCCCTTTTTCTGTCAAGCGGAGGTCGGCGTTGTCGTGGCGCAGCAGCAAGCGGTATTCAGCTCTACTGGTCAAGAGCCGGTAAGGCTCTTCCGTCCCCTTGGTTACCAGGTCATCGATCAAAACGCCGATGTAGGCTTCGTCCCGGCCCAGGGTGAAGCCTGGCTTGTCTTGGGCACTGAGTGCAGCGTTAATCCCGGCAATCAGGCCCTGGCCGGCAGCTTCTTCATAGCCGGACGTCCCATTCATCTGCCCGGCCGTAAACAGGTGCTTGATGGTCTTGGTTTCCAGGGTGTGAGTTAATTGCCATGGGTCGATCACGTCGTATTCAATGGCATAGCCCGGCCGCATCATTTCTACGTTTTCTAGGCCTTCCACCGTGTGCAGCATGTCCAGCTGCACTTCTTCTGGCATCGAAGTCGAAAAGTCCCCAACGTAGATTTCTTCCGTATTCTTGCCTTCTGGTTCTAGGAAGATCTGGTGGCGATCCTTGTCCGCAAAACGCACAACCTTGGTTTCAATGGATGGGCAGTAGCGGGGCCCAACGCCGACGATGTCGCCTGAGAACATTGGCGATCTGTCCAAGTTGGCGTTGATGATGGCGTGAGTCTTAGGGTTAGTGTAGGTCATCCAGCAGGAAATCTGGTTGGTCAAGTAGTCTTCGTCCTTGCTGGTAAAGGAGAAGTGGCGCGGCTCCTTGTCGCCTGGTTCTTCTTCAGTCTTAGAGTAGTCGATCGTGTTCTTGTTAACCCGAGGCGGCGTCCCAGTCTTGAAGCGGCGGAGCTTAAAGCCCAGTCTTTCCAGGTTTTCTGACAATTTGACCGCCGGAATCGTGTTATTAGGACCAGAAGAGTAGTTGAGTTCCCCGATAAAAATCCGCCCGCGAGCAGCCGTCCCCGTGGTCAAGACCACGCTCTTAGCATGGTAGCTGGCCCCGGTGTTGGTGATGACGCCCTTGCAGACGCCATCTTCCACGATCAGGTCGTCCACGATCGCCTGGCGCAGGGTCAGGTTTGGCGTATTTTCGATGGTCTTCTTCATTTCTTCGTGGTAGTCCCACTTGTCGGCTTGCGCTCTTAAGGCACGGACAGCTGGGCCCTTGCCCGTATTCAGCATCCGCATCTGGATGTAGGTCTTGTCGATGTTTTTGCCCATTTCCCCGCCAAGAGCGTCAATTTCCCGGACTACCGTCCCCTTGGCTGGCCCCCCAACTGAGGGGTTGCATGGCATAAAGGCCACCATGTCCAGGCCAATGGTCAAAAGAAGCGTCTTTTGCCCCATCCGGGCGCTAGCCAGCGCGGCTTCGCTGCCCGCGTGGCCGGCACCAACCACGATAACGTCATATTCATTTGAAACATAAGTCTTCATGTGAAAAAATCCTTCTTTACTGTTTCTGTCTCTAACCCTTACTTACCCAAGCAGAATTGACTGAAGAGGTCGTTGATTAATTCATCCGGTGCACTTTCCCCGGTGATCTCGCCTAAGGTCTCCCAAGCGCCGGTAAAGTCGATCTGGACGAGGTCCAGCGGCATCCCTGACTCAAGGCCAGTTTCCACGTCTGCCAGCTGCTGCTTGGCCTTGGCCAGAAGGCCTGCTTGCCGCTGGTTGGTCACCAGAACTTGGTCATTAGAATTTTCAATCCCCTTGAAAAAGAGCTTCTTGATCAAGTTTTCCAGCCCGTCCAGGTTTTCTTTTTGCAAAATAGAGGTCGTGATCACGTCGCTACCAGTCTCTTTCGCAATTTGGTCTGCCGACAGCTTAGCCCCTAAGTCGGTCTTGTTCAAGACGATGATCCGCTTTTTGCCAGCAGTATATTCCAAAAGATCCCGGTCTTCCTTGGTCAGGTCCTGGCTGGAGTCTAGCAAAAGCAAGATCAAGTCGGCCTTTTCAATCGCCTTTTTAGACCGCTCCACCCCGATCTTTTCCACCGTGTCTTCAGTATGGTGGATGCCGGCCGTGTCGATCAATTCTAGCGGTACGCCCTTCACTGACACGTATTCTTCCAGGGTGTCCCGGGTCGTGCCCGCTACGTCCGTCACAATGGCCTTGTCGCTTTGGGTCAGGTAGTTAAGCAAAGATGACTTGCCGACGTTTGGCCGGCCGACAATGGCCGTTTTTAGCCCGTTTCTGAGGATCTGACCCTCTTGGGCGGTCTCCAGCAACTTGTCAATCTTTTCGCCAACGCTGTGCACGCAGCCCAGCATCTTTTGCCCAGTTACTTCTTCTTCGTCGTATTCTGGGTAGTCGATGTTGACTTCGACATTGGCCAAAACGTCCAGGATTTCCTGCCGCAGGGCGCGAATTTCGGTGAGCAGGCCCCCTTCCAGCTGCTTAACGGCCACTTGCCGGGCCTTGTCGGTCTTGGCCCGGATGATGTCCATCACGCTTTCAGCCTGGGTCAAGTCGATCCGGCCGTTGACAAAGGCCCGCTTGGTGAATTCACCGGGATCCGCCATTCTGGCCCCGTTAGCCAAAAGCAGCTGCAAGATGTCGTTAGTAACCACAATCCCGCCGTGACAGTTGATTTCCACCGTGTCTTCTTTGGTAAAAGTCTTCGGCGCCAGCATTACGGAAGCCATGACTTCGTCGATCACCTGGCCGCTGGCAGGATCCACAATGTGGCCATAGTTGATGGTATGGCTGGCCACCTGGGTCAAGTCCTTGCCCTTAAAAACTTTATTGGCAATCTCAACTGCATCTTCACCGGAAACTCTGACGATGGAGATGCCGCCTTCGCCCAAGGGAGTTGAGATTGCGGCGATTGTATCAAATTCAGTTAATCTTTGCACCATCACTAGTACCTCATTTTTTTCAATAAAAAAAGTGCAATTTCCACCATATGAAATGATGGATAAAGCACTTTCACTACTTTATCTAAAAAGTTTTAGATGAATGTTCAATTTGATTACTTGCGCTTCTTGCCGGCGCGCTTGTAGGCCTTTCTGATCTTGCGCTTGCGCTCTCTTTCAGCCTCAGCCTTTTCCTCTTGCTCCCGCTTGTACTTAAACGGATTTTGCAAGACCAGGGTTTGAACAACCTGGAAGAGGTTGGAAATTACCCAGTAAAGGGAGATGGCTGATTGGAAGACCACTGCCCAGACACCGACCATGATGGCCATGATGTAGCTCATTGCCTTGGTCATCGTCGTCTGGGAAGACTTCGGCGTAGACAAGGTCATGATATAAGAGGACAAGAAGGTAAAGCCCGCTGCTAAAATTGGCAAGACGTAGTATGGGTCTGGCTTGCCCAGGTCCATCCACAAGAATTTACCGTTTTGCAGTTCTGGCGTCCGCCAAATGGCTTGGTACAGCGCCCACATAACTGGCAGCTGGATCAGCATTGGCAAGCAGCCTGCGTACGGGTTAACCCCAGCTTCTTTATAAAGCTTTTGGGTTTCTTCGTTCAGCTTTGTCTTGGTTTCCAGGTCGCTGCCAGAATACTTTTCTTGCAGAGCCTTCAATTCCGGCTGAACGTCTTGCATCTTCTTGGTTGAGTTGATTTGCATCGCATTCAGCGGCAGCAAGATCACCCTGATGATGACCGTGAAGATCACAATGGCCCAGCCATAGCTGCCCCCGCATACCTTGGCAATCCATAGGACGAATTGAGATAGGTAGTAAACTACCCAAGCATCCCACCAATTGCTGGAGTTATGCGAAATCGGCGTTGGCTTTTGCGTTGTTTGATTTGCACAGCCAGTAAGCATCAGGGCAAACACCGCGGTCAGTGCTAGCAAAGCCAAAAGCTTCTTAGTACTTTTCTTCGATAAGATGTCCTTCACTATTGTTCCTCTTTATTTGGCACTTCTTCAATGACATGGGCCAAAGTCAGCGCGTGAAGCAGGTTCTTCCGCGCCTGTTCCCAATCAAAATCGCGAGCGTAGGGTCTGGCAATCACCAAAAAATCCATGTGGGGGTCAATTAGCCCCTTGTTTTCGGTCAAGACCGCCCTAATGTAGCGCTTGAGGCGATTGCGAACCACTGCCGTATGACCGACCTTCTTGCCTACGGAAATGCCGACGCGGAAGTGCCGGTTTTCTTCGTTAGGCAGCGTGTAGATCACAAAGGCACGGTTGGCGATTGAAGTCCCCTGCTCAAAGACCTTCTGAAAATCCTGTTCAGATTTAACTCGATATGACTTCCTCAAAGCTCAGTCCACTCTCAGATATTAAAAAAACCACTGGGATTCAGTGGCTTAAGCAGATAATACTTTTCTACCCTTTGCACGGCGTCTAGCCAATACCTTGCGGCCGTTGCTCGTAGCCATACGCTTCATGAAGCCGTGTACGCGTGAACGGTGACGCTTCTTAGGTTGGTAAGTTCTCTTAGTTGACATATATTTGCACCTCCATTTTTTAGTGCTACGTGCACAATTTCTTATCTAGAATATCACGGAAATGAAAAAAAGCCAAGCCCTAAATGCAAAAGTTTGCGCCTTTTTCCTTTTAAGGGTCCAAAATCCTGCCTATTTTTTCTCCCCACTTGTGGACAGTTTTCCCAATCGAAAAAATTTTTTCTGAGTCTGTCAACAGGCTTTTGAACCCACTTATCCACAGTCCACACCATGTTCAAAACTTTTTAGACAGCCTGTGGACAACTTCTGGTATACTGGACTCGGTCCTTACGCCCTCTAGGCAACTTTATCCACAAATTTACTCCACAAGGATGATTTTTGATAAAATTATCACCAGTATCAACACAATTCAATTTTAGCTTTGTCCACAAGCTGTGGATTCTGGATTTCTTTTTCCCACCTGTGGAAAACTGCTTCAGATAATGCTAAAATTATTTTGCAAAAAATTTTTTTGGAGGGAATGTATTTGTTCGATTTAGCAAAATTCTGGGAGAGCTTCAACGCAGAAATGCGCTCCGAATTTAATGAAGTCTCCTACAACGCTTGGTTTAAAAATACTAGGCCCGTTTCCTTTAACAAAGGCACGCATGAATTGGTAATCTCCGTCCAAACCCCCGTGGCAAAGGGGTATTGGGAGCAAAACATCTCCGCTAGACTGCTGCAAGCCGCCTACGCCTACGCTGGCATCGACATCTATCCAGTCTTCGTCGTCGATGAAGACACAAATAATAGTGAAAGAATGGTGCAGCCGCAGAAAAGAGAAGCGCCAGCGCCAAAAGCGGCGCCGGCTGCGAGTTCAAGAGAATTTACCAAAGACCTGCGCTTAAACGAGAAGTATACCTTCGACAACTTTATTCAAGGTGAGGGCAATAAGTTGGCCGCTGGGGCCGCCATGGCCGTTGCCGATGACCCCGGCACTTTTTACAACCCCTTGTTCATCTTTGGGGGCGTGGGGCTGGGTAAGACCCACTTGATGCAGGCCATCGGCCACCAGATGCTGGCTGAGAACCCGGATGCCAAGGTCGTCTACATTCAAAGTGAGACTTTTGTCAACGACTTCATCAATTCCATCAAGAACAAGACCCAGGAAAAGTTCCGCGAGAAATACCGGACAGCCGACCTGCTCTTGGTGGACGACATCCAGTTCTTCGCTAAGAAAGAGGGGATTCAGGAAGAATTCTTCCATACTTTTGAAACTCTCTATAATGATAAAAAGCAGATCGTCATGACCAGTGACCGCCTGCCAGCCGAAATTCCGGACCTGTCAGAGCGGCTGGTTTCCCGCTTTGCCTGGGGCTTGCAAGTTGAAATTACGCCGCCAGACCTAGAAACTCGGATCGCCATTTTGCGGAAAAAAGCCGAATCTGAAGGCCTCGACGTCGATGAAAGCACGCTGGACTATGTTGCAAGCCAGGTTGACACCAACATCCGGGAGCTGGAAGGGGCCCTGGTCAAGGTCCAGGCGCAAGCCACCATTCAAAAGCAGGACATCAATATCGGTTTAGCCCGCTCGGCTCTAGCCGACTTAAAACTGGTTCAAAAAAGCCGCGGCCTGCAGATCTCCAAGATCCAAGAGGTCGTAGCCAACTACTTCCAAACCACGGTCGCCGATATTAAGGGGAAAAAGCGCGTCCGGCAGATCGTCATTCCGCGCCAAATCGCGATGTACCTGTCCCGGGAACTAACCGATGCCAGCTTGCCTAAGATCGGCCAGGAATTTGGCGGCAAGGACCACACGACCGTCATGCACGCCTGCGACAAGATTGCCCGCCAGATCAAAACTGATACGGAAATCAAATCTGCCGTGTCTGACCTGCGGCAAATGCTGGAAAGATAGGAAAATGGGCCCAGTTGAAAAAGTGTGGACAGGTCTTAGATTTATCCACATGTTGATAACAAGCGAAATCTTGCTTTAGCAAGTCCGCTTGGACTTTTCCACAGAATTCACAGGCCCTACTACTACATCTACTTAAATATAATAATAAGAATAATAAAGAAACCTGCTCAAGGAGGAAACGATGAAGTTTACTGTCAACCGCAGTTATTTTATTAACAATTTAAATTCTGTTTTAAAAGCCACCTCATCTCGCAGCACCATTCCAATTTTGGAAGGGATCAAGATGGTCTTGACTGATGAAGGCTTAGTCATGACTGGGAGCAACACCGACATCTCAATCGAACTCTTAGTTCCAAAGTCTGATGACCTGCAAATCGCGTCAACTGGTGAAATCGTCGTTCGGGCCCACCTCTTTAGCGACATTGTCCGCAAGTTGCCAGGCAAGGACTTTACCTTTGACGTCCAAGAAGGGAACCAGATCAAGATCACGTCAGAGCACGCTGAATACATGATCAACGGCTTAGATCCAAGTGCTTACCCGCGCCTGCCAGAAATCAGCGATGACCAATCCTTCGCAATTTCTGCCAAGACCTTAAGAGAACTGATTACCCAGACTGTTTTCGCCGTGGCCACTGATAATAGCCGTCCAACCTTGACTGGGGTCAGCTTTACTTTTAGCCAAAAGCAAATCAAGGCGGTGGCAACTGACTCTCACCGTCTGTCTCAACGGGTAGTTGGCGTTGATAATGGTCCAAGCGAAGACTTGTCCTTGATTATCCCTGGCAAAAATCTGCAAGAACTGGCCCAGCTGATCGCGGATGCAGACGAAGACTTGAAGGTCTTCTTGGGCGACAGCCAAGTCCGCTTTGACTTTGACAACCTGTCCTTTTACACCCGCCTGCTTGAAGGGGCTTATCCAAACGTGGACCGCCTGCTTCCAGCAACGTCATCGACCAGCGTGCAGTTCCACGTATCTGACCTCCTCAGTGCCTTGAGCCGGGCCAGCCTGGTGACCCACGTTAACCGGACCAATGCCGTGCAAATGGAAATTGATGCTGAAAATAACCAAGTTAACCTGACTGGTAATTCTCCAGACCTGGGCAAGGTGGAAGAAACTGTAGAAAACCTGGGCATTGAAGGGAAGAGCTTGACTATTTCCTTTAACCCTGATTACATGAGTGCCGCTTTAAGAGCTTCTGTAACTGACATTGTGGTCATCAACTTCACCGAAGCCCTGCGCCCATTCACGGTTGTGCCAAATGATAACGAGATTGATTTTATTCAGCTGATTACCCCAATCAGAACCTTCTAATTTTAAAATTAGGAAAAGCCACTCATTCTGAGTGGCTTTTTTTATGCAAAAAACGCCTATAAGGGCTTATTTTGGCTTGTATAAGTTTTTACCGCCAATATGTGGCATGATACTAAAAAGGGAAATCGGGCCGTAGAGGCCCTAAAAATGGCTTTTTTGATTGAGTTTTTCCCGAAAAACGACTATAATTTATAGATGGAATACTAGTTTTTTATTGTTGAAGGTGAAGGCTTATCAAAACTTTTGCGATTAACGGTGAATTCATCACCCTCGGTCAATTTCTCAAAGATGAATGTATTGTTTCCTCTGGCGGTCAAGCCAAGTGGTACCTGCGGGAAAATCCCGTGGTGCTCAATGGTGAAAGCGAAGACCGCCGGGGCAAGAAGCTCTATCCTGGCGACCGGCTGCAGGTTGCAGGAGAAACTTACGAGCTGGTTCAGGGACTTTAATGTACCTGGGGCGGTTTGTGCAAAGCGGCTTCCGGAATCTGGAGCCGCTAGATTTAACTTTTGACCCCCATGTCAATATTTTTTTAGGTGAAAATGCTCAAGGCAAGACCAATTTACTTGAGGCTATTTATTTTTTGGCCTTAAGTCGCTCGCACCGGACCAATAACGACCGGGAGCTGATCAACTTTGACCAGGATTTTGCCAGCTTGGCTGGCCGGGTCCACCAAAAGCAGGTGGACATCGACTTGCGCCTGGTAATTTCTAAAAAGGGCAAAAGCGCCTGGGTCAACCGGATTGAGCAGCCGCGGCTATCCAAGTACGTGGGCCACTTGCAGGCGATCTTGTTTTCACCAGAAGACTTGGAACTGGTCAAGGGGGCACCGGCCTTGCGTCGGCGCTTCATGGACCTGGAATTTGGGCAGGTTAATCCCGAATATCTCTACTTTGCCAGTCAATACCGTCAATCTCTGCAGCAGAGAAACAATTACTTAAAGCAGCTGGCCAAAAGAGAGGCTAGCGACAAAGTGTTGTTGAGCGTTTTAACTGAGCAAGTGGCGACTAGCGCCAGTGAAATCATTTCCCGGCGCTACCGCTACCTGGCTGGCCTCAACCGCCACGCCGCTAGTGCCTACCAGGCGATTAGCGGGGCTAGAGAGGACTTAACCGTCATCTACCGGCCTTCGGCTAAGACCATTGAGCCTGGCGATGATGCTCAGACCATCAAGGCCAAGCTGCTTGCGCGCTTTGCGGAAATTGAGGACGATGAATTGCGCCGGGCGACGACCCTCTTGGGGCCGCACCGGGATGACCTGGAGTTTCAACTGGATGGGAAGAATGCTCATCTCTTTGCCTCTCAAGGCCAGCAGCGTTCCATTGCCTTAAGCTTGAAACTAGCCGAAATTCAGCTGATCAAGGAGTTGACAGGGGATGAACCGATTCTTTTGCTCGACGACGTGATGAGCGAACTCGACCAGCATCGGCAGGCTGCCTTGCTTAACTTCATTCATGGCAAGACGCAAACCTTTATTACGACAACAGATCTGGAAGGTATTTCCCAGGAAATAGTCAAACAGCCGCGGATTTATTACATCCATGCCGGCCGCATTTTAGAAAAAGAGGAAGGGTTAAATGGCAGACGAAGATAACAAATTAACAAATGCCAAGAAGTTTGAACAAGAAGCTGACAAGTACAATGCCAGCCAGATTCAAGTCCTTGGCGGCCTGGAAGCCGTACGTAAGCGTCCAGGGATGTACATTGGCTCAACCAGTTCCCAAGGCCTGCACCACCTGGTTTGGGAAATCATCGACAACGGGATCGACGAAGCCTTGGCCGGTTTTGCGACCAAGATTGAAGTTACCGTTAACGAAGACAACAGCGTGACCGTTCAAGACGACGGCCGGGGGATCCCAGTCGACATCGAAAAGAAGACGGGCCGGCCAGCCGTAGAAACTGTTTATACCGTTTTGCACGCCGGTGGTAAGTTTGGCGGTGGCGGATACAAGGTTTCCGGTGGTCTGCACGGGGTTGGGGCCTCAGTTGTCAACGCCTTGTCTACTAAGCTGAACGTCACGGTTATGCGGGACGGCAAGAAGTACCACATTGCCTTTGACCACGGCCAGGTTGTAGAAGAATTGCACGAAGTTGGCACCGTTCCATTGACGGAACACGGCACTATTGTGCACTTTTGGCCAGACCCAGACATCTTTACCGAAACGACGGTCTTTGACGACAAGATCTTGAAGAACCGGATTCGGGAACTGGCCTTTTTGAACAAGGGCTTGAAATTGACCTTTACCGACCTGAGAAAGGACACGGCAGAAACCGATGTCTACCACTTCGAAGGCGGGATCAAGGAATACGTAGCCTTTTTAAACAAGGGCCAAGAAGTCCTCTTTAACGACCCAATCTACGTTGAAGGCAAGTACGAAGGCATCGACGTGGAAGTGGCTCTTCAATACACGACCGGCTACAAGACGACCTTGATGACTTTTGCCAACAACATCCACACCTACGAAGGCGGGATGCACGAAGCCGGCTTTAAGACGGCCTTGACTAGAGTGGTCAACGACTACGCCCACAAGGCCAAGATCTTGAAAGATGGCGACGACAACCTCTCCGGGGAAGACATCCGGGAAGGGATGACGGCAGTTGTCTCAGTCAAGCACCCAAACCCGCAATTTGAAGGGCAGACCAAGACCAAGCTGGGCAACTCAGATGCAAGAACCGCCGTTGACCGGGCCTTTTCTGAAACCTTTGCGACCTTCTTGATGGAAAATCCGCAAGAAGCCCGCAAGATCGTGGAAAAGGGGCAATTGGCCGAAAGAGCCAGAGTGGCGGCCAAGAGAGCCAGAGAAGTTACCAGAAAGAAGTCAGGTCTGGAAATCGCCAACCTGCCAGGGAAACTAGCTGATAACACCAGCAATGACCCGAACATTTCTGAGCTCTTCATCGTCGAAGGGGACTCCGCCGGTGGTAGTGCCAAGCAAGGGCGGAGCCGCTTGACGCAAGCAATTTTGCCAATCCGGGGGAAGATCTTGAACGTGGAAAAGGCTTCAATGGACCGGATTTTAGCCAACCAAGAAATCAGAACCCTGTTTACGGCCCTGGGAACCGGCTTTGGGGCGGACTTCGACGTTAACAAAGCCCGCTACCACAAGCTGATCATCATGACTGACGCCGATGTCGACGGGGCCCACATCAGAACCTTGCTGCTAACTCTGTTCTACCGCTACATGCGGCCAATGATCGACAAGGGCTACGTTTACATCGCTCGTCCGCCTCTGTACCAAGTGCGGCAGGGCAAGATCATCAAGTACCTGGATACTGACGAAGAACTCCATGACTACTTGGGAACCCTGCAGCCAAGTCCAAAGCCAATCGTGCAGCGCTACAAGGGGCTGGGGGAAATGGACGCTTCTCAATTGTGGGAAACCACGATGGACCCAGAAAACCGGCGCCTGGATCGGGTTGACCCAGAATACGCTAAAGACGCAGATGCTGTGTTTGAAATGCTGATGGGCAACGAAGTTGGCCCTAGACGGAAGTTCATCGAAGACAACGCCAAGTACGTTGAAAACTTGGATGCGTAAAGGAGAGTGTAAATGGATAATCAAGGACAAGATCGCCGAATTAGAAATGTCGATCTGACGCAAACCATGCGCAGCTCCTTCTTGGACTACGCGATGTCCGTCATCGTCGCCCGGGCTCTGCCGGACGTCCGTGACGGCTTAAAGCCTGTTCAGCGCCGGATCTTGTACGGGATGAACGAACTGGGCGTGACCCCAGACAAGCCGTATAAAAAGAGTGCCAGAATCGTCGGGGACGTTATGGGTAAATACCACCCACACGGCGACTCCTCAATTTACCTGGCCATGGCCCACATGGCTCAAGACTTTGCCTACCGCTACATGCTGGTTGACGGGCACGGCAACTTCGGTTCCGTCGATGGGGACCGGCCAGCCGCCATGCGTTATACCGAAGCCAGAATGAGCCGGATCGCAGTGGAAATGCTGCGGGACATCAACAAGAACACCATCGACTGGCAAAGAAACTACGATGACACGGAAAACGAGCCAACCGTTTTGCCAGCCCGGATTCCTAACCTTTTGGTCAACGGTTCTAGCGGGATCGCGGTCGGGATGACTACCAATATTCCGCCGCACAACCTGAAGGAAGTTATTTCTGGCATCCACATGCTGATGAAGGATCCAGACGTGACGACCCGGGAATTGATGAAGGCTATTCCTGGTCCTGACTTCCCAACTGGCGGGATCTTGATGGGCCGAAGCGGCGTTTTGCATGCCTATGAAACGGGCAAGGGCAACATCGTCGTTCGGGCCAAGACTGAAATTGAAACCGAAAAGAGCGGCCGGGAAAGAATCGTCGTGACCGAAATTCCATTCCTGGTCAACAAGGCAGAACTGGTTCAAAAGATTGCTGAACTGGCCCGTGACAAGGTGATCGACGGGATTACCGGCATTCGGGACGAATCTGACCAAAGCGGGATGCGGATCACCATCGACGTGCGCCGGGATGCCAGCGCCAGCGTGGTCTTGAACAACCTCTTCAAGGAAACCCAGATGCAGTCCAACTTCGCCATGAACATGGTGGCCATCGTCGATGGTGCACCGAAGTTTTTGACCTTGAAGGAAATGCTGCAGCACTACCTGGCCCACCAAGAAGACGTCATCACTCGCCGGACCAAGTTTGACTTGGACAAGGCTGAAGCCCGGGCCCACATCCTGGAAGGCTTGCGGATTGCCCTTGACCACATTGACGAAATCGTCAACTTGATCAGAAATTCTGAATCAAGCGATATCGCTAAAGCTGGCTTGATCAGCCGCTTCAAGTTAGACGACCGCCAAGCCCAAGCCATCTTGGACATGCGGCTGGTTCGCCTGACAGGCTTGGAAAGAGACAAGGTTGAGGCTGAATACCAAGACCTTTTGGTCAAGATTGCAGACTACAAGGACATCTTGGCTAAGCCAGAACGAATCGACCAAATCATCTACGATGAACTGCTTGACATCCAAAAGCGGTTTGGCGACAAGCGCCGGACCCAGATTACGGCTAGCGAAGTCGTTACTTTGGAAGATGAAGACTTGATCGAAGAGCAAAATGTCTTGCTGACTTTGACCCACCAAGGCTACATCAAGCGGATGCTGATCGACGACTTCAAGACCCAAAACCGCGGTGGCCGCGGGATCAAGGGGATGGGCGTCCAAAAGGGCGACTTTATCGAGCACCTGCTCTACTCCAGCACCCACGACTACCTGCTCTTCTTCACCAACAAGGGCAAGGTCTACATGAAGAAGGCCTACGAAATCCCAGAATTTGGCCGCAATGCCAAGGGCTTGCCAATCGTCAACCTCTTGCAGCTGGAAAAGGGCGAGCACATCCAAACCATGGTCAACGTGCCAAAGAGCAACAATGACGATGACGGGTACGCCTTCTTTATCACCAAGCTGGGCACGGTCAAGAAGACCAAGCTGAGCGAGTTTGAAAACATCAGAACCAACGGCTTGAT
Organism: Lactobacillus sp.; assembly: GCF_051893255.1. Taxonomy (GTDB): domain Bacteria; phylum Bacillota; class Bacilli; order Lactobacillales; family Lactobacillaceae; genus Lactobacillus. The sequence goes on along the minus strand of NZ_JBJFHB010000028.1, from coordinate 23,148 downwards.
CGCCTTGACCCTGAAAGACGGCGACGAATTGTCCAACGTTTTGGCAACCGATGGCAGCCAAAACATCTTTATCGCTACCCACCAAGGCTACGCTGTAACCTTTAACGAAAAAGACGTCCGGTCCATGGGCCGGAGCGCTGCCGGGGTTCGCGGCATCAACTTAAGAGAAGGCGACTACGTGGTCGGCTCAGGCGTTTTAAAGGCTGAAGACGAAGTCTTGACCATCTCCGAAAAGGGCTATGGCAAGCGCACGCCTGCTACGGAATACCCAGTCAAGGGCCGGGGCGGCAAGGGGATCCAAACCGCCAAGATCGGTCAAAAGAACGGTCCTTTGGCCGGCGTAGCGGTAGTCGACGGCAAGAGCGACATTATGCTGATCACGACTGACGGGATCATGATTCGCTTCAAGACCAGCGACGTGTCCCAAACGGGCCGCTCCACGATGGGGGTTCGCCTGATCAAGGTTGATGAAGGCAACTCCGTGGCTAGTCTGGCAGTGGTGCCTGCTGAAGAAGATGACAGTGCAAGTGATGCTGAAAATTCTGAAACTGAAGCAGAAAGCACTGAAAACAGCGAAAACTAGTTTTTACAGATCTTGAAACCCGGATGAAATACAAAAATATACGGGAAATAAAAAAATTATCGGACTTTTTGGCGTAATAATAAGTGGAGGGAAAAAACTCTCCGGATCACGTGTAAAAAAGTTTGGTAATTTTTTGTTTTTTGTGCTAGAATTAAGCATTGCGAGTAATTAGATCAAATTACTCCTTGTTCTTGATTTTAGCAAGAACCATTTAGTCCAAAAGGAGGTGCAATAGTCCATGACAACCAAGTACGAAATTACTTACATCATCAAGCCAGACGTTGATGACGAAGCAAAGAAGGCCATTATTGACAAGTACACTAAGGTGATCGCTGACAATGGTGGTGAAATGGTTGAAGCTAAGGACTGGGGCAAGCGTCGTTTCGCATACGAAATCGAAAAGTATCGTGAAGGTAGTTACTACATCATGACCTTTACTGCTACTGACGCTGCTGCCGTTAACGAATTTGCTCGTTTGAGCAAGATCGATGACTCAGTTCTGCGCTCAATGACTGTTAAGTTAGACAAGTAATTGTAGTTTTCCGTAATACAGGAATAGAAAGGAAATGAGTATGATTAATAATGTTGTACTTGTTGGCCGTTTAACACGTGATCCTGAATTACGTACCACTGGGAGTGGCATCTCGGTTGCTACGTTCACTTTAGCCGTTGATCGGCAGTTTTCCAATGCTTCAGGCCAAAGAGACGCTGATTTCATCAACTGTGTCATTTGGCGCAAGCCTGCTGAAAACTTCAGCAACTTTACGAGCAAGGGGAGCTTGGTGGGCATCGAAGGCCGCATCCAGACCAGAAGCTATGATGACAAGGACGGGAAGAGGGTTTACGTTACCGAAGTTGTAGTCGATAACTTCTCACTCCTTGAATCACGCCGCGAGCGTGAAGCCCGTCAACAAAATGGCGGTTATAATAACGGTGGCTACAGCAACAATAATGCTAATGGCGGCAACAACTTCGCAGCCAGAGGCAACAACAACTTTGCTGCTAAGAACAATACCAACAACAATGGTAACTACGCCCCGAACAACAATAGCAACGCCGGTTTCGGCAATAACCAAGCTCCAGCAGCTGGTAATGCCGCATTTAACGAAGATAACAAGCAAGACGCATTCGGCGGCAGCAACGCTAACCCATTTAGCGATACTGAAGGTCCGGTTAACGTCTCCAATGACGATCTTCCATTTTAATTAACTACTGATAGAAAGGATCTGAAGACATGCCTCAACAAAGAAGAGGTGGTCGTCGTCGTCGCAAGGTTGACTTCATCGCAGCTAACCACATCGACTACGTAGACTACAAGGATGTTGATCTGTTGAAACGTTTTATCTCAGAAAGAGGTAAAATCTTGCCACGTCGTGTCACTGGTACTAGCGCTAAGAACCAACGCAAGGTTGCTAACGCTATCAAGCGTGCTCGTATCATGGGCCTTCTGCCATTCGTAGCTGAAGACTAAGATCAAACAATAAACAAAAAGCCAAAGCTTAGCTTTGGCTTTTTTGTTTTCTCTGCTATTTTTTCTGTTTTTGGGCCGAGTAGGTTATAATGGACATAGTTTAATCTGCTTTGAAATGTGGAAGAAATTGTATGAAAAAATTTTTACGCAAGCTGGAATTGCCGGAATTCGTTAAGGACTCCCGCCTGCTCATTGCCGTTCTCAGCGTCTTTTTGCTTACGGTGATCAGCACGGTCGTTGCCTTCTTTATCAATGCGATTTTCGGCGTGGCCATGCTCCTCATCTTCATTTTGGAGATCTTCTGGGCAATTTTTGGCATTTACATTCTGGCGCAAAACACCAACGATTACGCAGCCAACCTCTCTTACCGCATCAAGCGCGGCGAGCAAGAGGCGATGATTAAGATGCCCTTGGGGATCTTGCTTTATGATGAATCAAGACACGTGCAGTGGGTCAACCCTTACCTGCAGCTGTACCTGGGCGACCAGGACGCGATCGGCAAGACCATTGAGTCTGTTGATAAAAAGCTGGGCAAGCTGGTTGACGAAGCTTTGGAGGCCAAGACCTCCCAAAGCAAGGTCGTCAAGTGGGGCGAGCGGCAGTTTGAGATGGTGGTCCAAGACTCCATCGGGGTCATCTACCTCTTGGACATCACCCGCTATGCCGATATTGCCGACAAGTACCGGGCTGAGCGCCTGGCGATCGGGCAAATTTTTATCGACAACTATGATGAGCTGAGCGAGCGCATGCACGACCAGGAGCTGGCTAGAACCAGTACCTACCTGCAGACGACCTTGAACGATTATGCTAAAAAGTTCAACTCCTTCTTGAAGCGGATCGACGAAGACCACTTCCTCTTATTGGCCCATCTGCAAGACCTAGAGGCCATGGAAGAAGACAAGTTCTCTGTCTTGGACAAGATCCGCCTGGAGACCAGCCGGAACAATACGCCGCTGACTTTGTCAGTTGGGATTGCCTACGGCGGGGAGTCTTTGAGAAAAATCGCCAATCAGGCTCAGGCCAACTTGGACCTAGCTCTTGGCCGGGGCGGGGACCAAGTTGTCTTAAGAGAATTAGGGCAAGTAGCCCGCTTTTACGGTGGCAAGTCCAACCCAATGGAAAAGCGCACCCGGGTCCGGGCTAGAATGGTCTCTCAGGCCCTTGGCGAGCTCTTTAAGGATGTTGACCAAGTCTTCGTTCAAGGCCACCAGCGGCCCGATATGGACTCTGTCGGCTCCGGAATTGGGGTGGTCAAGATCGCCCGTCTGCACGGGGTCAAGGCCCACTTTTTGCTAGATACCGAGCACTGCAACTATGACGTGGACCGGTTAGTGAAAAAGATGCAGGCTAAGAACCCTAAGCTGGACCTCTTTATCAGTCCAGAAGAGGCAAATGTGGAGGCAACGCCGAATTCCCTCTTAGTCCTGGTCGACCACTCCAAATACTCGATCACTTATGACCAGAACCTGTATAACCGGCTGAAAAATCGGATTGTGGTCATTGACCACCACCGGCGTGGCGAAGAATTCCCTGAAAACCCAATGCTGACCTATGTTGAGCCATACGCTTCTTCAGCCAGCGAACTGGTTACCGAGATGATTGAATATCAGCAGCCTGAAGAAGACAACCGGGTCTTGACCAACTTAGAAGCCACGGCCATGCTGGCGGGGATCACGGTCGACTCCAAGGAATTCTCCTTGAGAACGGGCACCAGAACCTTTGATGCGGCCAGCTACCTGCGCTCGATCGGGGCTGACTCATCCTTGGTCAGCGAGATCCTGAAAGAGGACATCTCCAGCTTCTTGGTCAGAACTCACCTGGTATCCAGCCTGCAGATGCTGCGGCCGAAGATGGCCATCATGCAGGGGCCAGAAAACAAGATCATTGACCCAATCATTACGGCCCAGGCTGCCGACACTGCCCTAGACTTAGAAGGGGTGGCAGCCTCATTTGCCATCACCAGACGAAGCAACGAGAGCATCGGCATTTCTGCCCGCTCCATGGGCAAGATCAATGTCCAAGTCATTATGGAAAAACTGGGCGGGGGCGGCCACCTGTCCAATGCGGCCACCCAGCTGAAGGGTATTAGCGTCGATGAAGCCTGTCAAAAATTATTGAGCGCCATCGATGAGTATTTAGCGGAAAACAGCTAAAATACTAGTAATAGACTTAACACGGAAAAGGAGTACGAATATGAAAGTTATTTTTATGCAAGACGTAAAGGGTAGAGGCAAGCGTGGTCAAGTGAAGGACGTGCCAGACGGCTACGCCCAAAACTACCTGATCAAGCGGGGCCTGGCTAAGGAAGCCAACAAGGGCAACCTGAACACCCTGAAGCGGGTAGAAGCCAACGAAAAGGCTGAATACGAAGCCCAAAAGGCAGCAGCTGCTGAAATCAAGAAGCAGCTGGAAGCTGACGGCACGGTCGTTGAACTCAAGTCCAAGGCCGGCAGCGACTCCCGCCTCTTTGGCTCCATCTCTAGCAAGAAGATCATCGAAGGGCTGGACAAGCAATACGGCATCAAGCTGGACAAGCACAAGCTGGAACTGCGCGAGCCAATCAAGGTTTTAGGCTACACCAACGTGCCTGTTAAGCTCTTCAAGGGCATTGAAGCCAAGGTCCGGGTACACGTTACTCAAGAAAATTAGCAAAGAAGTCGTGATTAATGGATAATCTTGTTGCGCAGCAGATTCCACATGATTCTGCTGCTGAAAAAGCAGTTTTAGGGGCCATTTTTATTGACCCAGAAGTCATTAATGACGTTAACTCGGTCTTAGAGCCCAATGATTTCTATGAACATGCTAACCGGCTGATCTATAACGCGCTGCTGGCTTTGTACGATGAGAACAAGTCCATTGACCTGGTGACCCTGCAAGAGGAGCTGAAGCGGCGCAATCAGCTGGAAGAATTAGGCGACATGGCCTATGTGTCAGAAATCCTGGCAGCGACGCCGACTTCTTTTCACGCTAAAGACTATGCCAGAATCGTCCACCAAAAGGCGATCCTGCGCAACCTGATCAACGCCAGCCAAAAGATCATCTCTAGTGCCGTTCAAGGCGCAGACAGCGTAGAAGACATCCTGACCAATGCCGAAAGCGAGATCATGAATGTCTCTAACGAAAACGGCAGCAGCGGCTTCCACAACATCGCCGACCTGGTTAAGGGGGCTGTGGACCAGATCTCCCAAAACGCCCAAAACCAGGACGTGGTTACGGGGGTGCGGACCGGCTTTAAGACCCTGGACGAAATGACGACGGGGCTGCATGAAGACGAATTGATCATCCTGGCGGCCCGGCCCGGCGTTGGTAAGACTTCTTTTGCCATGAACATCGCTAAAAACGTCGGTGTGACCGAGAAGCTGCCGGTAGCGGTCTTCTCTCTAGAAATGTCCGGCGAGCAGCTGGTGCAGAGAATGCTGGCCTCGACGGGGCTGATTGACTCCCAGCACCTCAGAACCGGGGTTTTGGAAGAAAAGGAATGGGGGCAGCTGGAAATGGCAGCCAACGTCCTAAGTCAGGCACCGATTTTTATCGACGACACGCCCGGCATCAAGATCAGCGAAATCCGGTCAGAATGTCTCGCCTTGCAAAAAGAGCAGCATGGCCTGGGCTTAGTCGTGATCGACTACTTGCAGCTGATTGAAGGGCCAAAGACGGAATCCCGGCAGCAAGAAGTCTCCGCGATCTCCCGGCAGCTGAAAAAGATGGCTAAGGAATTGCACGTGCCGGTCATTTCCCTGTCCCAGCTGTCTCGGTCAGTTGAACAAAGACAAGACAAGCGGCCGATTTTGTCTGACTTGAGAGAATCCGGATCAATCGAACAGGACGCCGACATCGTTGGCTTTTTGTACCGGGATGACTACTACCGGGATGAAGATGAAGACGACAGCGAGCCTAAGGAAGACCCAGAAAACGTTGAAGTTGAAGTCATTATCGAAAAGAACAGATCCGGTCGGCGGGGGACAGCCAATTTGATGTTCTCTAAGCCTTACAACCGCTTCTCCAACCTGGATAAGGCCCACGATAACAATCAAGGCTAACAGTAAAGCCACCGCGCGTGCGGTGGCTTTTTTGATCTCTTCAAGGTAGTATGTTGTCCCAAAATAGAGAAAACTCATAGCAAGCAAAAAAGAGCGGAATCGTAAGATTTCACTCTTTTATTTTGACTTATTCCAGTTCATTTGAGCTAGTTTTATTTTCTTTATTGTTTTGCTCACCGTTATTAGTATCCTCATCCTTTCCCTCCTGGACGACGTCGTAAGCGTCAAAGAAGATCGGCCCTTTCTTAGAGTCGTTGTACTCTGGCAAGTTCTGGTAAGGGGCAGCTTTTTGGCTAAAGGCTAGGGACAGGCTCTGGCTGGCCGTTTCAATGATCTTGTTAAAAATCTGCCGGAAAATGGCCCGCATTTCCGGCTCCATGGCAAAGTAAGCCCGGCCAAAGCGGTAGGTGCCGGCCAGCCCGCTGATCTGCTGGACCTTGGTGATGTCCAGGCTGCCAAAGGCATCAAAGAGGGCGGACCACATCTCGCCTCTTTTTTCAGCGGGAATGGTGTGGTTGAACTGGATCAAAGAGTGGCGGATGATCCGGGCCGTAGCCGTTAAGCCCTTAGCCAAGACATAGCTGTCCCTGCCCACGCTCCAGACCCGGGGGTCGTGCTGGCTGGTGGCCGGGGCAGTGCACTTGACCACCATGACCCGCTCAGGGTGGTCAAGCATGCAGCCGACGATCGAACTCTCGGGCATGTAGGTCTTCATCTTCTGCTGGTTAGCCTGGAAGCCCTTGGTGCCGTAAATCTGGTGGCGGTAGCCCGGCCCATCAAAGCTGTAGGAGCGGATGATCCGGGCTTGGATGCTAGGGTCGGCGAAGGCCAGGGCGTAGTGGGCGTAGTTGCCGCCCTTGGAGTGGCCGGTGATCAAAATTTGGTCGTTAGGAAAAGCTTTTCCTACCTTATCTAAATATCTTGCAGCGATTTTTTGCCCGGTGATCTGGGGCGTATAGTTCATGACCATGTCCTCGCTCCAGCCGATCATGCTGCGGTCGGTGCCCCGGTAGGCAACGAGGATGGTGCGGTCATCTAGGCGGAAGGCACCAGCGCTGAATTGGACGGGCTCAGGGTCACTTTCCATCTTGTCCACCCAGTCCAGGACCTGGATGTCCCGGTAGCGGGGGGATTTGGGGATCAAGAGGAGCTCGCTTTTTTCATAGGAATCGTCTATGATCTCCTTTTGCTTTAAGATGGACTGGCAGACCTCGGCCAGGGAGTGGCCGATCGTGCTCTGGTCAAAGGGCAGGTAGGCGAAAGATGAAAAAAGGGATGCGTCTAAGCTGTTGAATTTTCTTTCCTTAAAAGTTAAGTCCCCGCGCCAACGCAGGTAGTCGATTGTGTTTGCCATCTAAACCTCCATTGTATGCTACTTGCTGCCTGGGGAATAGGTAATCTTCTTAATGTCAGGGTACTTGCGCAGGTTCATGATGATGGTATTTTCATCAATGGCGCTGTCGATGACTCCCTCGCAGGCAACAACGATTTTTTCATCGGTTACATCTATGATTTTAACAGAAATATTGCGGACCTGATTGCGGTTGAGCTCACTCTTGATTAGGGCTAGGATCTCGGGCTGGTTGTTGGCCTCGATCTGCAGGTTTAAGCTGACATTCTTGATCCAGCGCTCCAGGCGGTCGTCGCGAAAAATGTACTGGATGAGCAGGATAAGGATGGCGCCGCTAATCCCCAGATAGATGAGCCCGCTGCCCATGGCCACGCCCACGGCTGCCGTTGCCCAGAGGCCAGCCGCCGTATTTAAGCCAGAGATCTGCTCCTTATGGACGATGATGGTGCCGGCCCCAATAAAGGAAATCCCGGTAACGACCAAAGAGGCGATCCGAGACGGGTCGTAGGAGGGGTGGAGGCCGTCGCTGAAGCCATATTTGGAAACGATGGTAAAGAGGGCGGAAGCGATGGCGACCATGACGTGGGTCTTGAGACCCGCACTCTTGCGCTGGCTGGACCGCTCATAGCCGATGCCGGCGCCTAAGAGGCCAGACAAGAGCAAGCGGCCGAGGAGGCCCAGCTGGATGGATAGGGAAAACATGGGAATCAGCTCCTTTCATAGCTTTATTGTAAGACTTTTTTGAAAAAGTGTAAGAGCAGAAAACTTTTTTGCCAAAAAGGCTTGCCAAAGGCCTGTTTTTATGGTTTAATTAATAACTGTGTTAAGCAACAAAGTTGCTGACTTAGCTCAGTTGGCAGAGCACTTCACTAGTAATGAAGGGGTCGGAGGTTCGAATCCTCTAGTCAGCATAATCAAGCCGGTACCGGAAGGTGCCGGTTTTTTGTTATCTTTTTGCTTCTATGTCTCCTAAGAGTGATATAATGAAAAAATAAAATTATTATAGATATGAATGTGATGGAGGCGTATCATGGAAAAAAAAATTACGAAAAAATATTTTGTAACGCTAGTCTTTACTCTATTAGCCCTACTGAACCTGCTGAGCAGCTGGGGTAGTCTGGGATATCGACTGGCTATGGTGGCTGTAAACTTGATCGGCGGCTTTGGGATGGAGTACTTGGTGAATCAGAAGGCACCGATGGAAAAGTACAACTTCTGGAAGGGCTGCATTGGTCTGATTTTGTTGGGCATTAATGTAATTTGGATTTTGCTGGCATTTTTTGCAAAATAGAAACTTTTTTCGCAAAAAGACTTGCCAAAGGCCTGTTTTTATGGTTTAATTAATAACTGTGTTAAGCAACAAGTTGCTGACTTAGCTCAGTTGGCAGAGCACTTCACTAGTAATGAAGGGGTCGGAGGTTCGAATCCTCTAGTCAGCATAATTTAGCCGGTACCGGAAGGTGCCGGTTTTTTGTTGTGTAAATGTATGCTATGCTTTAATTATGGTATGATAAAAGTATTGTTGAAATTATATTTTTATTATGTGTGAGGAAAATACATGAAGAAGATTATTTATAGCATACTTATAGCTGTAACTTTAGGAACAGCTTTTTTCAGTGGATTAACTAATATTACATATGCTAAAGCTGTGAATAAAAATAATACAACTAAGGAGACAAGAAAGCAGTTAGACTCGGCTATTGATAAGTTAGCACAAGCTTTTGAAGATGCATATGATGCCAACAGAGGAATGGACGAAGTTGAATTATCAAAAGGGGTGCTTTCATATGCGACTGGAGAATTAGAATTACCTACAGAGAAGGAGCTACAACTTCAGGCTTTATACGGATCTTCGTTTTTTTCAGCAGAAAAATTTGGAAAATGTCTCCTAAATCAATACGGCATAATTGGAGTGAAAAATACTGCCAAAGCGTTATATAGCCGCCAAATCGAGAAATTGCTACGATCGCATGCCTGGAAAAAAGCATCAGAAGCAATAATTAAAAGAGTTGCTAAACGTTTAGGAAAAAAGGTCGCAAAAAAACTAGCAGAAAAAATAGCAAGCTCATTAGTTCCAGGAATCGGTTGGGCCTCGTTAGGATGGGTAGTTGGAAAATGTGGCATAAAGGCACGATGATTCTCCCTAATGAAAAGACTATTTAAAAAGATCTGTAATAGTTGGCTCGGCGACATGCTAATTATCAATCTTGTTACTATTATAGTAATTACTATTTGGGTACTAGATCAGTCATATAGCTTTTTTCTTTCAGGGGAAGAAACTTTTGAAGAAGCTACTAATAATTTTTGGAAAACTGAGATTATTTTTGTTGGTATTGCACTAATCGTAGTCAACAGTTGTGCGGCAGTTCGAGCGGTTATTAGAAAGCACACTAAAAAATAAACAAAAGAGATATACATTCTATAGGAAAGTATATCTCTTTTACTTATGCAATAATGGTATAGTAACTGCGATAATGATGTATATAATGAATATAAAAGTACACAAGAAGAAAATAAAATTGAATCTAAACGGTTATAATCAATCAACTAGTATTGTGCGCCTTTTCATTCTTATTAAGAAATGATGAATTTTATTATTGACTTTTAATGTTGGCGAGCGTAATATTGGGCTCAAGAATAAGAAGTAGTAGGAAATCTTTTATGAAGAAAAATAAAAAAGTTGTAAATTTAGGTATTGTAAGCATTGCAGCTCTTTTGTTAGTGGCGAATGTACCAGCATTTAAAACTGAGGTTAGTGCGGCTACTACTGAAAATGTAACGTCAAAAGTGCCTGAAATATTGAGTGAATCTACTCAACATAGATTAGACAAATATGTTACGGTAGAAAATAATCAATATGTATTGAATGAAGCGGCAAAGTCTGTAGTCTCAGAAAAGGAATATGAAGCGGCAAAGCAAGTAATTGTGCAAACTAATGCCTCGATAACTAAATCTGGCTCTGTAATTAATAAAGAAACAAAAGAAGCAACAAATGAATTCACTGTATCTGAAAATGGCAGAAAGGTTATTTCTCTTAACAGAGCAAAAGCGAAGAAGAAAAAGTACCATTATGGTGTTAACAAGGTAACATACCATTGGAACTATATTCGGATTTATATGGATAAAAAACTTACGAAGGCTGTCGTATCAGGCGTCATTGGTGGACTGGGAGCACTAGTTGGCGAATATGTAACTGGAGGTGCAGCAACTGTAGCAATAGCAGTGATTACACCTGCTGTGGCATCATATGTTGGGGATAGTATTAAAAGCGGAGTATGGGTTGACTATAATCTCTTTATTAGGCGAGTAAACAGAGTGGGGTGGCAGTAGTTTATGAAAAAATATCGTATACCAATAAATGTAGTAGTATTTACAGTGTTATGTGAATTTTACTCTTTCGTAATATCACCACATGTTTCAAACTTATTTGTAAATATACTACTAAGTGGCCTACTTGGAGGAGCCGTCGGTTACGTATTGTATAAATTGGAGCAATAAAATGGAGTATTGCTATATCACCTTTATTCGATCAGTAAATAGAGTTGGATGGCAATAATCCTATGAAAAAAGTATAGACTGCTTATCTATTTTATCGGCTATATGGCGGTTACTGTGGTCTTTAATCACTTAATTGCTCCGTATATTTCGAGTGCATCCTTAAGAATAATTGTGGCCGGACTCTGTGGTGGAATTATGGCCTATGTAGTTGAGAAAATAACACGGTAGAATAAGAGAAAGTTTAATAAGCTGGAAAAACTGGAAATCAAAAAATTATAGTTGTATACTTGCTTTGTGATTGATGAAAGCGAAGACAATAAGTAAGTGTAAGGAGAAAGAAAATGACGATAGGGGAAGCTTTGGAGTTTGAACGGAAAAAGTTGAATCTGACAGAAAAAGAAATGACTAATGGAATAATTTCAATTGCAAGTTATTCAAGGGTAGAGCGAAATTTACAAGATATTAAAGCAAGAGACTTATTTGCAATATTAGATGCAAACCGTATTTCCATGGTGCAATTCGTACATGATCTTGATATTGATCTTGATGAAAAAGATACTGAAGCTGGTAAATGGCGTTACCACCTTGATTGTGCTTTCTACGAAAACAATATTCAGGATATGGAAATAATTAATCAAGTGATTCAAGAGAAGAGTAAATCAAAAGAATTAAAGCTAAGCGGAAATATAGTTCTTGCTAAATTGAAAAATAACCTTGATTGTTTGTCAACAGTATCCATGGACGAATTGGATGTGCTTTGCGATAGCAATTGGGTGAAAGATCTCAATTTACTAAAGCTTTTTTATGACGTTATGCCCATTCTTTCTATGCCTTATTTAAGCGCAAGGATAAAAGAAATTTTGACTGAATATAGTGGAAGAGAAAAACAAATAGATCCAGAATATCAGTATGTGCTAGGCATGATTTCTATTAGCTATGCTAGAGAGTGTAGTTTTAGAGGAGATTATCGCTTAATGGAAGAAATATTTATTTTTCTAGATAAATTACCAAGAACACCTAAGTTGTTCCTGATTAAGTTGCTAGAAAAGTATTATGTAGCCATCCTACTTCATGACAAGGCAAAGAGCAAACATATCAGTAAAATCTTGAGAAAGCTGGGATATCAAAAAATAGCAACTGATATAGAAGTATAGCGCATATCCAAAAATATTTTCATTTATGTAAAATTAATTCCACATCAATTCTAACGACATATAATTAGTCTAAGAAAAGGATACTATATGTTGTTTGCATGCTGATGTATGAATGTAATTTTGTAGATGGGAAGTAAATCATGAAGATTAATAAGTTGGCTGTGTCCGTATGCATAGCCGTTAGTTGCCTTACTTGTTCGGTAACTAGTGTTAAGGCTGATACTACTCAAAACGAGTTTGAACAAGCTTATGAAGTAGGCAGAAGCAAAGGCATTTTGACAGACCAAAATATGACTAAAGATGAGTTTTTTTCCCTATGTAAGGACTCTGTTTTTCCTTCATATGTAGAATACAGTACAAATCATCCTGGAACTACGTTTGCTGATTATATTGCCGAGGATAATTATGAAGTTCCGCTTCAGAAAGCGACAGATGAGCCTGAAACAGTTAGTGCTACAGGGGATAAAAGCAATGCGTCATCATTGTTTACTAGCTTTTTCTCAACTGTTTCGGCTCGAAAGGGGTATTCAATGAAGGCAGGGGATATCCTAATTTGCTACGGTAGAAATATTACTAGTAAGTATGTTGGACATGCGGCAATTGCATCTTCTAGTAAATACATTATGGAAATGACTGGGCCAGGACATCGAGCAGAGCATACCTCAAAAGCAACATTCTTTAAGCGAAACTCAGGGAATAAAAAGTATGTAGCTGTTTTTAGAATTAAGAATCATCCTAAGTATGCAGATGATGCGGCATCTTATGCCTATCACCATATGTACATCCACGATAATCCTTGGTACTTATTCCCAAGTAGCATGTATCAAAAGTCACCAAGTTATTGCTCGAAATATGTTTATATTGCATATCAAAGAGGAGCAACTTCCAAAGCGTTGTATCCAATTCCTGGTCCAAGTGCTGTAATTTTACCTCATGGTATGTGGCACTGGTTTAAAGATAGCTTTACTCCATCATATGTATATAAGGTGACAAGTTACTAGGAGCATAATCATGATGCTAACACAAAAGAACAAAAACTGGATTTACCGAATCTTACTGATCATCTGGCTGGTCGCACTCGGGCCAACCTATACCTTTGGCTATGCGACTGAAGCAGCGAAATCCGCAGAAGTTTTTCTCTGCTTCAACCTGTTGACCATTTTGATCTTCATTGCCGCCATGGTTTTGATTGGAAATGCTAAGTACCACAAGCTGACCAACCTTTTACTGGTGGCGACTTTGATCATGGCGCTAGCCGAGCTCATCTACAATGGAATGTACGGGAAGTTTTTTGACTACTGGTCCCTAGGCAATATCGTTTTTGCCCTAATTACTTTCTGGCTAGAAAAACAGAACAAGTAAATTGCGAAAAAATAAGCTAGACTTTCGTCTAGCTTATTTTTTGCTTCATTTAACGTTTGTAGCCTTGATGTAGCGACCCTTGTTGATCCGGTAGTAAGTCTTCTTACCAATCGTGCGCTTGCCGCCGTAAACGATAACTTGGTTGCCCTTCTTCAGGGTTGCAACTGACTTAACCCGCTTGCCCTTGCTGTTGTAAGTCCAGGCATTGTGGGACAGCTTCTTGGCAGTCCCGTCAACGTTGCTTACGCGGATGTATTGGTTGTCAGCAATCTTGTAGTAGTTCTTAGTGCCGATCTTAACCATCCCGCCGATTACGTAAACAGTCGTGTAGGCACTCTTGTAGCTGCCAGTTCTTTGGCCAGCTGACGTGTAAACGTAGGCTTTTGACATCACGGTCTTCTTGGTCTTGGCTACTGGGGCCTGGCTGGAAGCCTTCTTAGTTGAGCTTGAAGAGGTTGATGAGCTGCTGATTGACAAAGGAAGCAGTGAGATGTTGCCGTCGACGTTCAGACCCTTCCAGTTTTCCGTGAACTGCCAAATGATGACGCCGTTCATTGAAGGGAAGTATGAAAAGTCTGCCGTGTCGATCCGGCCAGAGCTTGCGTAAGATGCAACCCAAAGAGAGTTTGGATACTTGGCAACAACGCTGCTGGTGTTGATGTTGTTGTTGAGCAGGTAGGCGCCTGAGTAAAGCAGTGGTTGGTAGCCAGCTGCCTTGATCTTAGCCATGAAGGCCAGGATTGCAGCGGTGTTGGCACTCGTGCTGCCAGTCGTCACGTTGTTAGAGCTTGCTTCCCAGTCCAGGGCCAAGTATGAGCCCTTAGGTACGCTGACTGCCTTGGCACTGGCAATGGCGTAGGCTGCTTCTGACTTAGCCCGGCTGGTGCTGGAGCTGAAGTTGGCGAAGTGGTAAGCCATTGGCAAGAGGTTGTTAGCCTTGGCGCTGGCTACTTGAGCCTTGGCGTTCGGGTTGCGGTAGCTGGTACCTTCGCTGACCTTAACGATAACGAACTGCGCGTTGGCGTTGCTGTACTTAGTGGTACTGGTTGACTGATAGCTGGAAACATCCACGCCGTATGACCGGCTCTTAGCGCTTGTAGTTGAGGCGTTAGCGGTGCCGGCGAAGGCCAGAGAAACGGCCAGGGCTGAGATGAATCCGAAAAGTTTGTTTTTTGACATCTGCGATACTCCCATTGAAAGATTTTTGATAATTCCTATTATATAGCGCAAATATTACAAAACCTTGACACTAACTTTTCTCTTTTTTAGAAAAAATGTAATATAACTTTCAGCTTCCGAAGTCAGTCTAACTTTTGCTTGAAAAGCGCGTTATTTGCTTTGCGGACCAAAGTTAGGTAAAATTGTATCTATTGTTTTGAGTACAGTTATACAGAAAGAGGGCATGGGGATGCAGATTAGAAAAGCAGAAATGGCAGACTTTGACCAAGTCATGGCCATCTTAAAGGACGGGAGAAACCAACTCGCTGAGCGGGGGATCGACCAGTGGCAGGGCGACTACCCAAATCCAGACCACGTCAAAGAGGATATCGAGCATGGCTATGCCTACTTGGCCAAGTCTGAAGATGGCGAAACGGTGGGCACTTTGAGCATTGTCCCTGCACCAGACACAACTTATGATCAGCTGGATGGGGCTTGGCAGGTGGAAACCAACGATTATGTTACTATCCACCGGGTGGCCATCCACTCCGACCACACCGGTCACGGCTACGCTTCTAAGCTCTACCAGGCGGTCATTGCCTACTTCACCAGCGGCTTCAACGACGTGAAGTCTGTCCGGGTGGATACTCACGAGGACAATCTGCCAATGCAGCACCTCATTGAAAAGAGTGGCTTCAAGCGCGTGGGCACCCTGCACGGGGTCTACCGGCCAAACGAAACCAGCTATGTCTATGAGCTCGTTACTGGTTAGCAAGTCTAACTAAAAGATAGTATTAACTAATACTTAATTGAAAATAGACATTTTAAGATTTATAAAGAAAAGTTCACATTTTAGTCATACTTATTGAGTATATTACAATTTGTAGCTTGAGGTTGTGGAGAGCCACAAGTTGCAACATCCAAATTTCTTTTATTTTTCTTTCCTCAATGTAGCATTACATTGATTTTATACATACACAACACATTCCTAACCAAAGTCAGTTGTTTTCAGTAAACAGCTGGCTTTCTTTTTTGTCCTGTTTTTTCTGTTACAGCTGCTTTTTTCATTATTGAAAAAAAGTATGCCAGCAGTGAATATTTGTAATGTAAAATTATAAGTGTAAGTATTTCATTTTTATTTAAATTTAATCTATAATAGAGCTACTAAAAGTCTGAAGGAGCAGCGTATGAAGTCAGTATTAATCAGTCAAGATCTATCCTGCGTGGGGCAGGTGTCCATGTCGGTCGCTCTGCCTATCTTGGGCGCGAGCGGCCTGACGACCGCAGCCTTGCCCACGGCACTTTTGTCGACCCACACGGGTGGATTTGGCGACAATACTTTTTTAGACTTGTCTAGCGAACTACCAAAAATCTGGCAGCACTGGCGGTCGGAAAATATTACTTTTGACGCAATCTACTTGGGCTATTTAGGACAAGCAGCCAGCCGGGCATGGGAGAGCGGGCTTAGCGATTATGCCAGACAGGGCAAGCTGATCCTGCTGGACCCCGCCATGGCTGACCACGGCCGTTTCTACCGCGGCTTTGACGAGAGCTATGTCTTGCAGATGCAGCGACTAGCCAAGCAGGCGACGATCTTAACGCCAAACCTGACCGAAGCCTTGCTTTTGCTGGGCGAAGCGCCAGACAGCCCAGTTGATGCCCACCGGGCCTGCGTGATTACCCAGCGCCTGGCGCAGAAATTTGCCTTATCTAAGGTAGTTTTGACTGGCGTCAACCTGCCAGACAACCGGATTGCCAACTTTGGCTTGACCCGGGGCGGGCAAGTCTGGGAGAGCGTGCAGGACCGCCTGCCTTACAACTACTTTGGGACCGGAGATCTGTTTGCCAGCGTCTTGCTAGCAGGGCTCATGCATGAGTTTGACTTGCAAAAAGCAGCTGATACAGCCGGCCAGTTCGTAGCCAAGGCCATTCAGGCAACTTCGCCCATGCAAGATCAGCGCTTCGGGCCTAACTATGCGGCGGCCTTGCCGTGGCTGCTTGACCAGTTTAATCAATAGTGCATCTACTATAAGGAGGGAAAAGAAAGAATGCGCGATGACGAGAATTCATTAAGAGCGATTGTGTTGACTGCCTTGTTTGCAGCCATGATTTATGTGGGAGTTTTGCTAAGAATTCCTTTGCCAGCCATTGTCGGCCGGCCTTTCATCCACTTTGGCAACACCCTAACGGCAGTTGCAATATTGCTGTTGGGCTTCCGCAACGGAGCCCTGGCCGGTGTGATTGGTCTAGGCGGTTTTGACATTTTGAACGGCTACGCGGCAACCAGCTGGTTGACCATGCTGGAAACTTTGGTTGTGGCAATCGTTTTGTCAGCCATCTTCAAGGCTATGAAGTACAATGACAGTACGAAAAACATCATCATCTTGGCGATTGTGGCTGGGGTGACCAAGATCTTTACTTCGTACGCGACTACGGTAGTTGAAGCCCTAATGGCGGGTACGGCTTTTGCGCCGGCTTTGACAGCCGCCTTCATGAGTATGCTGGCGACGGTGATCAATTCTTGCTCAACCGCGATTATTACTCCGATCCTGTACTTTGCCTTCAAGAATGGCTTGACCCACGTTTTGAAGAGAGCCCGGTAAGGGAAAATTTAAAATCAAATCTAGAAAAGCAAAAGGAAGTTCCACGTGGAACTTCCTTTTTTAGTATTAATATGTATAGCAGTAAATGTTAGATTGATAAAAAGTAGTAAAAAGTAATATATAATAGTGCTAATCAGTAGCATTATGCTCATTTTGTACTATAATATGAGTACAAGTAAGAAGGAGATGATCATAATGGTACAAGCAACTAAAAAGAGAATTCAGGTTCAAGTGGATAGTGAGTTGGCTAAAGAAGGTGATGCAGTTCTCGATGAATTGGGGCTTACACCTACAAGTGCAATTACAATGTTCTACAAGCGACTAGTCGCAGAAGGAGGATTGCCATTTTCACTTCAATTAACTCAAAGAGAGAAAGACGAACTGGCAATTAGACAGTTAAGTGAAAAACGGCCACTTATTGCGCTTGATACTCCTGAAAAAATACAGAAATGGATGGACGAGGATGAGTAGAAATATTGCAACAGCATATGTACGCTTTGTCCAAATTGCTGGTGGCAAGAGAAGACCAATTTTTATAGTTTCTGAAACCGACAGGGAAATTACTTTTTATAACATTACGACAAAATATGTAAATAAATCAGACTATATCAAAAAGTGGTACTTTGAAATCAAAGATTACGAGTCAACTGGCCTTAAGAAACATTCATGGATAGATACCTATAATAGATATTCTCTAATTAAAAAATCAACTAGAATTGATTATATTGGTAAGTTAAGCGATGAAGATACATCTCGTCTTCGTCAATTCTTGGCTAGGTTGCCAAAATAGAATCTTAGTCCAGTACTAACGCCCTAGAACGTGATTTAACAGTGCTTCTAGGGTGTTTTTTCTTTTTAACTACCAAATAACTGTTCAACCTGCTCAGCTGGTAGGGGAGTGACTAGTTGCAGGTCCATCTTGACGGTGCTTTTGCCCTTTAAAGTAACTTCCGCAACTGAGTTAGGCAAAATCTTGGCCAGGCCTAGGTAGCAGAACTTCTTCCCATAGGCATCGCTTCTTTTGACAAAAATCGGCAGCCTAGTTACTTGCGCACCTGCTTCAACGCCCCGCAAGAGGCCGACTACTTCTGGCGAAGTTAAGTGACGCGGCGACCGGGTGTACCAGGTAAGGACTTGTCCAGATGCCTGGTTGTCGTAGCGGCTGTTTTTTTGGTCAGTATCTTCCTTTTTATAGGTGATAAAAATTGGACAGACATCGCCAGAGAGGCGGTAGCCGTACATTGGCCGGCTGACGTCTAGGGGCCAGTTGAGCAAGCGGCAGACATCCTTGCGGTCGTAGTAGTGGTAAAGGGTAAACTGCTCTTGAGGATTGGTGTCTTTTGCTAGATAGAGGCCAGTATGGATCGCGTCAAAAAGCAGCTTTTTAAAATCAGGACTGCCTAACAAAATTTCTGGTGCTAATTTCCAGGATGTTTCATGTGAAACCAAAGGCGTGTTACCATACTTTTCCTTCTGGGTTGTCTTGCCGACTTTAACATCGAAGAAGTCTAAGTTTAGGATTTTCTCGAGCGACTCTTCTAGCTCAGCTGAATCGTAGCAGTCGTGGTCTCTCAAGAGCCTATGAAAGTCAGAATCTGAGACACTACCATCTTCACTGGTCAGTAAAGCCTTGAGTAGCAACAGTTCATGCGGCCTTTGTCCTGGTGCCAGTTCCTTAGTAACGAAGGAAAGAATCTTGCTCTCAAGTGGGCTGAGTGTAACTTTTTCTCCCATCTTGGTCAAAAAGGCGCCGTAGTGCGGCAGTCGCCCGTTTTCGATCCACAAGAGGGGCGAGTACTTGTCCCGGTAGTCGTAGAGGAGCGGCGTTCTCCCAAGTTGCTTTTTCTTTTCCTCATAAGCTTCGCGGAGCTCTTTTAAGGAGTCTAGCTTGACCTGGTCAAGTGAATGCAGGATTTCTTCGGCGGCAATCTGACTAAAGTTGATCGTGGATAGGCCAGCAAAGCTGACGCTGCGGAGCTGGTACTTCAATTGGTCACGTGAAACCCGCTTGCCGGACAGGGCGAGAGGGATCAGGTAGTTGTTTTGGTAGTTCCCGATAAAGTCGAGGACCGTTACAAAATCTTGCCCTGGAAAAAGGCGCAAGCCCCGGCCCAGCTGCTGGATGAAGACCGTGGCTGACTGCGTGTTGCGGAGCATGACGATCTGGTTTAAAGCGGGAATGTCGACGCCTTCGTTGAAGAGGTCAACCGTGATCAGGTAGTGGAGCTTGCCAGCCTCCAGCTGCTTGATGGCTGCCTGCCTTTTAGCAGGAGAGTCCTGGTTGGTCAAGGCCTGGGCAGGCTGACCCAGCTTGGTAAATTCCTCTGCTAGTTCTTTTGCCTCGTCCTGCCGGCTGCAAAAGACCAAACCACATGGGTGGTCCCCGTCATAGCCGTAGTAGTCCATTTCCTTTAAGATGTAGTGAACCCGGTCGCTGGCAGTCAGCTGGGACAATTGACTAGCGTCATCGATCACTTCACCGTCAACTTCATAGTCCCGGATCCCGATATAGTGGAAGGGCGTCAGCATGTTGTTTCTCAAGGCATCGGGCAGGCGGATCTCATAGGCCAGGTTGTAGTCAAAGAGGGCAAAGACGTCCTGCTGGTCCATCCGCTCTGGTGTAGCAGTCAGGCCTAAGTAAAAATCAGGCTTAAAATGGTCAAAAATCTTCTGGTAGCTCTTGGCCGCACTCCGGTGGGCTTCATCGATCAGGATGTAGTCGTAAGCGTCAGCCTTTTTCCCGGCTAAAAATGAGTCTTGACTAACTGTTTGGATGGTAGCGAAGGTATAGCGGGCTTCTTGATGGGAGTTCCCAGTTAAGAGGGCAAAGTCCTTTTTGTCACCACCAATTACTCGATAAAAACTCTCTAGGGCCTTGCGGGCAATCTCTTCCCGGTGGACTAAATAAAGGAAACGTTTTGGCTGGTAGGCCTTCACTGCAAAAGCAGCTAGGTAGGTCTTGCCAGTCCCAGTGGCAGAAACCACCAGTGCTTTCTTGGCGCCATTTTTAACTAGGCGATCCAGGCTGGCCAGAGCCTCGGTCTGCATGGCGTTGGGTACAATCTTTTCTGTTTCACGTGTAACACGCTGATTGATTTTAGGTGCAGGGACCCAACTAGCCTCGTAGTCCGCTAGCCAAGCCGGGGTTAAGGGAACGGAGTCTTTTTGCAAATCTGCAAATTCTGTCTGCAGCTGCTTTACTAAGGAAGAATTCGTTTCTGAATCAACCTTGAGGCACCATTCCTGGTTGGCCAGGAGGGCACTGCGGGTAAAGTTGGCACTGCCGACGATGGCCGTTTGATAGTCGCCGTGGTCAAACAGGTAGCCCTTGGCGTGGAGGGGACCGGGCGCAATCAAGACATTTAGATTCGGAATCTTCAGCAGCTCTTGAAAGACCCGGGGCTGGTTGAAAGCTAAGTAGGTCCCGGTGATGATGGTGCCGGAAACTTTTTTATCAGCTAATTCCTCCATCACCAGTTTAAAAGGAGGGAGGATGTCGGCAGAGATAAAGGCAACAGCCCAGGTAAAAGACCGGCAGGCATAGAGCTCCTGGCGGAGAGACTGCCAGATCTTGGCTTGGCGGTTGGTTAAAAGATGTGGCTCAGAAAAAGTGGGATTCATTGAGTTGCCTCCAAAAGGGAATGCTATAATTAAAGGAAAAACATGGGATTTACGGAGTAGAAAGAGTGGTAAAAATGAAAGCAAAAGATTATCGTGCCCGCGCTCGGGGTGACCTAGCAGCCATACCGAAGAAAACCTACTTGTTAATGGGACTGGTCATGGTCTTAGCCACAGTCCTGACGCATGCGACAGACAAGATGTCCACGCAAAACAGCAGAGACTGGTGGATCTCTTTTATCTTATCAGTAATTGCCTCATTCTTAACGTCAAACGGTCAAATCTTTTTTAACCGCTGGCGGATGGCCATTCATGAAGGCAGCGAGGAGCCAGATGCCTGGTGCGGACTATCCAGTCAGCACCTGTGGAAGCTGCTGATTTACGGAATGATTGAAGCAGGACTTTTAGCCATCTTGCTGATTCTTGCCTTGGGCAGCTTGCTAGTCAACTCCTCATCGGTATTCATGTGGCTGCTGGCAGTCGCTATTACCGTAGTGATTATCTGGGTTGAGCTGCGCTTGTCCTTTGTCGTGTATGAAATCGATGAAGATGTCCGCTTGAACCGGCAGCGAAGCGTGTGGAGCGAGATCTTGGACAGCTGGCAATTGATGAAGGGCCGCTGCTGGCAACTATTTTGCCTGAACCTGTCCTTTATTGGCTGGTTCATTTTGATGCCATTTACCCTGGGCATTCTGGGAATCTGGCTGCAACCATACAAGTCATTGGCTAACGCGGAGTTTTACGCAGAGGCCAAGGCCGGTCGGGAAGACTAATAAATAGAAAAAATGAGAACAAGGGCGTGTCAGCTGGCACGCTTTTTTAATGAAAAAAGTGAAGGAGAAATCGTGGACAAGTTGTTATATGTAAGTGAGTTGCACATGAACCTGGATGAGTACATTCGGATGTCGATGAAGGTGACGGAAAAGAGCAGAAGAAGGATCGTAATGATCGCCGAAGCCGTTTGGATCGTGGCGGGGGTGATAACGTTTCTCATGAAACAATACTACCTGACCGCCCTGATGGCGATCGTCATCGTAGCTTATCCATCGGTGATCGTCTACCTTTATAAGTCTAAGCTGAAGAAGATTTACGCGGAGATGCCAACCCACCAGCAAGAGCAGGATATCCGCTATGAGTTTTATCCAAATTACGTATCAGTCATCACCAACAAAAGTGAGGGGAAGATTCGCTACAGTGATATCAAGTACTTTATCGAAAGCGAGGATGAGCTGGTTTTGATGGTGGAGCAGGATAAGGGGATGCTGCTGCTCAAGAAAAACTGCAAGTCAGAGCTGATTGATTTTTTAAAAGAAAAATTGAACCACTAGTTTCACGTGTAACCTAAATAGTAAAAATATGAAACTCTGAAAAAAGGTATAGGCAAGACCATACCAAAAGGTTTATAATAAGGGTATGTAAACGCTGTATAGCTTTTTGACAAAAGGGAGGTAAATAACTCATGCCATTTGTACATATTGAATTGTTGGCTGGGCGCAGTCCAGAACAACTGGAGAAGATGATGAAGGACGTGACCAGAGTCATCTCTGAAGATACTGGCGCACCAAAGGAACATATCTCAGTGATCGTTAGCGAATTGGGCAAGAACCAACTTGCACAAGGCGGTGAATGGAGAAAGCCTCAAGAATAGAGAGACAGCCAACTTACTTGAAAGAGTGAGTTGGCTTTTTCTTTACTGAGATAAATAAAGTGGAATAGGAAATTAACAGAAGCTAGTATATGGATTTTACAGGCATCACATATGCTTGTAAGTAGAGAAGCAGTTTTTTATAAGTTAATGTGTTAAATAGAGGATTAGGAGGAAAAGTAATGGTGTCAAAGAACAATCGTCGCCTTCGGGAAGAAAAGATGCAAGACGCCAAGCAACGCTTTGGCTTTAGAAAGTACAGCTTTGGGATGACGTCCGTTTTGCTGGGGATGTCCTTCTTGATGTTCACTGGCGCGGGCAACGTTTCTGCGGATACCACGGACAGCGCAACTAAGGAGGCTGCGGTAACGGCAACGACGTCGTCGACCGAGGATAAGTCGGTGGCAAGTGCGACTGAGGCTAGTGCATCTGCGGCTACCGCCACCAGTGAGGCCGGCAGTACGGTGGACAAGACTAGTGCGGCAACTGCGACTAGCGAGGCCGGGGATGCAAAGACCAGCACGGCAAGCAGTGCGGCTACTAAGAGTGAAGAGACAAGTACTGCTACTACTACTGCGACTACGTCAACTAGCACCGCTAATGCAACGAGCAGCACGGAAAACAAGACTAGCACGGCCACTAGTGAAGCCGCTAAGACGGAAGAT
>NZ_JBJFHB010000027.1:0-11191 GCF_051893255.1 Lactobacillus sp. | reverse complement strand
TGTCTTGTCTTGTCTTGTCTTGTCTTGTCTTGTCTTGTCTTGTCTTGTCTTGTCTAGATAATTGTTGAAGTTCTTCATCGAGACTACAAACATGTCTCGCGTTTGGTAGCTGGCCAGGTACTTGACCTCCAGGTAGATCTGGTCGTCCAGGTGGCTGCCGATCCGCTGGTTGGCTGCCTTGCTGTCGGTCATCAGCCGGAGCAAAAGTTTTCTGCTATATTCGTCCTTGTTTATGAATCTTTCCCAATCCGCCATGGAAAGACTGAATTTTTCCAGGGAATTATGGTGAGCCTGGTTGATGAAGCAGTACTTAATCTTTCCGTCTCGCCGCTCGATCAAGGCCAGAGGCACGTTCAGCAATTTTATTCCCTGGGAAATAGGTTCGATCATTGGGTCTGACAAGAGGTTGGTCATGCCAACCTTGTCATAGTAGTTGTTCATGTCAACCGGCTCGTAGACCCATTCATTGGTCTTTTGGATGATGTCCGTCAGTGGCAATGGCCGAGAGAACAAGAAGCCCTGCAAGTGCTCGCAGCCGATTTCTCTTAAAAAGTCGGCCTGATCCTGGTTTTCCACCCCTTCACAGAGGGTGTGGATGCCCAGCCTCTTAGCCATGTCGACAATCTCTCTCAGGATGATCTTGCTCTTGTTGTTCTTGGTAAAGTTGCGCAAGAAGATCATGTCAATCTTTAGGAGGTCAAAGTTGAAGTCCTTCAGGTTGTTTAAGCTAGAATAGCCGCTGCCAAAGTCGTCCATCCAGATCTGGTAGCCAGCCGCATGGAACTTAGTGATGGCCCGGTGCAGCTGCTGAGGCGCGGATGTTAAGGTAGATTCCAGGATTTCGATGTTTAAAAAGTGAGCTGGAATCTTGTGTTTTTGCCGGATATTGTCAACTTCTTGGAAGATGTCAGCCACTTGGAAGTCGATTGGCGATAGGTTGACCGAAACCGGTACGACTGGCAAACCATTTTGATATATATAGCTTAGCCGCTCGCAGACCTGGTTGATAATGGCCAAATCCAGCTGGGTGACCAAGTGGGTGTCTTCCAAGATCCCAACGAAACTAGCTGGACTAAGCAGCCCCCGCTCTGGGTCAATCCACCGAGCCAGGGCTTCAAAACCGGCAACTTCTCCCGTTAACGTCCGCAGCTCAGCCTGGTAGTAAGGCTGAATCCAGCGCTTGTCCAAGGCCTCTTGGAAGTGGGTCAGAACGTAGTCGTGGTTGACGTAGCGATCTATCACGTCGTCATCAAAGACGTGATAGATCTGGGTTAAGTCACTGCCGGTGTACTGGAGGGCTCGTCTAGCCTTGTCGATGGCCGACTTGATGCTTTCCTCAGAGTTGCTATAGTAGTAAACCCCGGCCTTGATGCCGGCAATTTTATAGTTCCTGATCGCAAAATCTTCAAGCCGCTTGATCTTGTCAATATAGTCATGCTTGACCGACAGGACGATGAAATGATCGTCCCCGTAGCGGACGACAAGATCTTCGGCAAAGGTGGTCAAGAGCTCTTGGCTAAATTTGTACAAAAAGGCGTCCCCAGCTTGGTAGCCAAAGCGCTCATTGTAGCTGTGCATGCCGACAATATTGAACATTAAGACCAGCGGCGAATCCCCCTGCTGCAATTTGCTAGTCAGGTAGTCCTGGCCAAAACGCATTAGATAGTCGCCGTTAAATAGGTTAGTCAGGGTGTCCTGGAAGTGGTCGGCCAAAGGCAAAAGTGGTGTCTGAGCGGTCTTCTTCTGGTTGACTCGGTCTTCCCCAAAGTCCAAAAAGTCCACGTATAAGAGCTGGTAGCCGTCAAGGTCTTGCTCAGCTGCGTGCAGCAAGACCGTATGGTAGGTGTCGCCCAATTTGACCCGGCTGGAGAGTAGCTGCTGCTTGGCTCCAATCAGGTTTTGGGCTAGGTAGTTGGAAGAGGCTAGGTGGTCTAACAGCCTTGGCCGGGGCAGTTGGTAGAATTGGCACAGGCCATCAGAAACCAGCAAGGGCAGCAGCCGCTTTTCTGTAATTTGAAAAATGGCTAGGCCAAAGTTTAGTCGTTCGAAGCATTTCCTTTCTGTATTGGAAAATTTGTATAATTCAGTCATCTGAAAGATCCTCGCTTAATAGTAGGGTCAGCAGCATTTCGCCGAGACTGGAAACAGTTAAATTATAGGCTTGAAATTATATTTATTGCTCAGATTTATCTTAGCACTCTCCCTTTGTATTTGTTAAGCCTTTTCATTAAATAGCTTTGCCAATAAGATTAGTAGTAAAAAATACCAATAAACTGGGTATTTTGACCAAAAAGCTAGTGAGAAAATTCGATTGCTTTTCATTGCTGGCAAGCAATTTTGCCGATAAGACTGAAGCGTTTGCTAACGGCAAGATTTGATCTTAGCAATGTTTGAAACCGCCTTTAACGAACAGATTCGCTAAAATGTGCTAAAGTAGTGGAAGAGAAAAAGCTGATTAGAGAGGTAATTATGACTAAGATCTACGTTGTTCGGCACGGCCGGACCTATTTGAACAAATACCGCCGCCTGCAAGGCTGGTCAGATGCTCCCTTGATTCCTGAAGGGGTAGAAGGCGCGCACGTGATGGGGAAGGCCCTGGCTGATTACGACTTTGACCTGGCTGCCTCCAGCGACCTTAAGCGGGCCAGCGACACCCGGCAGATTATTGTTTCAGAAAACAAGCATGCTGACCAGATCAAGAGCCTGCAGCTGCCGGAGCTGCGGGAAATCTTTTTTGGCTACTTTGAAGCCTACCATGATACGGCTGGCATGAAGGAAGCCTTCAAGACCGACAAGTACCCTCGCTTGATCGATGCCTTAAACGATGGCTACAGCTGGAGAAGGGCCGCTGACACCTTCCACGCGGCTGACCCCGAAGGGGATGCCGAAACTGGCGAGGCTTTTGAAAGCCGCTTAAAGGCTGGCGTGGAAAAGTTAGCTGCAACGGGTGCCGAAAACATTCTCTTGGTTGGTCATGCCTGCATGATCCACTGCATCGCTTCTATGTTTGGGCCAGACAAGGTGGGCAAGGAGCTGCCAAAGCACAACCAGCTGATGATCTTGGACGTGACTGACGGGAAAGTCACCGTTGAAGAATTCGGCCGGGAAATGTATTAAGCACCAAAGCAACCTACTAGCATAACATTTTTTGCACAGGATTGTCAGCCCTTACATTAAAAGGCCGATGGGTTATAATTGTGGTAGAGAGAGCGAATTAATCTATCATTATGGTAGGTGAGAAAAATGATTAGTAAAGAAAACAAGCTGTTGATCAGGCGGTACCTGTACTCCATGATCAACATGTACGGGATTATTCCCTTAAGACATGCATATCACATTTTCAGCCATCAAAACCCCTTGTTGAACATTGAAGAGGACGACTTCTGGGAGTTTACCATGCTGGACCAAAGTGGCCAGGACTACAATGTGGCTGGAGAAGGCGAACTGGCCCAAGTGGACCTAGACGAAGACGACGATGAGGAATTTTACCTCTACGGGGACTGGGTCTTGATGGACCTGCCGGTTGACTTTAAGCGGATTAAGGCCCTGCAGAAAAATCGCCTGTACTACGTTCCGGTCAAGGACGAATTTTTGCGCCGGGAAAATGAGTGGTACTACGAGAGAACCACGGCTACGGAAGAATACCGGCAATACTTGAAAGACAGCAATCCGGGTCTGAGCGATGACCGCCTGGAAGAGGCCTTCTTTGAAGCCCTGACCCAGCTGCACGCGGTCAGCTACGGCAAGACGGTGGAAGAGACGATCAACTCCATTCCTAAGGCCTTGAAGAAGATGGGCTTTAACGTCAAGGATGACGATGAAGGAGCCCTGCGCCACCTTCTGCGGCGGATGCTGGATGGGACCCGGCAAGAAGCCTTGCGCGGGCGGATGTACAAGTATCATAACCTGCCAAGCAGCTTGGAGCTGCTGGAGCGAGAAGGGTTGACGGACGAGAATGTGGAAAGAATCCACACCGGGGAACTGGACGCAGCTGAAGTCGCAGATGAGATCGCGGCCAAGGCGCCAGACTTGGCTGCCCAGCTGATGACCTTGTATCAACAATAGAATTTTGGAAAAAGAGGCACGCTGTTGCGGGCCTCTTTTTGCGTGGTGCACAAAAGCTTACTCAACTGTGGGGGTGGTGTGCACAATAGTTTACTCAACCGCGGATGCGATGCGCACAATAGTTTACTCAACTACGGAAAAGTCTGCTCACAAGTTTACTCAACCAGCAGGGAGTAGACGTTAGTTGAGTAAACTTTGGGCTGCCCTTTCGGCTGGTTGAGTAAGTTTTGGTCCGGCCAATCCATTACTTGAGTAAGTTTATGAGCAGCTTTTTGCCAAAAACGATATAGTTGAGTAAATTACGGGCCAGTCAACCCGTTAGTTGAGCAGCTTTAGGCCGCCCCGAAATTATGTGCAGCCTGCCGTTTTTTGGCCAAAAAGCACTTATCCCCAAATTCTAGTGGGCACCGCCAAACAACACCACAAGATATACACAAGAATTAATATAGTTATCCACAAGATGTAGATATCCCTTGGGGGAGTAAGCCCATAGATGTGGAAAAGCAGATTTTTGCGCTAAGAAAAAAACTTGGCTATAATAGGAAATTAACTGACTATGAACAAGCAAGACAGAAAGGGACTACATGAAATACAAGCAAATCATCGTTGATGTTGACGACACCCTCTTAGACACCCCAGACACGGTTCAGCAAGCCCTCAACTACCTCTTTAAGGCCCATGGCTGGGACTTGACCGACGACTTTAAAAAAGAGTTCCACTCCTACAACCAGGGCCTGTGGCGGCAGCTGGAAAAGGGCGAATTGACCTATGACCAGCTGCGGGCCGTCTTGTTCCCGAGCTTGATCAAAAAATATTACGGCGAAGACATTGACGGTCTGGCCGTGGCTGACGAATTCCACGGCTACTTCCACGATGGGCACAAGCTCTTACCTGGTGCCAAGGACACTCTGATCTATGCCAAAAAGCTGGGCTACAGCCTGGCTGTTTTGAGCAATGGCGAACAGTTTGGCCAAGAGCGGCGGCTGAAGCTTGCCGGCATCCACGACTACTTTGACCTGATCGTGACTAGCGAACTTGCTGGCTGCCAAAAGCCAGACCCGGAAATTTTTGACTTCTTCTTCTCCCAAAGCGACTACAGTCCAAGCGAAACGGTCTTCTTTGGCGACGGCCTGTCCTCAGACATCCTGGGTGCAGCCGGCTACGGCTTTGACAGCGTCTGGTACAACCACCGCCACCGCAAGAACACCCTCCACGTCCACCCCCTCTTTGAAGTGGACAACTATGCCCAATTCCAGCGCATCTTGCAAAAAGACTTCGCACCTGATTCTCTGGTCTAGTTTGTTTTATACTAAAAGTAATCAAACTAACTCTAATAGAATTGCAGGAAAGCAAGATGCAGAATTACTTTTTTGACTTTGACGGGACCATTTGCGAATCTCGCGACATTTACGTCGCCGCTGTACAAAAGGCCTTTGAGGCCCGGGACGTCCGGGTACCAAGCCAAGACGAAGTCTATAACGCCATGGGGATTCCGATTGACGTCTCCATCGCCAAGTGGGCGCGTCTAGGCCACCGGGCCGACCTCGCTGAGACCCTTTTTCACGAGTCCATGGCCGAATATAACCAAATCGAAGACCAAATGGTCAAGCTTTTTCCCGGGGTTGAAAAGACCCTGAACCAGCTAAAATTGGCGGGCAAGACCCTCTTTGTCTGCTCCAGCAAGACTCACCCCGAGCTGGCCCACAATTTGGACAAGCTGGGCCTGGCCAGCCTCTTTACCGACTTTGTGGGGGCGGACGAAGTGGTCAACCACAAGCCAGCCGCTGATGAAATTCAGCTGCTGGCCGACCGCTACCAGCTGGACCTTGGCGACTCCATCATGCTGGGGGATGCCAAGTACGACATCCGCATGGGCAAAAATGCCGGTTGCGCCACCTGCGCCTGCACCTGGGGGGCCTTTGACCTGGCTTCTCTAGCTAAGGAAGAGCCGGATTACACGGCTGGCTACCCAACGGAAATCCTTGATTTTTAAAGAAAGCAGAAAAAATGAGACTTATTTCATGGAACATTGATTCACTGAACGCCGCCTTGACGGGGACTTCGCCAAGAGCGGAAATGACCCGGGGCATTTTGACCAAGCTGCACGACCTGGACCCTGACATCCTGGCCATCCAGGAAACCAAATTGCCAGCTTCTGGCCCTTCTAAAAAGCATCAGAAGATTTTGGCCGAACTTTTTCCAGAATATACCTACGTGTGGCGCTCCAGCGTCGAACCGGCCAGAAAGGGCTATGCCGGCACCATGTACCTGTATAAAAAGGACCTGGAGCCAACAGTGACCTACCCCGAAATTGGGGCACCGGAGCCAATGGACGCAGAAGGACGGATGATCACCCTGGAATTCCCAGATTTTTACGTGACGGAAGTCTACACGCCTAATTCTGGCACCGGCTTAAAGCGGCTGGACGAGCGGCAAGAGTGGGACCAGTGCTACCGGACCTATCTGGAAAAGTTGGATGCCCAAAAGCCAGTCTTGGCCAGCGGCGACTTTAACGCTGCCTACCAAGAAATCGACCTGAAGCACCCAGAAAACAATCACCACTCAGCCGGCTTTACCGACGAAGAGCGGGCTGGCTTTGGCCAGTTGCTCGGCAGCGGCTTTGTCGACACCTTCCGGCTGCTGCACGGCCAAGTTGAAGGGGTCTACTCCTGGTGGGCCCAGCGGGTGCGGTCAGCCAAGGCCAACAACTCCGGCTGGAGAATCGACTACTGGCTGGTGTCTGAGCGGATCGCTGATAAGGTGACCAAGTCGGAAATGATCGAAACTGGGGAAAGAGCCGATCACTGCCCGATTTTACTAGAAATTTCTCTATAATTCGTTTACAATAAATATAAGAAAGAAAAAAGAACAATTTTAGTGTAATATGAGGCGAAAACGAAGATGGGAAAATTTGAAAAAGGACTTATTGCCTTAGTCCTGCTTTTGTTCGGGGGCATCGGCTTGATGTTGTTCCCTACGGGCAAGAGCGATGAAAATAGCTCCGAAGTTTTAGACACCAGCGAGTACCAAAAGGTGGTGGAATCCGCCAAGCCAAAGGACCGCAAGTTGCGGGTAGAATTGACGGCTAAGGCGACCACTGCCGACAAGCAGTTTAAGATTAGGGGCAACGTGATCAAGTCTGGGGCCACCACCCAGCTCAAGCAGCTGCTGAAAAAGCAAACCAACAAGGATGTCAGCTTTAAGCTAGGCGCTAAGAAGGGAATTTTTGTCAGCACCAAGAAGTTTACCCTGAAGACTGATGACAACTTGCAGACTGTCGCATCTGCCGGCGAAATTGGCTACGACCCAACTAGCAAGAAGTTGTTGATCTTTGGCAAGAACGTCAACTATGAAAGTGGCTTTATCAGCATGGGCCACTTGCGAGGAATCGACCAGTCTCAAGCTTGCACGACGCCAAACCTGTTGGAATTGTCTTTTGACGACTGATTTTAATTAAAAATAATATTTAAAGCCCTGATTGTCAGGGCTTTTTTGCTTGGAAAAGTTTATTTTTTGAAGAATTAGAAAGGCGCTTTATAATTTATCTTTAAGGAACTTGCAATTTTGACCAAAAAGATTTATTGTGAGTACATAAAGATTAAACGGAAATTAAAAAGGAGGATCCCTTTATGAGAAAAGTAGCAGTTATCGGTTTAGGTCACGTTGGTGCCACGGCAGCCTTTATTTTAGTTACCCACGGCTACGCAGACGAATTGCTCTTGCTGGACAAGAACGAAAAGAAGTGTGCAGCTGAATGGGGCGACTTGCGGGACACCTTGCCAAGGAACGACCACTACGTTAAGGTTAACTGGAGTACTTGGGACGACTGGTCCGGCTTGAAGGACGTAGACGTCATCATCACCGCCTTCGGCGACGTTTCAGCTTCCATCAAGACTGGCGACCGTTTTGCCGAATTCCCAATCAACTCTGCCAACGCCAAGGAAGTTGGGCCAAAGATCAAGGAAAGCGGCTTTAACGGGATCATCATCAACATCTCCAACCCATGTGACGTGGTAACGTCCATCTTGCAAAGAGAAACCGGCTTGCCAAGAAACCAAGTCTTCGGTACTGGTACTTTTTTGGACACGGCCAGAATGCAAAGAGTCGTTGGCGAAAAATTGGGTCAAGATCCACGCAACGTTTCCGGCTTCAACTTGGGCGAACACGGCTCAAGCCAATTCACTGCTTGGTCAACGGTTAACGTCAACAACAAGAGTGCTTTTGACCTCTTCACCGAAGAAGAAAGAGCTGAAATGGACCAAGCAAGTAAGGATAATGCCTTCAAGGTCGGCTTTGGCAAGGGCTACACCTGCTATGCCGTTGCCACCTGCGGCGTCCGCTTAGCTAACGCTGTCTTCTCTGACGCCAAGATGTACGGCCCAACCAGCTGCTTCGTTGAATCAGTTGGCACTTACATCGGCCACCCTTCAATCGTTGGCAAGAACGGGGTTGAAGCCGTGCCAGAACTGGACTTGCTGCCAGATGAAAGAGAAAAGCTGGAAGCTTCTGCTAAGAAGTTGAAAGACAGCTTGGCTACTATTTACCCAGACTAAGGATTCCCTTTTGGCATAAGTTACATAAAGATTGGAATAGGCCTTTTGGTAAAGGCCTATTCTTTTTGTGCTAAAATTATAGTTACGAAAAGTAAGCGAATAGGAGGTAAAAAATGACAGAATTTCACAGCTTGACTGATACCTATGAATTGGCCAATGGCGTCAAGATCCCGGTGATCGGCTTTGGGACTTGGCAAACTCCAGACGGCGCGGTGGCGGAAGCCTCCGTCTTGGCCGCGCTAGAAGCCGGCTACCGGCACATCGATACGGCTGCAGCCTACGGCAACGAAGAAAGCGTGGGCCGGGCACTGAAAAAGAGCGGGTTGGCCCGGCAAGACGTCTTTGTGACCAGCAAGCTTTTTAACAATGACCATGACTACAAGCGCGCCAAGGCGGCAATTGATGCTAGCCTGCTGAAGCTGGACACGGACTACCTGGACCTCTACCTGATCCACTGGCCAAACCCAATCGGCGTGCGCGACCACTGGGCTGAAGCCAACGCGGAAGCTTGGCGGGCCATGGAAGAAGCCGTTCGGGCCGGCAAGATCCGGGCGATCGGCGTTTCCAACTTCCGCCGCCACCACCTGGATGCCTTGCTGGAAACGGCCGAGATCAAGCCGGTCGTTAACCAGATTTGCCTGAACCCAAGCGATTTGCAAGAAGAAGTGACTGCAGCTAACGACGAGTACGGCCTCTTGAGCGAAGCCTACAGTCCCTTGGGGACGGGCGGCTTGCTGGGCAACCAGACGATCAAGGAAGTGGGCGCTAAGTACGGCAAGTCTGCTGCCCAGGTCTTGATCCGCTGGTCCCTGCAGCATGGCTTCTTGCCGTTGCCGAAGTCAGTGCACCCTGACTACATTAAGGCCAATGCTGATGTCTTTGACTTTGAGCTGTCGGACAGCGATATGGCGGCTTTGGATGGCTTGAAGGGGATTGGCCAGCCAGTTTTGGACCCAGACCAAGCTGATTTTTAGGTAAAAAAGGATCTGCCAAATGGCAGATCCTTTATTTTGTTGGTTGCCGTTGGTGAGGTCTCCTTTGTCTATCAACTGGTGTTGGTGAGGTCTCCTTTGTCTATCATCTAGTGGTTTGGAAACTTTTTCCAAAAAGTAGATGATATACTGGGGAGACCTGGTCAAAAGTAGATGATACACCGGGGAGGCCTGGTCAAAAGTAGATGATACACTGGGGAGACCTAGACAAAAGTAGATAATATACCGGTGAGACTTGCAGCCTCACCACCTACAGCTTCAACTGGTCCCCACCCAGGAAACTGTCGTAAAAAGCGGTCTGGGGATGCAGCCACTTTTTCCCGTATTCATCAATCAGGCCATGGAACTCCTGGGCGTCAGCTACGGTAAAGCCCGTCATGTCAACCTTTCGCGCCAGGTCGTCATACTTAGTCAAGCCGCCGACCCCCAGCATGCCAAACAGGGTGCGGGCGTACTTATCACTAACGAAGGCCACCTGGTCAAAAACGTAGATCAGCAAAACGTCCGCCGTTTCCGGCCCCACGCCGCG
This sequence comes from Lactobacillus sp., assembly GCF_051893255.1. GTDB lineage: Bacteria > Bacillota > Bacilli > Lactobacillales > Lactobacillaceae > Lactobacillus. The sequence goes on along the minus strand of NZ_JBJFHB010000027.1, from coordinate 1,052 downwards.
CAGAGACAGCAGTTTTTTCCGCAAGCCAGCGCACGATCTGATCATAGTCATCGGCAAATTCGTCCAGCCAGGCAAAGAAGTTTGCTACAGCTAAGCTCTTGTTTTTAAAAAAGCCCGCCGGCCGCACGTACTCCTGCATGGTCTCTAGCGGCAGGGCCCGGATCTGGTCCGGGTCAAAAGCCGTGTGCTTCCGAAAGTTGGCCACCGCCCGCTCGGCGTTAGCCTGGGTGGTGTTTTGGATCATGAAGGCTCCGATAATAATTTCGGCCTTAGACTCAGCTGGCCACCAACCGGTTGGCCCCATCTCTCGCAGCATCTTTTGATATAGCTCGTACAAGGTTAGTTCCATTAAAAAAGCTCCTCAATCTTTAGCATCTTGTTTATTATAGTCAAAAAACGCCGCCCTGGCTGGGGCGGCGTCTTGAGAGTAGTACTTCTTCGCGATTTTGAGATATGTATAGCAATTGTCCAAAGCTTACCAGGCTTATCAGAAATCTCTGAAATCTTCGCGCAAGAAGAAATAATAGTGTTGTGATGATTTAGGTAAATTTAGATTATGCTATTAAAGCATGATTCCGATATTAGATCGGGGTCATGCTTTTTTGGGCATCGTCTTGAGTTGTGCGCCACTCTTGGGATGAAGCGATTGCAACACATGGATTGTTCATTTGCAAAAAAGTAATTTGACAAACAGGACTGTCGGATCAAAAATAAGGGTGTCTAATTATCAAATAATGCGTGAAAGGAAAGAATCATGGGTAATAAACTGAAAGCCATCAGCAAGGTTTCTGTTGCCTTGGCTCTTTTGGGGGCTGCTGTACCTGCAGTAGAAGCCGCGCCAACTGCCATGGCCGCGAAGAAGGTAACCAAGAAGGCTAAGAAATCTACAAAGAAAGTTGTCAAGAAGAATACTAAAAAGGCGAAAAAAGCCAAAAAGACTACTAAGAAGAAGGCTACTAAGAAGGTAGCCAAGAAAACTGCTGCCAAGAAGCCAGCAAAGAAGGCAGTCAAGAAGCCTGTATCCAAAAAGTCGGTGAAGAAGGCAGTCAAGA
>NZ_JBJFHB010000026.1:0-42641 GCF_051893255.1 Lactobacillus sp. | reverse complement strand
TTTTTCTGAATATTATCACCGGTTCAATTTTTATAATACGAGTTGAGTAAACTTTGGGCAGCAACGCCCATTACTTGAGTAAGTCTGTGTGCATCCCGCCCCTGTTTTGACTCAACCAAACTTGATTTGCCGTTTTTTCGCCCCCGAGTTGACTCAACCAGACTCGTTTGCCACTTTTCCGCCCCCGTTTTGACTCAACCGGACTCGTTTTACCACTTTTCCGCCCCCGAGTTGACTCAACCAACCCCATTTTTCCATTTTTTTGCCCCCGAATTAACTCAACCGGACTCGTTTTGCCACTTTTTCGCCCCCAAGTTGACTCAACCGAACCTGGTTGACATACTTTGGGGGCAAATTTCGGCAAAATCCAGCGCGGTTGACATACTTCGGGGGCAATTTTCGACAAAATCCAGACCGGTTGACATACTTCGGGGGCAATTTTCGACAAAAATCTGACCGGTTGACATACTTTGGGGGCGAATTTCGCCAAAAAACAAGCCGGTTGACATACTTTGGGGGCTTTTTCCGGCAAAATTCAGACCGGTTGACATACTTCAGGGGCGATTTTTGCCAAAATCCAGCGCGGTTGACATACTTCGGGGGCACCATCACCGCCACCACACCGCACCCCACACCGCACCAACGACCACACAAAAAGGCGACCCACCGGGGCCGCCCTACCTAACTTTACTTTTTATAAAAATCATCAAAAATCGTGACTGGCAAGTGACGCTTGTGCTCGCTCTTCTTCCACAGCTTTTCGATCTGTTCAGCCGCAGCATCGCTGACTTCCCGGCCTTCCAGGTAGTCGTCGACTTCGTTGTAGGTCACGCCAAGCGCTTCTTCGTCTGGCAAGTCTGGCTTTTCTTCTTCCAGGTCAGCCGTTGGCGCCTTCAAGTACAGGTGCTCTGGGCAGCCGAGCTCCTTCAGCAGCGCCTTGCCCTGCCGCTTGTCCAAGCGGAACAACGGCGTGAGGTCAGCGGCGCCGTCACCGTACTTGGTGTAAAAGCCGCTGAAGTTTTCAGCCGCGTGGTCAGTCCCGACAACCGCACCATTGTTGGCGCCGGCGATGGCGTATTGCACTACCATTCTTTCCCGGGCCTTGATGTTGCCCTTGTTAAAGTCGGTGATCGCAACACCCGTGTCTTCCAGAGTCTTGACCAAGGCATCAACGCCGGCCTTGATGTTTTCGATCAAGTCCACGTCCGGCTTGATGAAATCAACGGCGTCTTGAGCGTCAGCGGCGTCATTTTGCACGCCGTATGGCAGGCGGACAGCGATAAACTTGTAGTCTTCCCCAGTTTCTTCCCGCATTTCGCTGATGGCCATTTGGCAGAGCTTGCCCGTCAAAGTGGAGTCTTGCCCGCCGGAAATGCCCAAAACGTAGCTCTTCAAGAAGGGGTTAGCCTTCAAGTAGCCCTTCAAGAAATCAATGGTCTTGCGGATTTCTTCCTTCGGGTCGATTTCTGGTAAAACATGTTCATATTCAACGATCTTCTTTTGCAGATCTCTCATTTGCTGCCTCGCAATTCTAGTTTTATATAAAAAATTATCTCTGCCCTTTATTATAACCAAAATTGGTCTACTTAGTTTTCAGAAAATGACTTTCAAGCCTTTTTCTTTAAAAAATTAACGTCTAAAGGCCTGATAGTAAATTTTCGCACGTTTTTGGCTGGTAATATGTAATTTTAAAAAGGTCACCAGGTCGTGCTTAAAGGAATTTTTCCCTTCCAGCCAGGTACCGGTAAAGAGGTGGATGGACAAAGAATCCGGCGACGGGTTGCATAAAATCCCGTCCGGGTAAACGTGCAGGCCGGCTTTCAGGACCTGGTCAAAATTGCCCTTCTTCAGGCCGTACTTGTCCACTGCGATGTCGGTTACCGACAAGGAGTTGACCCCGGCCAGCTGGTCGCCCTGGTCAAAAGTAAAGTCCAGGTCATCGTAGTAGTGCAAAATGTCGCTGGCCAAGGGGTGGCCTTTTTCACAGCCGATAATGGCGGCTGACAGGTAATCGTTATTTTCGAAACCGATAAAGGCCCGGTCGCTGAGCAAGCCGTCAAAGGACTCTAGGACCATCACGTCGGTATCCAGGTAGATCCCGCCCATGTCATAGAGGGCCTTAGCCCGGACGTAGTCGGACACGAAGGCCCATTTTTTGGCCTGGTAGGCCTGCTCCACGTAACGGTTGGCATGCAAATCGATCTTGTCTTCGTTCCATTCGATGATCTGGTAGTCCGGCAGGCGCTTTTGCCAAGAGGCGATGCACTTTTGGATCACCTTGGACTTGGGCGCTCCGCCCACCCAGACATAGTGGATAATTTTGGGAATCATAATTTTTCTAACCCTTTTTTGAATCTAGCGCCGTCTCATAGGCGGTCATGATGTCGGCCAGCTGCTGGTCGAGGGAAAAATGCTGGCTGGCATAGGCCTTCTCTTTTTCCGCCATAGTCATACGATCGCCTTCTGGCATCTGGCAAAAAGTCTTCAAACCCGCAGCCAGTGCCTCCGCATCCCCGACCGGGACGATCCGACCATAGCTGTCATCCGGGATCAAGGCTTCTACGCCCCCCACGTCTGTGGTCAAAAGCGGCAGCAAGTTGTCGGCGGCTTCCAGCAAGACCAGCGGGAAGCTTTCAGAATAAGAGCTGAGCACCGCTAAATCCATGGTCTGGTAGAGCTGCTTAATCTCTTTTTGCGGCAAAAAGCCGTGGAAGACCACCTGCTGGTCTAACCCCAGCTGCTTGGTCAAGTCGCGCAAGTGGTCTTCTTCGCTTCCCGCACCCACCAGGTGCAAGACCAGCTGCGGATCGGCCGCCTTTTTCACAGCTCGCAAGAGCAGGTCTTGGCCCTTAACTTTTTCAAAGCGGCCAACGTTGACAATATTAAAGCCTTCGTGCAGCTTTTTAGGCAAAAGCAGGGCATTATCGGTAAAGTTCAGGCCGTTGTAGATTACGGCGATCCGCTGGGGATCGACGCCGTCGGCCGTCAGGATCTTTTCAAAGCGCTGGGTGATGGCGAAGACCAGGTCTGCCTGGCGGATGGCCCGCAGGTTCAGCTTGGTAAACAGGGTGCCGGCCGCGCCCCGGCCCGCAAAGTCGATGGCGGGGTCAGAATGGACGGTCACTGCCCACAGGCAGGGCAAGGACTTGTGGATCAAGCTGACAAAAAGATTGGCCCGGGCCCCGTGGGTGTGGACCACGTCGTAGCCGCCCTCCAGGATAAAGGCCTTCAGCCGCTTAGGCAAACTCAGGTCATACCGGCTGGCCTTGCCCAGGGTTGTCACCTTGATCCCGCGCTCTCTGGCAGTAGCGGCGACTGGGCCATCGGCAAAAGTCAAGAGCTCAAAATTTTCCTGGGCTTCTTTGGCCTTTTCCAAAAGGCTGACAATGTGGGTTAAGCCGCCGCCCACTTCTAAACCCGCGTTAATATGCAGTACTTTCATTGCTTAGCCCGTCCTACTTTTTCTTGCTCTTTTTGACTTCGACCACGAACTTGGGCAAAACCATCATCCGGCCGATCCGGGTCGGCTCTTTCAAGAGGCGGTAAAACCACTCAAGATGCGCATCTTGGAAGGCTTTCGGCGCCCGTTTGGCCATGCCGGAAAAGACGTCAAAGCTGCCGCCGACCCCCATCATGGTGGCCGGGAGCTCCTCTTCCCGCAAAATGGCCAGCAACCGCTCTTGCTTAGGGAAGCCCAGGGCCGCAAAGACCAGGTCAGGCTGGGCCGCCTTAATCCGGCTGGCCACTGTTTCTAGCGAATCCTTGAAATAGCCGTCTTCGCAGCCCACCAGCTGGATGCCGGGGTAGTCGGTCTGAACCTTTTTTTCCACGGCCTGGATGACTTCGGGCTTGGCCCCGATCAGGTAGACCCGGAGCTTGTCTTTATTTGCCGTATCGAGGAACCAGGTAAAAAGGTCGTAGCCGGTCACCCGCTCGGGCAGGCGCTTGCCCAGCATCCGGGCGGCCTTGACGATGCCGATCCCGTCAGCGGTCACATAGTCGGCCACATTGTTAATGATGTCCCGGTAGCTGGGGTCGTCTTTGGCCGTCATCACGATTTCCGGGTTGGCGGTCACGATGAAGGTGGATTGGCGCTTTTTTAACCGGTCTAAAAATTTCGCCTCGAATTCGCTCAGGCTGTACTTGTCAAAGCCGACGCCTAAGATGTTGATTTTTACCATGGTCTCACGCTTTCTTGAAAAACTTTTTTAAAACGGCCACAAGGTCTTGGTTCAGGTCAAACTTAACCAGCCAGATGATCAGGGCGTAAACCGCCATGATCACCAAAGACTTGACCGTCATGTTGATAAAGGCACTCGGGATGGCCGGGAAGGGCCAGAATAGCCCCAAAGCCAGGCTGACCGCCATGGCCAAGAAGCATTTGGGAATCTCGCCAAAAGTCCCCTTAAAATTGTAGGCATCCCGGACGATGTAGCAGCGCAAAAAGAGCACGACGAGCTCCGTGATTAAGATGGCGGCCGTGGCCCCAGCGGCCGCATAAGGCCGGTCCAAGAGGTAGCTCAGGATTAATTCCAAAACCGCCCCGATGGTCACCGGAATGGCGTAGTCCTTGTCTCTTTGGTTGGCCAGGGCGTACTGGTTGGCAAAAACGCCCCCCATCGGGATCATGATGATGGTCAGGGTGAAGAAGAACATCAAAGGCGTCATCGGAATATACTTTTTGCCAAAGAAAAACGGGACGAATTCCTTGGTATTGACCATGACGATCACGGCAAAAAGCGTTCCGAGCAAGGTTGTCGCTTCAAGCGACTTCTTCATGACCTTCTTTTGCTCGCTCTGCCCCTGGATGGCCATCTGCGGCATGATCACCAGGGAAATGCTGGTGATTACGCCGAGGAGCATGTTGGAGATTCGCTGGGAATTATCGTAAAAAGAAACCTGGGCCGTATTTTGGAAAAGGCCCAAGATTGGCTTGTCCAAAGAGGTATAGATCTGGGTTGCGATCTGCGGAATCATCAGGGTCATGATGGCCTTTTTGGTCTCGGCAAAGTGGTAAAAATGCCAAGTTGGCTTGCCCACGTACTCCCGGATCCGGAGCCAAAAGACGAAAGAACCCAGCATGGTGGAAATGGACATGATCAAAAAGTACTTCCAAAGGTCGCCGGGACTTTTGACCAAGAGCAAGATGAAGACCACACTGGTGATCTTAACGATGGTGTTTCTGAGCACCACCCGGCCAAAGTCGGCCAAGCCCTGGAAGAACCAGGAAATGTCAAATTGGGCCGACACCAGATATGGCAGCATCAAGAGGTACCATTGCCAGTACTTGACGCGGAAGAGCAAGCAAACGAAGACCGTCAAGGCAATGGTGGCCAAGCCGCCCAAAAATTGGAAGTACCACAGGCCCCAAAAAGCCCGGGTCAGCTCGCCCTTAACCCGCTGATTGCGGGCTTTGGAAATCGACCGCACCCCAATGTTGGTGAGCGACAAGACGCAGAAGATCATCAAGAACTGGACGGTGTTGTTGACGCTGGAGTAAATGCCATAAGTCGTTGGCCCCAAGACCCTTGACAGGTAAGGAACCGTGATCAGGGGCACCAGGACCAAAAAGATCTGGTAAACGGCATTGTAAAAAATATTTAGCAGTGTTCTTTTCAATGATTTTCAACGGCAGGCAAGACCGGGATTCCACCTATTTCAATGGGTGGAGGAATAGGGCTCGCCTGCCTTCCTTCTTTCTTACTTAAATTCGTACAGAGAAAGCTTTTGCTCTGCTTTTTGCCAGTTGCCGTTATGCATGATCAGCCGGCACTGCTTTCTATTAATATAATTCTTGCCATTGTTCAGTACGTAATTGCCTAAGCCATCCGCCAAATATACAAAATATCCGTTCGACTTAAAGCCTTGAACGTAGCCCTTGGCATTATTTCCAATTATGCGAACGTAGTCATTCAGCCATATACCGCGGGCATATTTCGTGTTCTTCGCGTTCCGCTTGGCTGCCTTGTTCGGCTGCTTTCTGCCTTTTCTCGCGGTTGCTTCATGAAGCGACCGCTTCTTCTTGCGGAACTGGCTGATCATCGTCACCGTTTCCGGCATTTGACCCACTGACTTGATCCCGCTGATTGCGATTGCATCCATAAAGTGACCTTTTGGCAAAAGAAGATTCTTACGATCTACGTAGGTTTGCGAACCGTACTGAAAACTTGCTTCTGGGAAGGCAGTCATAATCCGCTTGCGCAGAATGTTCATGAACGTTGCACCCTTCAGCTGCTTTGTCACTTTCTTCTTTGCCTTCATCCACTTGTAGAGCTTGCCACCTGGCTGGTGGTTCTTCGTGGTATGGCAGTCCGTGCAAAGCGTTATTAGATTGTCCACCCGGTTTGTCCCGCCTTGTGAGCGGTAGACAATGTGGTGGACAACAAGCTTTACGCCTTCGCCATGTTTATGGCAGAGCTGACAGGTGTACTCGTCACGTGCCAGCACGTAATACTCATAGTTCTTCCAGTCCTTCAGTGAGCCTTCTTGATACTGCTTGCCTGAAATCGTCGGATTGAGCATCTTGGCCATGTCAAACTTGCCTACTTCGATGTGAAGATCGGGATTTGGCAACACAGCCAGATAGCGTTTGATCCAAGCAATGTTATGGCTTACCTTGCCTTTTATTGACGGCGGAAGCCATAAGCCGTCTCGCTTGCCATGCACTCTGTTTAAAAAGCGGGCTTGGCGATAGCGGGTCTTGCGGTTTCTTCTGCTTCTGCGGTAGATCTTGCGGGTGTACAGATTTTTGTGCACGTCTTGGCGAAGATCTACCTCGCTTTGGTACAGCACCTTGTTTTGACTGACAACGGCAAAGCCAATGTGTCTCTGCCCAGTGTCTACGCCAAGGCTTACCTTCTGTTTATAGCCATACGAGCCATATTTCAGCTGGATGGTGAATGGATATTTCTTGACCACAAAAGCCTTGCCGCTTTTCAGCAGCAGCCTGGCCTTTCTTGGACGGCATGGCATTAGCGGCTTGCCGTCCCTGCCCAGCAGAAACACCCGATTGGCATTTTCATGCTTCATGTTTTTTCTCCTTTTTCGTAATGCAGGAAACAGTGATTCCTGCCACTCGTCCAAACCAGGAGACCCAATTTGGATTTGCGTTGTTGCCCATCGACAATGTTATCCATGCTTGTGGGCGCAGTTGACTGTCACGTTAACCTCATGACTGTTTACAGAGCTGCCACAGAGCCAAAGACTTGGGCATCATCCTTGGGTGTGATGACATGGATAACGTAGTTCCTCTATCCAGTCAGCCGAAGCCGATTGGATAGCTTAGTCTAGACAATGAAAGCTGGATTTCTCCAGCCTCCCTGCTAAAGATAAGAGACCTGAAGCTTGCACTTCAAGCCCCTTACTTCGGTAAGGGGTTACCATTGACAAAAATGAATTGGTCAAGAAAATTTTCGCTACTTTTGCAAATTTACTTGGCGGACATGGTAGATCTTAAAATCAATGCCGGCATTTTGACTGGCCAGACCTTCGGTATCAATCAGGTAATAGCTGCCTGCTTGCGGCTTTTGCTTGATTGAGCGAAATTCCTCAGCAAAAAGCAAGGCCCGGTAGCGGCCACTGGAATCAGCAATTGACAAGGTTGCCATTTGATTGCCGTTTTTGTCCAGGTGGTCGCGGACAGCTAAGACCTTGACGATCGCCCGGGCTCTTTGCCGCAAGTGAATCTGTCTTAATCGCACCGTTTGAAACTGCTGGTCACAATACTGCTCAAGCGCCTTTTCCTTTGGCTTTGGCTGCTGTGCTTGCTTGACTTCTCTAGCCTTTTCTAAGAGCTTCTTTTCTGATAAAATCGTAAGCTCCCGCAAGATCAGCTGGTAGCCGCGCGGATCATTTTGGTCATTTCTTTTGGACACCCGGATCAGACATAAAGTACCTTTCGGCAAGGCTTCCAGCTTGAAGCGCCGGTATTCATCTGAAAAAATCGTGACTTTTTCAGACAACTGGGAATCGTTAAAGTAGGCATTGCTGCCCTTTTGACCAGCGTTAGCCCCTTTTTTGATCAGCCAGTCATTTTTTCTTTCAAAAACAGTCAAGACATTGGCCGTTTGGCCTAAGGCGATGGCCGCAAAAGGAATTGCCTGGTAGCTGGCACCCAAGACTCTTTGAGCCAGGGCAAGCGGGGATTTAGTAATGGCAAAGCCTAAGCTCTGCTGCTCCATGGCCATCTTTTCACTGGCGGTGGGTTCTGGCATCTGTTCAAGCTTCACGGTTAATAAGTCCTGCAAGACCAGGCTCTTTTTGGTCATCTTGGCATTTTTGATCAAGGCCGGGCAATTGGCCAAGAGGTTGTTGCGATTAGTGTCTAATTGGTCAAAGGCTCCCGCCGCAATCAGGAGCTTGATCTGGTTTTCTTTCAGATTTTGGTCATCCAGCTGCCTTAAAAAAGCCGAAAAACTGGTAATTGGCCGCTTCATGGCCAGAAGGTTGTCGATAAAGGAATTCGGCAGGCCAATCACCGCCCTAAAGCCCAGATAAATGGCGCCGTTATGGACGCTGGCATTTGCCTCGCTGTGGTTAATGTCTGGCCCAAAGACTTGAAGGCCAAACTTTTGTGCTTCGGCATAGTAATTGCCCAGGTCCTTGCCCCTAGTCTTGCCAAACTGCACCAGGAAAAATTCCTGCGGGTAGTGGACTAAGAGGTAAGCTTCCCAATAGGCCAACAAGGCATAGGCGACGGCATGGGAGTGGTTAAAGCCGTAGCCGGCAAAAGGCTCAATTGCCCGGAAGATTTCTAGAGCTTTTTCCTGGCTATGGCCTTGGCTGACTGCCCCTTTGACAAATTTGGTCTTTTGTTCTTCTAAGACAGCGGCCTCTTTTTTAGAAATGGCCCGGCGGAAGATGTCGGCTTCACTTAGGTTAAAGCCAGCAAAAAGCTGGGCCGTCTGGATGACCTGCTCTTGGTAAACCAGGATTCCGTAAGTTGGCTCGAGGATCGGTCTTAGGGAATCGTCTAAATAGCTGACCGGACTTTGACCATTTTTCCGGGCGGCATAAAGCGGCACGCTCTTGATCGGACCAGGCCGGTAGAGGGCGATGGCGGCCGACAGATCGTCAAAAGATTCTGGCTTCAGCTGCCTTAAGGTGTCCTGCATTCCTCTTGACCCCAATTGAAAGATCAGCGCGGTTTCCCCAGCCTGGAGGAGGCGGAAAACGGCCGGATCATTCAGCGGAATCTTGAGTAGGTCAAGGTCCGTCCCCTTTTCCTTGATTAGCTTCAAGACCTGTTCCAGCATCTCTAGGTTGCTCAAGGTCAAAAAGTCGATTTTTAAAAGGCCGTACTTTTCCACGTATTCCTTCGTTTGCTGAACCGTCCATAAGGGCGCCTCTTGCCCGGTCATCAGGCCAATCTTGCTGGACAAGGGCTCTTCACTGATCACGACGCCCGGGGCATGCGTCCCCGTATCTTCAGGCAGGCCCGACAATTTTTTAGCAGTTTGGTAGACCAGCTGGTTCAGCCAAGAGGCAGAGACTATGGTGCGAAATTCTGGCTGCTGAAAAGCCTCGTCTAAATTTTGGGCGGCCCCCATGGCCTTTTTCAGCTGGTCAATGGCCAGGTTGGTCAAGCCAAAGGCATGGCCGACCCGCTCCAAGGCGCTTTTTGCCTGCATGGTGGTGAGGGCCAAGATCCGGGCCACTAGGTCAGAGCCATGGTCAAAGCGGAGCCTTTGCCCGTATTTTTCCTGCACATAGGCCATGGCGGCCTGGCGGCCGGCCGCGGTGAAGTCTAAGTCGATATCGGGCATGCTGCTTCTAGCCGGGTTTAAGAAGCGCTCAAACAAGAGGTCATACTTTAAAGGATCAATCTGGGTAATGCCTAAGGCATAGGCCACAAGTGAGCCTGCGGCTGACCCTCTCCCTGGCCCCATCAAGTAGCCCTGCTTTTTGGTATAAGCGACGATGTCGCCGACGATCAAGAAGTAGTCGCTAAAGCCCATCTGCTTGATGACTGTTAGTTCTTTTTCTAGGCGTTTTTGATAAGCTGGCCCCGTTAAGCCCAGCCGCTTTAAACCGGCGACCGCCCACTTGGTCAAATAGTCATCCGAGCTTAGGCCCGTTGTTTGCGGAAAGACCGGCAATTGGGGCTTAGCAAATGGGATTTGAGCATCCGCCTTTTCTGCAATCTCCCAGGTATTCAAAAAGGCCTCTTTTAAGCCCAGCTTTTGGCAGGCGTCAAAAAGCTCGCTAGCCGGCCGCAAGTAGTGGGACCCCCGCCCCTTGGCGATTGTTTTTAGCTCGTCTTCTGTAAAGATCTTTTTCGTCTTGATGGCACCTAGCACCTTTTGGCTAAACTGATCTTCCGGGTTAAGGTAGCGGACGTCTTCAGTAATTGCCGTTTTTAAGGAAAAGTCTTTTGCCAGCTTTTGGACAAACTGGTTATAAAAAGCCGCACTCTCAGCTGGGTATAAGCCAAGATAAAGGTCCCACCCACTAGTTTTTGCCTGCTCTCTTAAAGCCGTCAAAAAAGTCTGCCCAACGCTCTCTTGCCCCATATCATAGAGGTAGCGCAGCTCGCTGGTCGGCCCGGCAGGCACGATGGCCATTAAATCCGGCAGGTCTTGGGGCAAGGAATTAAGTGCCGGCAGGCTCTCCCCTTTTAAGTCGCCGGAGGCCAAATTTAAGTAGCTGGACAAGCGCATCAGCGACTGGTAGCCCCGCTGGCTCTTGGCTAAAAAAATCAGGTCAAAAGCCTGATCACCGCTGCCCAGATACCGTCCCTGGATCCCTAATAAGGGCTTGATGCCAGCCTTTTTGGCGGTCAGGTAAAAGTCGGCCAGACCAAAAGTGACATTGACGTCGGTCAAAGCGACCGCGCCATAGCCGCGCTCCTTGGCCCCCAAGACCAGGTCCTTGACCTTCAATGGACTGGCTAAAATCGTATTGGCGGAGATTGCCTGCAAAACTGCTGCTTTGACCATTTTTTGCCCCTTTCTGCGTTACTTATCTTTCCTTGTTTTCTCTCATTTTTTCTTTTTTAAGATATTTATCGTCCTTTCAATTATAGCAAAGTCACCCTTTTTCACATTGAATTTAGTCGCCAATTCTGCTAAAATGCATAGCGAAAGAAGGAAGATAGTATGGGACGTTATATTGTTTGTACCGTCTGGGGGATGATCTTCATGTTCATCGTTGGCTTCATTGGGGCTCCCCTGACTCAAAGCAGCTATGATCCTGTTACCTTGTTGGTAGTGGGTGCAATTTTTGGTTTCTTGTTCTCTTTGATCATTCCAAAAATCACCGCCCATTCTGTTAAAGACGATTCCGTTTATAGCAAATAAGGCACAGATGAATATGTTTCTAGGCTAGTCACTTCGTGGCTAGCCTTTTTGCATTGTACTAAAAGTAAGCAGACATGCGCAAAAAATGCTATCATATCTAGACAAACCAAAATATTAAGGAAGTTTCAATATGGAAGAAAACTTGATCGTTTTTAAAGTCGGAACCTCTTCCCTGACTAGTCCAGCCGGGGATTTGGATCCAAGCAAGATCTTGAAGATTACCAGTCAGCTGGCAGCTTTGCACCAAAAGGGCTACAAGCTGGTTTTGGTAACCTCAGGTTCAATTGCCGCTGGCTTTCGCCGGCTGGGCTTTGACAAACGACCCAAGAAGGTAGCCGACAAGCAAGCCGCTGCCGCCGTGGGCCAGGGCCTATTAATCGAAGAATACACTAAAGACCTCTTGGCCAAGGGCGTGGTCTCTGCGCAGATCCTCTTGACTCAAGACGACTTTGCCGACCAGCGCCGCTACCAAAACGCTTCTAACGCTTTAAGCGTCTTGATCAACCGCCGGGTGATCCCGATCATCAACGAAAATGACACCATTGCCATCGACGAATTAAAGGTTGGCGATAACGACACCCTGTCAGCCCAAGTAGCATCCCTTTTAAAGGCTGACCTCCTGGTCCTCTTGACCGACGTGCCTGGCCTATACAGCGCTAACCCGCGGACTAACCCTAATGCTCACCCAATTCCTGTGATTGAAAACATCACGCCAAAGACCTTCGAAATTGCTGGCGGTGCGGGTTCTAGCAACGGGACTGGCGGGATGGCCACCAAGATCAAGGCCGCTGACATGGCCACCAAGTCTGGCGTGCCGGTCTTCATCTGCTCATCAGAGAGCTCTCAAGCGATGATTGACGCCGTTGACCAGTTAAACCAAGGAACGCTGTTTACCGCCAACGAAAATGCCTTTAACCAAAAGAAGCAATGGCTGGCCTTTTACGCCCCGACCACGGCCAAGGTCTTTATCGATCAAGGGGCCGTCAATGCCATGGCTAAAAAAGGCTCTAGTCTCCTCATCTCCGGGATCAAGCAGGTTAAGGGCAACTTCCAAAAAGACGATATCGTGGAAGTCTACAGCTTAACCACTAAGCACCTGATCGGCAAGGGCAAGGCCCGCTTCTCTAAGCCGGTTTTAAAGGAAATTCTGGAACAAAACCACCCTGAAGGGATCTTCATTCACCGGGATGACTGGGTAACTACATTATAATTTTGACAATTTCAGCTTATTATTTGATCTATACTATTTTTTAAAAAGGAACGACACTATGGAAGAATCATCAACGCAACGGCTGATGGACAGCCTGCTGGTCCACAAGCAAGAAGTCAACTTGGCTACGACCGAAGAAAAGAATGAAGCCTTAGCTGCCATGGCTGATGAGCTATTGGCAGAAAAAGACGAGATCTTAAAGGCCAACGAACTTGACCTGGAAAAGGCCAAGGGCACGATCTCAGACGTGATGCTGGACCGGCTCCGCTTAACCGACAAAAGACTGACCGGGATGGCCAATGGGATCAGAGCCCTGTTCGACCTGCCAGACCCAGTCGGCCGTGTACTGGACAAGTACGTGGCTGACAACGGCTTAGTTATTGAAAAGAAGTCTGTGCCATTTGGCCTGCTTGGCATGATCTACGAAAGCCGGCCAAACGTTACTTCTGACGTCGCTGCTTTAGCCATCAAGTCCGGCAACGCGGCGCTGCTTCGTTCAGGCAAGGAAGCCTTCAACTCCGCTAACGCCATCATGACTGCTTTAAAAAAGGGCTTGGAAAAGAGCGCAATTTCACCTAAGACCATTGAACTGGTGCAAGACACGACTCGCCAGTCATCAACTGAAATGATGACCGCTCGGGGCAAGATCGACCTCTTGATTCCTCGGGGCGGCAAGGGCTTGATCCGCGCCGTCGTTGACAACGCTACGGTTCCAGTCATCGAAACCGGGACGGGGATCTGCCACATTTACGTTAACAAGGCAGCCAACTTAGACGAAGCCGTTAGAATTACGGCTAACGCCAAGATGAGCCGGCCATCTGTCTGCAACGCGGCTGAAGTCTGCTTGGTTGACCAAGAAGTTGCGGCCGACTTTTTGCCAAAACTTGCAGAAGCCTTCGCCGGCAAAGTGGAAATGCGGGCTGACGAACGTGCTAAGGAATACCTGCCAGACGCCAAATTAGCTGGCCCAGACGACTTTGACACGGAATTTTTGGACTACATCATGGCCATTAAGGTGGTTGACGGATTAGAAGACGCCATCAAGCACATCGCCAAGCACTCCACCCACCACAGTGAAGCCATCATCACCGAAGACCAAGCAGCTGCCGACCGCTTCACCCAAGCCGTCGACTCAGCCGCCGTTTACGTTAACGCCTCTACCCGCTTTACCGACGGGGGTGAATTTGGCCTAGGATGCGAAATCGGGATTTCAACCCAAAAGATGCATGCACGTGGACCAATGGGCTTAAACGAGCTGAACACCTACAAGTACATCATTCACGGGGATGGGCAAATCAGAGAATAAGCTGATCAAAAATAAAAGACAGCAAAAAATACTAGTTAGGAGAGATACTTAATGTTAGTTGGATTTATTGGACTAGGCAACATGGGCTCAGCCATCGCCAAGGCAGTAGCCAAGGTGGAAGGCACCGACCTCCTGCTCAGCAATCACAACGTCGAAAAAGCCAGCAAGCTGCAAGCGGAAATTGGCGGTACGCTGGCTACTAACCAGGAAATCGCTGAAAAGAGCGACGTAGTCTTTTTAGGCGTAAAGCCATACCAAGTGGGACAAGCGATCGCCGAACTTAGTGACAGCACTAAAAACAATGCTATTTGGATCTCCATGGCTACTGGCGTGGCCTTGGCTGACCTGGAAAAATTATTGCCTGGCCACAGCATTGTCCGGATGATGCCAAACACCCCCGTTGCCTTGGGTGCCGGCATGACCAGCTTTACCGCTAGTGACGACGAAGCTAAGGCAGTCTTCACCAAGTTGATGGCTTATTCCGGTGAAATCGTGGAAATTGCCGAAAACTTGATGGATGCTGCAACGGCAGTAGCTGGCTGCGGCCCAGCTTATGTCTACCAATTTATCGAAGCCATGGCTGATGCCGGCGTGCAAAATGGCTTGGCTCGCCAGGCCGCGATCAAGATGGCTGCCCAAACCGTTTTGGGGTCTGCTGAAATGGTCTTAAAGACCGGCCAGCACCCAGCCCAGCTGCGCGATGCCGTTACCTCACCAGGCGGCTCCACCATTGCCGGCGTAGTTGCCTTAGAGCAAAATGGCTTCCGCTACGCCACGATCAGCGCTGTTAACGCTGCTTTGGCCCGGAACAAGGAATTAGGCTAAAAAGATAGCTAATCATAGCTAATCAAATCAAAGAAAAACAGCTTTTTGACAGATGCATATTGTCAAAAAGCTGTTTTTTTGTACCTGATAGTTTTGGTTTCGGAAAGTATCTAGTTTCAAATGCTACAGTTTTTCACCGTTGCTGGTAAAGACCTGCTTAAACCAGGCAAAGGACTTCTTTGGCACCCGCTTAAGGTCGCGCAGGTCGTGGTTGCCCCGGTTGACATAAACGGCTCCGTAGCGTTTTTCCATGTCGCCATGGGAGCTTGGGATGTCGATCAGGCCCCAGCCGAGGTAGCCCAAAACTTTTGCCCCATCTTCAAAAATCGCATCTTCCATAGCCTGGATGTGGGCCCGGTGGTAGGCAATGCGGTTATCATCGGCGATTTCATGGACTCCATCCCACTTTTCCCGGCAGCCGATCCCATTTTCGATTGGGAAAACTGGCAAATGGTAGGCATTATAGGTATGGGTAATGACGTTTCTAAAGCCGAGGGGGTCAATATCCCAGCCAAAGTCGCTGGTAGCCAAGAAGCGGTTATGTTCTCTGCTCCAATTTAGATAGCGGTTTGGCGCCTCCCCTGCCGGCACCTTGTCTCCGTTTAAGCAGGTTGACTGGTAGTAGCTAAAGGCCAAGAAGTCCGTATGCATCTGGGCCAAGATTGCTTCATCGCCTGCTTGAAAGTCCGGATCAATTTTGTGACTCTTGATCCAGGCCAGAACTTCATCTGAATACTTGCCGGTCGTATAGAGCTTGTTCAGGTTTTCGTTCAAAAATTCGTTGGACTTCCGCGCCATAAAGACATCGATCGGCTTGCTGCTTGCGGGATAAACCGGCGTATAAGCAATCATGCCGCCAAAGTTGATCTCTGGATATTTTTCGTGAGCGTAGTGGCTCAGCTCAGCATGGGCCAGCATGGTGTGGTGGAAGATTTGGTATAAGTCACTAATCGATTTATCGCCTTTGGTGTAGCCTGCGATCTCAAAAGCCAGGTCGGTAAAGTAGAGATTATGCTCGTTAAAAACGATCCAGTACTTAACCCGGCCGGCAAAATGGTCCAGCATGGCTTTCCCATAGCGGACAAAGTCGCCGACAACTTTCCTGGACATAAAACCATTGTCTTCTTTGGCAAGTTTTAAGGGCATGTCAAAGTGATATAGGCAGATCATGGGCTCAATACCCCGCTTCCGCATCCCATCTACCAGACGATCATAATAAGCTAGCCCGGCTGGATTAAGCTCGCCGTCCCCATCCTTGATCACCCGCGACCAAGAAATCTGGATCCGGTACATGTTCATCCCCATTTCTTGCATGAGGTCTAAATCTTCGTCATAGCGGTGGTATTCGTCAATGGCCGTGTGCCAGTCGGAGCTGTTTTCCGTGGCTTCCCGCACGTCATAGACTGACAGGCTTTTGCCATCCAGATTCCAGGCACCTTCGGTTTGCATGCTGGAAGTCGAATTCCCCCAGAAAAAGTCTTTTGGCAGCTTTCTTTCGCTCATTTTTTGCCTCCTATTACGTTTGCCCATCAGACATTAATATGTCTTTCTTTTTTACTATCTATGCCTTTATTATATAGCAACCGTTTTCAAATTGTAAAGAATATGTTTTATCTTTGGGCCAAAAAAAGTCGGATCTTACTTTTTGAATAAGATCCGACTTTTAATTTTTATTTACCGCGTGCCCTCAACCGTGGAGTAAGCCCGCTTGTCGTAAAGGTTACGTGAGCGTGAGTATTCGATGTTAGTCCCAGAATTAGTCCAAACGATTTGTTCGATTTCTAAAATCGGCGTTTCTTTAGTTGCACCGAGGTACTTGATGTCGTATTCGTCAGGAACGGCTGCCTTGATCTTCCGATAGGCCCCGCCAAACTTGATGTGCAGCTTTTGGTGCAGGTAGTCGTAAACAGAACCTTCTAAGACCTGCTTGGACAAGCCTGGCACGTCCTTGACTGGCATGTAGGTGTGCTCAATAATGAAAGGTTCCTTGTCAATCAAACGTAAGCGGATGATTTCATAGACTGGATTGTTAGGCTCCAAGTTCAGCTTGGTGCACAGGTCCTGGTCAGGAAATTCTACGGCAAACTTGATCACCTTGCTAGTAACG
Organism: Lactobacillus sp.; assembly: GCF_051893255.1. Lineage (GTDB taxonomy): Bacteria > Bacillota > Bacilli > Lactobacillales > Lactobacillaceae > Lactobacillus. The sequence goes on along the minus strand of NZ_JBJFHB010000026.1, from coordinate 25,896 downwards.
TGGTCATCACCCTGTTCGCTAGTCAGCCCCATGAAGGAATCAACTGGTGCGTCATGCTTGTTGACCAAAGACAGGTTGGACAAAACCAAAGTGCCTAAGCCTGACTCCTTGTAGACAAAGCCTTGCCGGGCTAACAAGTCCAACGCGCTCTTGATCGTGATCTTGCTGACATTAAATTCCGTTGCCAGCTGGTCTTGACTTGGCAAGAAGGATTGAGCTGGATAGGTCCCGTCAAAAATCCGATTCTTAATTGTGTCAGCTACATATTGATATTTTTTCATCGTCATGCCACCTTGATTTTGATTAATATTACTTGCCTAGATATACTAATTCCATTCTATCAAGATTTTGCCGGACTTGGGGGGAATTTTGTTAATTTTTTACAAAGCTTTGGATATTCTTTTTAAAAGGCTGATAGCATTTTTATCTAGTAACAAAATAATTATAGACCAAGTACAGGAAACACAGGGCTAAGGATAAGCAAAAGGCTAGCAGCTTGACTTGCCAAGGTTTGAATTTACCAGAATTGCGCTTGGCCAAGGCAAATTCACCTTCTTCATAGAGAATGATCAGCCAGGCCCAAAATAAAAAGTTGCCTAGTTCTGCCTTACCGCTCCAAGGCGCCAGGATCGTGGCAATTGCTAACAGGCCTAGCAGCAGATAGCGAATCAGGCGCTTTTTGTCTTTGTACCAGTTCTTTACTTGCTCATTCATCGACTTCTCTCATTTCTTGCTTTTTGCTTGGTTGTTACTTGGTCTTTTTCTACATCAAGCTCTCGTCGTAGATGGCTCTTTGCCCGCCAACGTACTTAGGACGACGCCGAGCACAGATGATGTTGGCTGCCCCGATCTTGTCTAAAGAAATTCTAAGTGGCACGACTACTGGGTGGATGTGCATCCCGATCAAGGTGCCGCCGATGTCAATCCCGGCTTCTGCCTTGGCCTGGATATCTTCGACCAATACCCGGTCTGGCATTTCCCGGTAGGCGATGGTCGCAAAGGCGCCGCCAGCGTGGTTGGGCTGGGGAATGGCATTGACCTGTTCAAAGTCGTACTTTTCCATGGCTTCGCGCTTGATGACCAAGGCGCGGTTTAAGTGCTCGCAGCACTGGGCCGCCATGTAGATGCCCTTCTCATCCAGCACGCTGCTGATTCCCTTGTAAAGAGCTACCGCGACGTCGACGCTGGTGTTGGTCCCAATCGTTTCGCCTAAGACTTCGCTTGATGAGCAGCCAACCACGAAGATTTGCCCCTTCTTGATCTTGGAAGCCTCAACGATTTCCTTGGTTGCCTGCCTTGCCTGCTCTTCAATTTCTGCTAAATCCATTTTTTCCTCCTATTTTTGATTCTTCTTTGATGCTTTCTCATTAATTTGTTATTTTCAACACCTCAATTTTAGTACATTCACTTCAAAAAGGTGCTTTTTAAGTCTTATTTCTTAACTTATTTAAGCCTTCTGCTAAAATTTAAAGTGTAAACGGATATAAATTTTATCCAGCGATTTTTGATAATAACACAATATTTTCATTCTTGGTTAGGAGTGATCCCCATGCGTAAACAAGCGCTAGCCATCAAGTTTACCTTCATTTTCGTGACCTTGTCCATGCTGGTTTCCCTAGTCACCAATTCTTGGCACCTGCTCTTTTTAGGGCAAAAAAGCTATGCCCTCTTAGTGGCAGAAGTTTTGGCGGGTTTAGTGTTGACCGTTTTGCCCTATCTTTTAGGAAAAATCTTCCACTTCTACCTGCCCAATTTTTTATACTTTTTCTTCATGGCCTTCATCTACTGCGCCATCTACCTAGGAGACGCCTACCACTTCTACTATGTCGCCTACTGGGACAAGTTTCTCCACGTCATCAGCGGGGCCTTGCTCTTTGGGGCAGGCCTGGCTGTCTTGGGTCTTTTTACTAAAAAAGAGCTCCCGGCTGGTTTTATCTGCCTTTACGGCATCGCCTTTGCCGTTTTCTGCGGAGTCTTGTGGGAGTGCTACGAATTTACCTGCGATGGTCTTTTTAACATGAACCTGCAGCGCTACCTGTCAGGGAAGACCCCATTAGTTGGCCGGGCGGCCCTGATGGACACCATGGGCGACTTGATCGCCGACTTGGCCGGAGCCTGCCTCTTTAGCCTCTGGGCCCACCACCAATTAAAGAGCGACCCAGCCTGGATCGAGAGCTTCTTTTTTAAAAAGCAGCCGAAGAAAAAGTAAAAGCATTATTTCAAAGTCATTCTGACCGCCTTCAAGAGCGACTCTTGCGAGATGTCCTTGTGCTTGAGGCTGGCCAAGATATGCTGGTCAATCGTCCCCTTGGTTAACAAGTGGTGGATGATGACCGGCTTTTTTTGTCCTTGCCGGTAAAGGCGGCCATTCATCTGCTGGTACTGCTCTAAGCTCCAAGGCAGGGTAAACCAGATGAGGGTGTGCCCGCCTTCTTGCAGGTTGAGGCCCGCCCCGGCACTAGCCGGCTGCACCAGCATGACCTGGATCTCGCCCTGGTTCCAGCGCTTGATCATCTGGGGGCTGCCGTCAAAAAGCTCCGCCATCACGCCATTTTTCTTATAGTACTTTAACAGGCGACTGGCGTCTGAATGAAAGTAGTAAGCTACTAGGCATGGCGAGGAGGTGTTGCTGGTCAGGTAAAAGCACCGCTCTAATTTATCGGCAAAAAATTCCTGGTAATTGACCCCATCTTCTTCATAGATGGCGCCGCTAGCCAGCTGCCGCAAACGGCCCGCTAAAACAGCGGCGTTATCAGCCGTAATTTCCCCGCCGCCAACTTCCAGCACTTGCTCTTTTTTCAGCTGCAGGTAGCTATTTTTTGCCTTGGGCGACATCTCCACCGTATCGGTCACCATCGTCAGTTTCGGCAGCTCTAGGCGGGTATTTTTCATGGAGATGACCAAATCGCCAATTGCCTGGTAGATCTGCTCCTCGCTGCCTGGAAGCGGCCGCCAGTCAACCGGGTGGCCATTGATCAGCATCCCCGGCTTAAAGTACTTGGCCCGGTACTGGCTGATGCTAGTGCCTAACCGCTCCCCTTGGTCTAGCAAATAAATCTGCGACCAGAGGTCTTCTAAGGAATTTGGCGCCGGCGTCCCGGTTAATTCAACCAGTCGCTGGATTCGCCCGCGCACCTTTTTCAGCGCCTTAAAGCGCTTGGCCGTTGGCGACTTGAAGGACTGGGACTCATCGATCACCACGTTTTTAAAAAGCCAGGGTCCAAGGTCCACCAGCTTGGTCACCAGCTCGCGGTTGATAAAGTAGAGGTGCCAGTCGCTTTTCGCCGCAAAGGCCGCGGCTTCTTCATAGATCTCCTGCCGCTTTTTGGCCGAAACGGCATGGCCTTTTTCATCGGTTAAAAAAGAAACCGTCTTAAAGGGCAAGTTCCACTTGGCAATTTCGTCTTGCCAGGTCGACTGGGCAATGGCCTTGGGGGCAATGACCAAGATGTGGCCGGTTAAGCCCTTTTCCCGCAATTTGGCAAAGGCAGCCAGGGTGGTCAGGGTCTTCCCCAGCCCAATATCCAGGAAGATCCCGCAATATGGGTGCTCTTCGATAAAGTTCAAGGCGTAGAGCTGGTAGTCATGAAGCGGCAGAGTTTGGCCAGCAATCTTGACCTCTTGATCAACCAGTTTGGGCTTAAAGGTCTCTGTTGCTGCTTCTTTGTTAGTTTCTTTCTTTTTTTCTTTCTCTACAGTTTTCTTTATTGCTTTTTCTGCCTGTTCCCGGCCCAGGATGACCCCAGTTAAGGCAAGTTTCCGCTTTTGGGAGTCTTTCACGGTAACTTGGAGAGTGACGCCTTGCCCCTTTTTTACCTCTTGGCCAAACAGCTGGGCCAATCTCCCCTCCTCCTGTTTAGCTAGCCATGGGAGCATCCCTTCGCCGGCTTCGGCCTGAAAGGTAGGACTAGCCAAAAGCTGCTCTTTCAGCCAGGCTGGCGCGGCGCCTGAAACTAGTTCTGCCTCTTTGACCCGGATAAAGGCAAAGGGATGCTGGTGGACGACCTCGCCCATCACGGCTTCACCTGCTTGCAATTTTTGCAAGTCTTCGCCCATGATAAAGCTGGTCAGGTGGCTGATTTCACAAATGGCGCTGATCCTAATGCTGCTTCCCGTACTCTGCCTAGTCATGTCCTCACCTCACTTCTTTTTTACCAGTATAACATTTTTCTAAAAGGGCTAATTTCACTAAAGATGCAAAAAAGAAGGCCCAATGGCCTTCTTTTGCTTTTGCTACTTTTTTACATTAGGAAATTAGTAAAAACGGTAGTACTTCTTAGTATCTACGTGAACGTCGGCTTCCGTCAGATATTCGCTGAACATTTGCACGTAGTCCTTGTCTAGGGACATCTCGATCTTGTCCAGGCTGTATTCTGGGTAAAAACCGCCGCCGTTAGCCCGGTAATTGTTGACGGCCAAGTGGTAGACCTGGTCATCCTTGATGTCTTCGCCGTGCAACTTCAGCTTGGTCAAGCGGTGACCAGCCGGCTTAGACAGGTCTGCCTCATATTCCAGCGGGTAAAAGACGTCAAAGTGGTAGAGCTCCGGCTTTGGCTTTAAGTAGCGGTCGATAAAGTGGATGGACCCATCTGCGTCTTTCCGTAAAAAAGTTGCCGTGTGTTCGACGATATGGCGTAGCTCTTTACCGGTCAAGCGCACCTTGACCAATTGGTTGGCGTACGGGTAGTTGAGCAGGATGTCCCGCATCGTGACCGTCTTGCCAAAGCCCTTGGCCACGTCGTTCATGACCGCAGTCGCTGACAAGTCAGCCCCGGTGAAGTAAAGCTGCATCTGCTGGAGGAGGTTGATAAACGGCGCTCCTTCAATTCTCCCCTTGTTGGCATCTTCGATTGGGGCTGGCTCATCCAGGTGAGCGATTGGCTGGTCCAGCCACTTTTGGGTGGCTTGGTCCAGCGGCTTCACGATTTCGGTCAATTCTGGGTCAGAATCATAGTCCTTAGTGTCGATCAGCTTGCTCTCAGCATTAACTACCTTGTAGCCGTCTTCGGTCTGGTCTAAGTCCAAAACGACTTCGGCAATGGCTTCACCCCGGTAGCCTGGCTGCACGCACGGCTTGCCATCTTTGATGACGTTTAAGCGCCGGTGCTGGTGGCCGGTTAGCATCACGTCGACTTCCGGAATCTCGGTAAAGATCCGGTAGCCTTCGTTTTCGCCGTTATGAGGCTCAGTAGCGTGACCATCTTCAATGTCGCTTTCAAAGCCGCCATGGTAGAGGACGACCAAGACATCGACTTGCGGCTTCAGCTTTTTCGCCAGCTTGGCCACCTGGTCAAAGGCTGACTTAAATTCCAGACCCTTGATCCGGTCTGCTGCTTCCCAGTGCGGGATGTACTGGGTGGTAATGCCGATTACGCCGATCTTCACGCCGCTTCTTTTTAAAATGACGTATTCCCTGCCAAGAGCTGGCATGTGGGTTTCAGCGGCTAAAATATTGCAGTTGACAAATGGCGCCTTGTTGTTGTCCACGTAATTGGCCATGTAGCTTTGACCAAAGTTGAAGTCGTGGTTGCCTAGGCAGCGGACATCGTAGCCAACAGCATTGTAGGCCGCAGTAAAGCGGTCAAGGTTCTTTAAATCGCCGCTGCCGTGGGCATAAGCGGCTAAAGGCGAGCCTTGAAGGCAATCACCGGCATCAGTGACTACCACGTGCTCAGCGCCCCATTTGGCCTTTTCAGCCTTGATGGCGCTGGCCACCCGGCTGAGACCGAAAGGCGCGTTATATTCGCCATCATTTTGGTAATCAGTTGGCAATAAGTAGCCATGCGTATCGCTAGAATGTAAAAAAACTAACTTCATTTCTTTTGATTTCTCTTTTTCTCTTGCGTTTTTTGTTTTTTTGCTTTTTTCTCTCTTTTTTCTTCGCCCACTAGGCAAATTTTTGCATGAAAAAAAGACACCATGAAACAGGTGTCTTTTAATTAGTCGTTATCGCTAGCGGTGTTTTCGCTTACTACTTGACGACCCTTGTAGTAACCCTTTGGGGATACACGGTGGCTCAAGCGGTATTCACCAGTAGTAGCGTCGTAGTGCATAGCTGGTACGCTGAGCTTCAAGTGAGCGCGACGTGAACGTTTCTTTTGCTTAGAAGTATGTCTTGCAGGAACTGCCATTTATAACTGATCTCCTTTATTGTAGTATCGCAGCATTTGGTCTGGGACCAAAATACTCAAGTAATTAAATAATACTATTGCTTGGCAAATAAATCAAGAAAAAGATGATTTTATTTATTTGCGAGAAGCAAATTCTAATGATAAGTAGTCTCCAATCGTTGGAAACAGGTTGTAAAGCTTGGCCAAAACCGCCAGACTGACTGGCAGGTTCAATTCGCGCTTGGCAGAGCCAAAGTAGTGGACTACTTCCCAAGCAACGTCATCCGGGTCAAGCATGAAGGCCTGGACGTTCTTCACATAGTCGCCCGTTTCGTCGGCGATGTTGAAGAAGTTGGTGTAGACAGGGCCAGGGTTTACTGTCATTACTTTAACACCAAATTGCTTTAATTCCAACCGCAAAACGTTAGAAAATTGAATTACGGCTGCCTTGGCGGCGCTATAAGCAGCGGATTTGGTGGTTGGCACCTTGCCGGCCATGGAGGCAAAGTTGATGATTTGGCCGCTTCTTTGGTCCATCATCACCCGGCCAAAGAGGCGGGTCATGTACATCAGGCCCAAAACGTCCACTTGGAACATGCTAGTAGCGTCTTGCATTGGCGCATCCATGAAGTATTCGAACTTGCCAAAGCCAGCAGCGTTGACCAAGTAGTCAATGTGGCTGACCTTGCTGGTCACTTCTTTAAAAGCCTCTTCGATTTCACTGGCGACGCCCAGGTCCACCTTAATGGCAAAAGCGGCTGAGCCAGACAATTCTTGGGCTTCAGCAGCGATTTCTTCCAGCTTGTCCAGGCTTCTAGCCATTAAGACCACCGTTGCCCCCCGGCTTGCGCTTTCCATGACAATGGCGCGGCCAATGCCGCTAGAAGCACCGGTAACAACTACAACTTTATTGCGTAATGAATCACTCATTTTTTTCACCTTTCATCGGAATGACAAAACAATCCAGATCTTTGGCCAGAGTCGTTTCTGGGAAAATCTTCCTAGCCTGCTTGACCATTTGGCTGGCTAAAGGCCCGACGTAGCGCGCCGAAACGTGAGTCAGGTACAAGTGCCCGACCTGGGCGGCTTTAGCCGTTTCTGCAGCCTGGGTGCAGGTTGAATGGTAGTACTCTTTAGCCAGCTTGCTTTCGCTAGCGTCAAAAGTGGCCTCATGAACCAAGACGTCGGCATGGTCGGCTAAGCGGCCAATTGCCGGCGTGGACCGGGTATCGTAGATGATCGTGACTACCCGGCCCTTTTTGGCAGGACCTAAAAAGTCATGGCCATCTAATACCGTACCATCTGCCAAGGCAACCTGCTCTCCCCTCTTTAGTTTACCAAGGAGTGGCCCATTTGGCACATGATATTGTGCCAATTTGTCCATTAAAAGTTCCCCGGCCTTATCGCCTTCCACCACCCGGAAGCCCCAACTGTCAATCCGGTGGTCCAATTTTTCGGTATAAACCTTAAAGCCCTTCTCATCGACGATCTTGCCCGCCTTTTCCAAGTTGACGAACTTGATGGGGTAAGACAATTTCGTCTTTGAAATCCGGAGAGAGGTCTTGACGAATTGGTCAAGGCCTGGTGGTCCGTAAATGGTCAAGGGGCCAACGTCCCCTTGGAAAGACCGGGTGGCTAAGAGACCTGGCAAGCCAAAGATGTGGTCGCCGTGGTTATGGGAGATGAAGATCTTGGTAACCTTTCTTAAACGAATATTGGTCTGCAGGATTTGGTGCTGGGTGGCTTCCCCGCAGTCAAAGAGCCAAATTTCGTTTAATTCATCCAATAATTTTAAGGCTAGACCCGACACATTCCGCAATTTTGACGGCTGGCCTGAACACGTTCCGAGAAATTCCAGTTCCATTGATTACCTATTTTCTAAAAATCCTATAATTTCGCTTACTCACCTTTACTCAACATTTCCTTGACTACATAGCTGCTGTAATACATCTGTCCCACATTATTCGGGTGGGTCTGGTCATCATAAAACCAGCTGGAGTGACTGTGGGCATAGCCATACCAGTCAATCACGTGGAAGTTCTTGTGCTTTTTGGCAACACCAGCCAGCTGCTGGTTGACCTGGTTTTGCCATGACCTGGTTGGCACAACCACATTGATCCAGTAGATCTGTCTCTTTGGTCCCACCAAATTCAAGATCTGCTGCATGTCAGAGTCGCTAATTGGGCCGTTTGTGCCCAAACCAATCAAGACGTTTTCCTGCAGCTGTCCTTTTTGCAGGTAGGAATTGATCAAAGAAACCCCAACGTCGCCTTGGCGAGACACGGCAGCATCCACGATAGAATTTGGCATCAGCTTGTGGAGCAAGTCGCTTGAAGATGCCATGACCGAGTCCCCAATTGCCGTAACTTGCAATTTTTGCGCAGCCTGCAGCTGGGCTTGGCTGATGCCGTACTTTTCAAATTCCTGGTTGACCTTCTTGCCGCTGACTTTCTGCTTTTGCTTGGTCTTAGAACTAGATGCAGACGCCTTTTTCGCCTTCGAACTTGAACTGGACTTGGACTTAGCTTTTAAGCTTGAAGTCGACTTAGCTGACTGCTTGATGGACTCTAAAGCCCGCTTGTTCATTTCCGCCTGCTGTTTTGAGTTGTTGTCGATCGTCTTGATCAAGGCGCTGTCCTTGTCGTCAGCCTTGGCTAAAGGTGAAACCGCAATTCCGCAGGTCCCGATCAAAAAGATCAGGAAAAAGGCGGCTGTTTTCAGCCAGGATTTAGACAAGTAGCGAGGCCGGCGGAAAAGTTGCTTTAAGCTATTGATAACTTCCACCGGATCAAAGCGCGGCTTTTCGATTAAGCGGTAAGCGATTTCGCTAATCAGCAAAATCAAGGCCACTTCCAGCACCCGGTACCAGGCCACGTGGTCTGCCAGGTCACTGACCCGGCTTTCGAAGAAGATCATGACCGGGAACTGGTAGAGGTAGATTTCATAGCTTCTTGACCCCAGCCAGTCAAAGACCGGATTGGTCAAAAACTGGTTCCAGATGCCAACTGGCGCGGCTATGACCGCCGCCAAGATGGTGACTAACAGGCTAAAGAGGAACATCCCCCCGTAGTAAGGAAAGGCTGTTTGGGCATCCATCAAAGGGGTAAAGAGCAAGGCTATCATGCCTAAAAAGGCTGCTAAACCGGTCCAGTTGAGGATGCGGGCATCGCTTTGGGTGAAGCGATTGTCCAGTTCTTCATAAGGCCAAAGCAGTGCCAAGGCTGCCCCTAAGCCTAGGGAGTAAAAGCGGGTATCCGTTCCGTAATAAATCCGGCTGGTGTCTTGCCCCGGTTTAAAGAGAATAGCCATTTCGACCGCCGAAATCAGGGACAAGGCAACTAATGCCCAAAAGATATTGCGCTTTTTCTTAACCAGTTTAACCAAGACCGCCATGATAATTGGCCACAGCAGGTAAAACTGCCAGTCAATGGACATGGTCCACAGGTGAATAAAGGGCGATTCGTTGTTGGCAAAGCGCTCAAAGTAGCTCTGCCCGTTAAAAATCTGCCACCAATTATATACGCCCAGCAGGTTGGTCAAGACGATCTGGTAGAGCTTGTTCAGCAAATTCCTTTGAAAAAGAATAATATAGGCTGACGTCACCCACAGCATGGCAATCAGCGGCGGGTACAGCCGCTTAAACCGCCTTTGGTAAAAGGCCCTGACGTCAAAAAAGCCAAAGCGCCGGTGGGCCGCCATAATCTGGTCAGTGACCAAGTAGCCAGTCAAGACCAAGAAGATTGGCACGCCAAGATAACCACCTCCAAAATGGTTCGGGTCCAAGTGATAGAGGATAACTCCGATCACCGCCAATGCTCTTAGGCCAGAATAACCCGTAATGTATCTTTTTTTCATTGTTTACTCCATATTACAAGATTACGATTTGCAAAGATCGATTCTTTATCTGTTATACCCTTATTGTACAAATTCAAAACTAAAGTTGCCGATGTAGACGTCATCACCGTCTTCGGCCCCTTGGGCCCGCAGCTCATCGTCAACGCCCAGCTTCTTCAGCTTACGGGCTAAACGCATAATCCCATCTTGGTGGTCCATGTTGGTCATGGCAACCAGGCGTTCCAACTTTTCGCCGTGAATTTCAAATTCGTGGTCACCAATCTTTTCAACCGTGAATTCCATCTTTTCAGGACGACGGTACTTGTAGGTCTTGCTTTCAGCTGGAGCTTCAGCAGCGGCCTTGGCCTTGGCAGCGGCTTGTTCAGCTTCAACCTCACTGACCAGGTTAGCGGCGTCGCTCATCAACTTGTCAACCCCTTGGTGGGTGATACTGGAGAGTTCGTATACTGGCTGATCAATGCCGTGATCTGCCAGGTCTTGCTTAAACTGAGCCAATTTTTCATCGGCGCCTGGAATATCCATTTGGCTGGCGACGATTAATTCCCGCTTGCTGGAGAGGTCGTCTTCTGTATAAGAAGCTAGTTCGTGCAAGATGGTTTCGTAGTCATCGTATGCATCCCGGCCGTTATTCGGATCCATGGACACCATGTGCAAGATAACCTTGGTTCTTTCAACGTGGCGCAGGAACTGAATCCCCAGACCTACGCCTTGGCTGGCGCCTTTAATCAGCCCTGGCAAGTCGGCCATGGAGAAGTCCCGGCCATCTGGCAAAACCACCATGCCCAGGTTAGGCTTCAAGGTCGTAAACTGGTAGGCGGCAATCTTTGGCTTAGCCTTAGTTACAACCGACAGTAAGGTTGACTTCCCAACGGATGGGTAGCCAACCAAACCAACATCGGCTAAAACCTTTAATTCAAGACGCAGGGTCCGGAACTCGCCTGGTTCCCCGTTTTCAGCGATTTCTGGCGCGGTGTTGACGCTAGTCGCAAAGTGGATGTTGCCCCGGCCACCCCGGCCGCCCTTAGCAACGACTAATTCTTGCCCGTTTTCGGTCAAGTCGCCGATTTCTTCACCGGTGTAAAAGTCGTAAACCGTGGTCCCTACTGGCACCTTTAAGTAGAGGTCTTTGGCTGCCCGGCCGTATTGAGACTTGATCCGGCCGTTTTCACCGGGATCAGCCTTGAACTTGCGCCGGTAGCGGAAGTCCATCAGGGTTCTTAAGCCATTGTCGGCCACAAAAATAATGGACCCGCCGCGGCCGCCATCGCCGCCGGCTGGGCCACCATTTGGCACGTACTTTTCGTGGCGGAAAGCCACCATACCGTCCCCGCCCTTACCGGCTTGGACTTCGATCTTTGTTTGATCAACGAATGTTGAAGGTGTTGGCATTCTTTATTTTTACCTTTTCTTTCTTTAACTTAATTTCTGTCTATTTCTGTTTAGAATCGTAGTAGTTAACTCTTTATTATAGGCTATTTTTGCCCATTACTAAAGGCAAATTACAGAGAAAGTTTAACTGCTTGCGCTTGAGGAAGAGTTAACCCGGCTTTTCGCAGATCATCGATTGACGCTTCTTTGATCTTTTTCAGGGAACCAAATTCTCTGAGCAGCTTGGTTCTAGTCTTAGGTCCAATCCCCTTGATCGAATCAAGGCGACTGGTCAGGGCATTTTTAGCATGGGTTTGCCGGTGGAAGGTGATGGCAAAGCGGTGGACCTCATCTTGAATCCGGGTCATCAGGTAAAAGCCTTCAGACTTTGGATCGATCGGGATCAAGCGGAATTCTTCCCCTCTAAAAGGATCCCCGTAAAGGAGGTGGTTGGTCCGGTGCTTGTCGTCTTTGACCATGCCGGCTACCGGAATATCCAAATTCAATTCGTTTCTTAAGACGTCTTCGCAGGCTTCCACCTGGATCTGCCCCCCATCCATCAGGATTAGGTCTGGCAGGCGCTGGTGTTCTTTTAAAAGGCGCGTATAGCGGCGGCGGACGACTTCTCTAGTGTTGCCGACTTCATCAGCCGCGTTTTGGTGCTCGACTTCGCCTTTTAATTTGTACTTGCGGTAGCCCGTTTTAAAGGGCACCCCGTCTTTAAAGACGACCAGGGCTGACACCGGATCTGCTCCTTGGATATGGGAGTGGTCAAAACTTTCAATGTAAGAGCCATAAGGCAAGCCCAAAGCCTTAAAGATTTCAGCCTGGGCCCCCTTGGTCTTGCGGTCGGTGAGTTCCAAAAGTCGGAACTTGTCATCCAGCTTTAGCTTGGCATTTTCCTTGGCCATCTTTAATAAAGAGGCCTTTTGCCCTCTTTGCGGCACCCGGACCGGGATGCCGATGGCTTCTGACAAGGTGTCTGGATCTAAATCTTTCGGCACCAAGACTTCCCGCGGCTTGACCCGGTTCCTTTGGTTATAAAACTGGGCAATAAAGGACATCATTTCGTCTTCTGGGTCAGTCACGTCCGTCAAAGGAAACATGTAGGATTCCCGTCTTAAGAGCTTGGCCTGTCTCAAGAAGAAGACCTGGATTGAGATCCAGGAGTGGTCCACGTAATAATTAAAGATGTCTCTTTGGGTGTGGTCGTTAGAAATGATTTTCTGTTTTTCCACCGTTTCCTCGATGTACTTGAGCTGGTCGCGCAGTTCCGCTGCCCGCTCAAATTCCATCTGGCTGGCCGCCTCGGTCATCTTTTGGGTCAGGTCTTTTTTAACCTCTTGGATGTCCCCGTTTAAAAAGCGCTTAATTTTCTTGATCTGCTCGTCGTATTCTTCTTTAGGCACTTCCTTAAAGCAGGCCCCTAAGCATTGCCCCATGTGGTAGTAAAGACAGGGCCGGCCGGTATAGCCGGTGCAGCGGCGCAAGGGAAAAACTTTTTGGATAAACTTTAAGGTCGCTTGCGCGGCATACACGTTGGGATAAGGGCCAAAGTAGTAGCCCTTGTCTTTATAGACGATCGAGGTCAAGCGGGTTTGCGGATTGCGCTCATTGGTGATTTCGATATAAGGGTAGCCCGTGCCGGACTTTAGCGCCACATTGTAATATGGCTGGTATTTCTTGATTAAGGTGATTTCCAGCAAAAAAGACTCTTTATCTGAATCTACCACGATGATGTCATAGTCGGCAATATTGCGGACCAGTTCCGCCCGTCTGCCCTCTTGCTTGCTCTTAAAATAGGAGCGCACGCGGTTTTTCAGGTTCTTGGACTTGCCGACATAGATCACCTGGCCATTGACGTCTTTCATCAAATAGCAGCCTGGCTTCTCTGGCAGAAGTTTCAATTTTTGCTCAATCAGTTGGTTTGCCACTTCCTGACCACCTTTCTATAGTACCGGAAAAATTTTATCATGAATGACGCCCCTTTTACACTTTTCCGCTTTACTTAACAGAATTCTTTAATAAAATGTTTTTTCGCATTGCCTAATGCTGATCCAGCATAGTACAATTATTAGATAAGTTTTAAAAAATGGATTAGAAAAGGAAAATATAGTTATGTCGATGAACATTTTTCGCAAGGAACATGCGGATAACTTGCTCTTAGAAGACAAGCACTTCGAGCGTTCCTTAACCGCCAAAGACCTGATTGCCTTGGGCATTGGGGCCGTGATCGGCACGGGGATCTTTATTTTGCCGGGAACGGTCGCTGCTACAGAAGCTGGACCGGGGATTTCCCTCTCCTTCTTGGTTGCGGCCGTCGTCTGTATTTTGTCTGCCATGTGCTACGCTGAATTTGCCTCAGCGATCCCTGTCGCTGGGTCGGCCTATTCTTACGGCAACATTGTTTATGGGGAAGTCGTTGGCTGGGTATTAGGCTGGGCCCTGGTCCTGGAATACATGCTGGCTGTAGCCGCCGGTGCAGCGGGCTTTTCCAGCTACCTGCAGTCATTTTTAAAGTCCTTTAACCTGGCCTTGCCTAAGGCCATCTCTGGTCCCATGGACATCAAGCACGGCGTTTACTTTGACATTGTAGCAATCACGGCGATTTTGCTGGTCTGCGTCTTGCTCTCACGCGGCCTGCGGACATCGGTCAAGATCAACAACGTTGCCGTTTTTATTAAGATTGCCATCGTTCTCTTATTTATCGCCGTTGGCCTCTTCTTCATCAAACCGGCCAACTACCACCCATTTTTGCCATATAAGTTCTCAGGCGTCTTGAAGGGGGCAACCACCGTCTTCTTCGCCTATCTGGGCTTTGACGTCGTTTCTGCTTCAGCTGCCGAGGTTAAAAATCCCCAAAAGAACATGCCGAAGGGGATCATCGGGACCTTGTCCATCGTGACCGTCTTGTACATCCTGGTTTCCCTCGTCTTAACTGGCATGGTCAAGTACACCAAGCTGAACGTAGCCAACCCAGTTGCTTACGCTTTAGTGCAGGTCCACCAATCCTGGCTGGCACAGCTTTTGTCCTTAGGGATCCTGCTAGGCATGGCGACCATGATGATGACCATGATTTACTCTAGCTCCCGTCTGGTTTACGCTATGGCCCGCGATGGCCTTTTGCCTCACTTTTTGGCCAAATTAGACGAAAAGCACAACTCCCCTCAAGGAGCCCTGTGGCTGGTCGGAATCATCATCGCCTTAGCCGGCGGGGTCTTCTCGGTCAACCAATTGGCCAACCTGGTCAACTTCGGAACGCTACTAGCCTTTGCCTTTGTCTCCTTTGGGGTGATTCCTTTGAGAAAGCGGACTGACTTGGTCAATGAAGGCTACAAGGTGCCGCTCTTCCCATTCATTCCGATCTTGTCTGGCCTGGCTGCCGTCTTCATGCTCACCCGCTTATCAGGAGAAATGTGGCTGGTAGCCGGCATCTGGTTCTTGATCGGGATTGCCATCTACTTCAGCTACGGCTACTGGCACAGCCAATTAAACGACAAGCAATAGCTAGAAAAAGCAAAAAAACAAAAATTCGTTTTTACTGCCCTTCGGAGCAGTTTTTTCTTGGATGATCTCGAACTAAAAGGCTTTTTCCCGTATAATGATCTTAGTAAAACAGATTTGATTCATAGGAAGGCAAGAAAGAACATGAAGAATTTTTACTTAAACCATGACTCCAACATGGATGACTTTACTTCTCTTTTGTTGATGCTGCTGGCTCCAGACATCAAGCTGATCGGCGTTGGGGTCACTGACGCAGACGGCTATGTTGAACCCGGCGTTTCTGCATCCCGCAAGATCATCGACCGCTTCAACCAAAGAGGCGACAAGCTGGAAGTAGCCCGGTCCAACTCCCGTCCCATCAACCAATTCCCGGAAGCTTGGCGGGTATCTTCTTTTTCCGTTGACCACTTCCCAATCTTAAACGAAACGGGCGTGGTTAAGACTCCAATCGCTAAAAAGCCAGCCCACCTGGACATGATCGACAAGATCCACGAAGCTGACGGCCCGGTTACCTTGGTCTTCACCGGTCCTTTGACCGACTTGGCTCGGGCTCTAGAAATCGACCCAAGCATCCAAGACAAGGTCGAAGAACTCTACTGGATGGGCGGCTCTCTTAACGGTCACGGCAACGTCTTTACCCCAGTTTCAGACGACACCCAAGAATGGAACGCCTGGTGGGACCCAGAAGCCTGCAAGACGGTTTGGGACTCTAAGCTAAAGATCCAGCAAGTGGGTCTGGAATCAACGGAAGAATTGCCACTTACCGACGAAATGCGCCAGCACTTTAACCAAAACCGCAAGTACCCAGCCTTTGAATTTGTTGGCTACCTCTACTCCTTGGTCAACTCCTTTGAAGTTGACTCCACTTACTACCTCTGGGACGTTTTGACCACCATGAGCGCCCTTTACCCAGAAATCGTCACTAGCCGCGAAGCTAAGTCCGACGTTTACACCGATGGCCACCGGGCTGGCCGCTTCTTTGAAACGGAAAATGGCCGCCCAATGACTTTGGTAACTTCCGCCAACTACGACAAGTTCTGGGAACACTTTGACAGCTTGTGCAAGAATGCCAAGCTTTTAGGCTAAAAAGCAAATCACAGCATAGAAAAAGACAGGCATTGCCTGTCTTTTTTCTTTACAAATTCTAAGCGTAATTTTTGATCACGGCCATCATGGTCTGGCCATAGTTGGCTAGCTTTGCCTCCCCGACCCCGGAGCAGGCCAAAAATTCTTCCGCTGTTTGCGGCTTTAGGCGGGCCATATCCCGCAACGACCGGTCCGAGAAAATAACAAAAGGCGGCACGTTCTTTTGCTGGGCCAGTGCCCGCCGTTTTTGCCTAAGAGCCTCAAAGAGGTCTTGGTTGTCCGTCTCCTGGGTAGCAGCTTGGATGGCGGCTTCTTGTCTTCGCTTGACAAAAGCCTTGCCATCTAAAACGTCCCACCCCCGGTTGGTCACATGGACTACCGGATAGCGGTCGCCAGCCAGGGTCAGGTAGCCTTTAGATACCAGGTAGTCGATCAAGTTGGAGACATCCGTTTGCTTGTGCCCCTTCAAGCGGCCATAGTGGTCGCAGTCTTGTGCCCCAATTTCTTCCAGTTTTTTCACCTTGGAGCCAGTAACGGCTTGAGCAACCAGCTTTTTCCCGTAGCGGCCATCCAGGTCATAGACCATGCCAATGATCTGCTTAGACTCGTCAGTCACATCAACCAAGTCGCCTTGACTCAGGCAGTTGCTGCATTTTCCGCAAGGCGGGCAATCCTGGCCAAAGTAGCGAACGATAAACTGCTGCAGGCATTCATCGGTATTGGCATAGTCGGTGATGGTCTGGAGTTTTTGATACTGGACCTGGCGGTAGGCCTCGTCGGCTTCAGAATTATCGATAAACCAGCGAAACTGCCGCATGTCGCTGGCATGATAAAGCATGACGGCTTCGCTCTCTAAGCCGTCTCGGCCAGCCCGACCCGCTTCTTGGTAGTAGGCCTCAAGATTTTTGGCGCTATTGGCGTGGAGGACAAAGCGGACGTTGCTCTTGTCGATCCCCATGCCAAAAGCGTTCGTGGCCACTATCAAGGGGATGCGGTCATAAAGGAAATCGTCTTGGACGGCGGCTCTAGCCTCATTGCTCATCCCGGCGTGGTAGCCTTTAACGCTGAAGCCCTGCTTTTGCAAAAATTCGGTCAAGCCCTCAACCTTTTTCCGGGTGTTAGCATAGATGATACCAGCTTCGCCTTGGTGCTTTTGCAAATAATTGACAATGTAAGCCCGGGTATTTTTCGGCGAATTGACCAGCTTAAAGTGGAGATTTTTCCGCTCAAAGCTGGTGATGACAAAGTTTGTTTCCGGTATATCCAGCTGCTGGCCAATATCCTCCCGAACCGCCTTGGTGGCTGTCGCCGTAAGGGCTAAGACGTTGGGGTGGGTATGAAGCGCTGAAATCCCTGCCTTCAGCTGCCGGTAAGCTGGCCGAAAGTCGTGCCCCCACTGGGAAATGCAGTGAGCTTCGTCGATAGCAACTAAATTGACCTCCAAAAAGTTCAGCTGGTAGCGGAAGTAGTCCATTTCCATCCGCTCCGGAGTCACATAGAGCAGCTTGATCCGGCCCTCATAGCAGGCTCTTAAAATCGGGTTCACGTCTTCTTGCGGAGTCGAAGAATTAAGAGCTGCAGCTGGAATTCCATATTCCTTCAAGCTGTCGACTTGGTCTTTCATCAGGGAGATCAGGGGCGAGATGACCACGGTTGTGCCTGGAATCATCAGGGCCGGTATCTGGTAGCATAAAGACTTCCCGCCCCCCGTCGGCATGACGGCTAAGACATTTTCGCCCTTAAAGACTTTTTCAATAATCTCCCTTTGCCCTGGCCGAAAACTGTCATAGCCAAAATACTTTTTCAATACTTGCTGCGGATCAAGCAAGTCCTCTCCCCCTTTATCTGCTTAATTTACGCGGTTGACCGGCTGGCCGTCGACTAAGAATGACAGCAAGTTGTAGCTGGCCTCTTTTAGCACGTTGCGCCGCGCTTCTTTCGTGGCGCTCCCCGCATGCGGCGTCAAAATAACGTTGTCCAGCTGGCAAAATTCCTGGTTAAAGTCCGGCTCATTGGCAAAAACGTCTAGCCCGGCCCCGGCCAGGCGGCCATTTTTCAGGGCCCGCAATAGAGCCGCTTCATCCACCAGGCTGCCCCGGGCCGTATTGATCAAGTAGGCGGTATCCGGCATCATGCTGATCGCAGCCTCATCGATCACGTGATAGGTTTCTGGCGTCGCCGGTGCGTTTAAGCTTAAGTAGTCGGCCCGGGCTAAAAGCTCAGCCAATTGTACATAGTTGGCGCCCAGCTCCCGCTCTGTTTCTTGGGGCAGGCGGCGGCGGTTATGGTAGAGCACGTTCATCCCAAAACACTTGGCGTAGCCAGCTAAGGTCTGCCCAATCCGCCCCATGCCAAAAATGCCCAGGGTCTTGCCCACCAGGCTTTGCCCCTGGTTTTCCGGCAGGCTAGTATCAAGAAACGCTCCTTGTTGCATGCCTTCATCGTACTTGATCAGTTTCCGGCTCAAGGCCAGGATCAAGGCAAAAGCCATCTCAGCTGTTGGCTGCATGACGCTTTCCGGACAGTTGGAGACCACGATGCCTTGCGAGCTGGCATAGTCCACATCAATGTGGTCAAAGCCGACCCCGCAAGCGGTAATAATCTTCAATTTGGGCGCGGCATCGATCATTTCCTGGCCAACCTGCACCTTGCCGGCGATCATCCCATCAATGTCCGGTAAGACCTGCTGGTACCAGGCAAGATCGGCATTTTTCGGGGCAAACAGCAAGTCAAACTTGGCTTCAAGCTCCGGCAGCTGGTCGATCGACAATCCGGCAATTAAAATTTTGCCATTCATTTTTATACACCTTACTTAATATAGCATAAAGAGGCTTTTAGTAGCGGAAAAGCCTCTTTTACATTCTTACTCTCGTACTGGTTTTTCTAAGCGATTAGCCAACAGCGTCAGTAACTTCTTAGCTACTTGGTCCTTGGTCATCCTCGGCCAGGTAACCGGATCTTGCTCCTTCTCTAGGATGGTTACCTGGTCATAGTCGCCTCCAAAAGCATCCCCGCTGACGTCATTAGCCACGATGAAATCAGCGCCCTTTTCTCTTAACTTGCGCTCAGCATTAGCTAGCAAGTCATTGGTTTCAGCCGCAAAGCCGATGACCACTTGCCGATCTTTTTGCGCAGCAACGTTTTTTAGGATATCAGGATTTTTGACCAAATGCAAAGTCAGCTCATCAACGCCTGGCTGCTTTTTCAGCTTGTGATCGGCCTTTTCCTTAACCCGCCAGTCGCCAACGGCCGCCGCCATAATTAAGGCATCACTGTCTGGAAAAAGGCGTTCCACTTGGGCCAGCATTTCGGCAGCATCCCCTACTGGGTAAAGGCTAATCTGACTATTCTTTGGCACAGGTACCGAAATATTGCCATAAACCAGGGCAACCTGGGCTCCCATTTGGGCTGCCCTTTTAGCTAGGGCCAGGCCCATCTTGCCGCTAGAATGGTTGCCAATGTAGCGGACCGGGTCGATGGCTTCTTTGGTGCCGCCGGCCGTAATCATGATTTTTTTACCCAAGAGCGGCCGGTCAAAATGCTGGTCAACCCAGGCTAAAATGACTTCTGGCTCTGGCATCCGCCCCTTGCCGCTGTAGCCTTCGGCTAAGTAACCCGTAGCCGGCTCTAAGATTTCATCGCCTTGCTCTGTTAAATAGGCTAAGTTGCGCTGAACGGCGGGATTGGCCCACATGTGAGAATTCATGGCTGGGACGATTAATCGGGGACCAGTACTGGCAAGTAAAGTTGTTGAGACTGCATCATCGGCAATGCCGTTAGCCATCTTGCCAATAATGTTGGCATCGGCCGGCACGACCAGGGCTAGGTCGCTCCAGTCAGCCAGGTCAATATGAGCCACAGAAGCTTGCACCTCTTTGGCAAACAGATCGTCTAAAACAGGATGCTTGGTTAAAGAGGCCAAAGTAGCTTTCCCCACAAACTGCTCGCTATTTTTAGTCATGGCCACGTGAACTTCATGGCCAGCTTTTTGCAAGCCGCGCACGACGCTGACTGCCTTATAGGCCGCGATGCCGCCAGTCAAGTAAACTGCAATTCTGGCCATTAATATACCTTGCGGTCCTTCACGATCGCATCTGCCCAGTCGGCAAATTCTTGAGCAGCCTCATTATTCTTCATGATGACCAACAGCGTATCCGTCCCCGCAATGGTGCCGGCAATATCGTCATTTTCAATATCGTCAATCAGCCCGGCCAAAATTGGGGCATAAGTCAATTTCATGCTGGTTTGAATGACCACCGTAAACTGTACGGCAGTAACCGTGGCCACCCGGTCACGAATAGCTTCCCGGAGCTGCCTTTCCCGGTTGACAGCAGCTGATGGGGCCTTCACGTAGTAGCTGCGCCCATCATCATCTGGCACCTTGGAGATATGCAAGGCATGAATGTCCCGGGAAATGGTGGCCTGGGTGGCCGTAGCCCCGTGGGTCTTCAAAAGCAGCAATAATTGTTCCTGGGTTTCAATCTTGTTGGTTTGAATCAGCTCGTAAATTAATTGTCTTCTCTCTTTATAGTTCATGAATTTGCTCCTCAAAATGGTGATAAAAATTATTAGCTAGTATTAATTTTAGCGCATTTTGATAGTTCAAGAAAGCCGTTACGAAATAATTCTCTCTTCATTTTATGCACAGCTGGCATCCCTAATAAAACGCGGATTAAGCGGTTAACCAGGTTAAGAATATTATTATTTTTTGACCATTTATGCTTAAAAATAAAAAATGCCTTGAAATCAATTTCAAGACATTTTTTTATTTGAGATGCGAAAAAATTACATTTCGTCTGGAGCCTTCACGTCCAAAAGGTCCAAAGCAGACTTGATGACTTCGCTGACTGCCTTAACAACAGCCAAACGTGCCTTCTTGACGTCTTCATCAACGTCATCAACCAAGATCCGGGTGTGAGCGTAGTACTTGTTGAAGCGCTTGGCCAGTTCCAAGGCAAACTTGGCAACGGCACTTGGGTCGTAAGTTTCCAAAGCCTTTTGCAAAACGTCAGCGTAGCGGCCCATGAAGGATACCAGATCCCATTCAGCTTCACCGATCTTGGTCAAGTCAACATCGTCAAAGCCCTTGATGCCGCTCTTTCTCAAGAGGCTTTCGCCGCGGGCACGAGCGTATTGTACGTAAGGACCAGTTTCACCTTCGAACTTAACGACTTCTTCCAAGTTGAAGTCGATTGGGTTGCGGCGGTAGTTCTTCAAGTCGTGGAAGACAACGGCACCGATCCCAACTTGCTTGGCAACTTCGTCAGCGTTAGCAAGACCTGCGTTCTTTTCAGCGATTTGCTTACGGGCAAGGTCAACTGATTGGTTCAAAACGTCTTCCAGGTCAACGACGTTACCCTTTCTGGTTGACATCTTTTGACCGTTGATGCTCATCAAGCCAAAGGAGATGTGCACAATGTCGTCAGCCCAGTCAAAGCCCATTTCCTTCAAGCAGGCACGCAATTGTTGGAAGTAAACTTCTTGTTCTTGACCAACCACGTAGATGGACTTGTAGAAGTCGTAGGTCTTCTTCCGGTACATGGCAGTGGCCAGGTCACGGGTGATGTAAGTAGAAGTACCGTTACTCTTGATCACCATCAAAGGTGGCAGGTTGTACTTGTCCAGGTCAACGATTTCGGCACCTTGGCTCTTTACCAGCAGGTTCTTTTCCCGCAAGATGCGCACTGGTTCGTCCATCATGGTTGCGCTGAAGGCTTCACCGGTGTAGGAGTCAAAGTCAACGTCCAGCATCTTGTAAACCCGCTTGAACCGTTCAAGAGAAACTTCTCTGAACCAAGTCCAAAGACGCTTAGCTTCTTCATCGCCGCGTTCCAGTTTAGCGAACCATTCACGGCCAGCATCGTCGTATTCTGGGTGGTCAGCAGCTTCTTTGTTGATGCGGACATAGTATGACAATAAGGTGTTGATTGGGTCCTTTTCGATTTCGGCATCGTCGCCCCACATCTTGTAGGCAGCCATCATCTTCCCGAATTGGGTGCCCCAGTCACCAAGGTAGTCAATTCTGATTGGCTTAAAGCCTTCCTTGGCCAAAATCCGCGCAATTGATTCCCCAATCATGGTTGAGCGAAGGTGGCCCATCCCCATTGGCTTGGCAATGTTAGGTGAAGAATATTCAGTTGAAACGTTGCGGCCTTGGCCGATGTTGCGAGCACCGTAATTTTCAGGATCTGACAGGATTTCCTTCAAGATTTCGGCACCAACTTGGCTCTTGTTCAAGAAGAAGTTAACGTAAGGGCCAACTGCTTGCACCTTTTCGAACTTGCTTGGGTCAATCTTTTCTGCCATTTCGCTGGCAATCAGGTTTGGCGCCTTACGCAAGGTCTTAGCCAAGGTGAAAGTTGGGAAAGCATAGTCGCCCAGCTTTTCATCCTTAGGACGTTCAATCTTGACTTCGATGTCTGACATTTCCCAGTCAGGCAAAACTGGTTGCAAGGCTTCTGCTACGATTTGTTTACCGTTCATAAAATACCTTCTTTATATCTGAATAAAAATTACTCAGCGTCTGCTTGCCCCATCGCTGATGCAAGTTTTGTTTCAAAAATTCCTATTAATCTCATCCAATGTGACAAAACGCCTTGTAGTCTCTTTTACTGTTACTCTATCTATTATAGCAATAGTTAAGAGATTATGACAACAGCTTTTAAGCCCTTTAATTAATTAGTTATTCAGTCAATATGCACAAAATAACTGATTATTTATCAGCCTTGACCATGGTTAAGCGGCCAGTGGGATATTGCTGCTGAATTAATTCATGGACGTTCTTGATCATCTGCCGCGTTGATGGCGCCAGGCGCTGCTGACTCGAAGTCACCAGAGCGATTTTCCGGTAAAAAGGCGTGCTAAAAGGCAGGATCTGCACCTCGCCCTGCATTTTCTGCAAGGCCAAGGCAGGCAAAATCCCTAAGCCGAGACCCGCTTCCACCATGGCCACGATTGACTGGTCGTCAATTGAGAACTGGATGGCGGTTGACTTGATGGAATAGTGGTCAAGAGCGGCCTTGGTATCCAGGTCATAGTCGCTTTGCTGCAAGATAAAGTTGTAGTTGACCAGGTCCTCTTCGCTGACGCTGTGGCCATTTTTGACCTTAAAGTTCATCGGCGCAATGCAGTAAATTTCGTCTTCCAGAATTTTTTCTACGGTAATCCCCAAATCGTTTTCTGGCAGCATGGTCAAGCCTAGGTCCAGCTGCCCGCTCTTGACGGCTTCAGTAATTTCATTAAAGCCGGCTTGCCGCACCGAAATCTTCACCTGCGGGTAACTTTTGGCAAAAGTCTGGATCAACGGCGGCAGCCAGTTGATGCAGGCTGAAGAAAAGGCCCCGATCCGGATTAGCCCAGTATCTAGCCCCTGGATCTGCTGGGCTACTTGCTCTAGCCGGTTTTGGTCATTGATGATTTCCTGGATCAAAGGCAGAATTTTTTGCCCATCTGGAGTCAATTTAACGCCGGTCCGAGACCGCACAAAAACCGGAAAGCCTAGTTCGCTTTCCAACTGATTGACCGAGTGGCTGATGGCGGACGGGGTCACGTTTAAGACGACCGAAGCCTTGTAAAAGGTCCCCTGCTCTAAGACCGTGCGGAAGACCAAGTATGGAAATGGCAGCATCTTTGCTCCTTACATGAAATAATTTCATCTAAAATTAAATAAGTTGAATTTTATTAATCTTTCAAAAGCAATTATAATATACTCAACTGAAAAAGCAAATTCAAAAAACACAATTTAGGAGTTATCGAGTATGTTAGAAAACTTATTTGCCAAGAGAATCAACAAGAATATTCCTTCCCGCCTGCAAGGTTTGTTCCCAGAAACTAATTTTCCAGACAACATTTCCTTTGGGGGCGGCTGCCCTGATGAAAAATCCTTCCCAGCTCGTGAATTAGTTAACGCCTACCAAGAAGCGATCATTAATGAAAAAGAACACTCTTTCCAATATCATGACGTCAAGGGTCCAGAAAGGCTGCGGGAATTTTTAGCAGACAGGGCTCAAAAGAAGATGGGCATCGCTAACGTGACCAGTGAGGACGTGATGCTGACGGCCGGCGGCCAGCAAGGGATTGAACTTGTCGCAAAGCTTTTCCTTGAAGCTGGAGACAAGATGGCTGTCGAAGTGCCTTGCTACGTGGGCGCCTTAGCCGCTTTTGACGTCTATGAGCCCGACTACTACGAAATTCCCATGGAAGACGATGGCGTCAACCTCGACTATTTTGAAGACACCTTAAAGGCCAATCCGGACATCAAGCTTTTTTACACGGTGCCAGACTTCCACAACCCGACCGGCATTACCATGTCCTTAGCTAAGCGAAAGCGACTGGTAGAACTGGCCAACAAGTACAACTTTGTGATCCTGGAAGATACGCCTTACCGGGACCTGCGCTATCACGGGGAAAGTCTGCCAAGCATCAAGAGTTTTGACAGCGAAGGCCGCGTCATCTTCTTGTCCAGCTTCTCCAAGATCCTGTCACCTGCCTACCGCCTTGGCTGGCTGGTGGCAAGTCCTGAAATCAAGGCGGAACTGACCAAGCTGAAGCTTGCCGAAGACCTGGAAGTGCCATATATCCCATCTGCGACCGTAGACAACTACATCGCTCATAACGACTTAGATGCTCATATTGAAGGCTTAAAAAAGATCTACCGGCAAAAGCTGGATAAGATGGATCAAGCCCTTCACGCTTATCTGCCGGCTGATGCCAAGATCAGTCACCCTGAGGGCGGCTTCTTCTTCTGGATTGAACTGGGCGATGACGCCAATACCAGTCAGCTCCTACTTGAGGAAGCAATTCCCAACGAGCACCTGATTTACGTGCCATCTGCCAGCTTTTACCCTGACCGAGACTACGTCAACGGCCTCCGGGTCAACTTTACAGGTTCTAGTTTAGCAGAAATCGACGAGGGATGCAGACGCTTAGGACGCCTTCTTAACGTAGATTCTTTGATGCAAGTAGCAATTTAAAGCGAAAGTTGCGGTTTTCCGCAACTTTTTTATTTTTCGGGAGTGCAGCTTCAAATTTGACTCATCTGAACCGAACTTTTTAATAATTACGGCAACTTTTTACTCGACTACCGAAACCTTTCTCATTATCGCTACAAGGCTTTACTCAACTTCAGGGGCTTTTCTCATAATAGACCACGTATTGTGATCAACTACGGTCCAATTTCTCATAATCGCCCCTAAAATTTACTCAACTGGCTATCGCTTTCTCATAATTCATTCCGAGCAGCAATTATTAAATTCCGAACCGCGGTTGAGTTATTTTTGAACCTAAAGATTAAAAAGTCGGCCGTACTTGAGTACGACCGGTGCTCAATTATTAAAATGCTGCTAGTAGTTGAGTGAACTAATTTCCGATTATTAAAAAAGCCTCAGCAGTTGAGTCAATTTTGAGGCTGATTATTAAAAACGGACAGCTAGTTGAGCAAGTGACGTCACCTACTCACTTTAGTTTGCTAAAAAGTGCGACCTACTTCCGCCAAGATCGCTCTTGTTTGCCAAAAAGCGCCCCTGACTTTGACCAAAATCGCTCTAGTTTGCTAAAAAATTGCGCCTTGCCTCCGCCGAAATCAATCTAGTTTCTAAAAAATGCGCAACCGAATGTCCAAATATCGTCTAGTTTCCAAAAAATGCGCACGCAGCTAGACAAATACCGTTTAGTTTCCAAAATTTGCGCATGCAACTTGCCAAATACCGCCTAGTTTACCAAAAAATGTGCACGCAATCAGCCAAAATCCGTTTAGTTTCCAAAATTTGCGCATCACCTACACCAAAAGTCGCTTAGTTTACTAAAAAATGCGCAACACACCATCCATCACAGTTCAAAAATACCACCGCCGCACCCACGATACATCGCACTACCTCAGACAAAACAAAAAAGCCAGACCTTCCGGTCTGACTTACCTTGGCGCGGCAGCTTCCTATCCTCGCAGGCAGTTTCCCACCAACTACTTTCGGCGTGA
>NZ_JBJFHB010000025.1:32535-42883 GCF_051893255.1 Lactobacillus sp. | reverse complement strand
TTACACCCGCCGCAAAACGGTTGGGTCAAAAGAGCTGGTGTCGGACACGCCCGTGTACATCATCATTTCGCGGAGCTGGGCGTTCAGCTGGGCGAATTTTTTCTCAACGCCCTTGCTGCCGTCTTGCAAAAGTTCTGGTAAAATTGCGCGGCCTATCAAAACCGCATCAGCGCCCAAAGCTAGAGCCTTGTAGGCGTCGTAGCCAGACATGAGTGATCCGTCAGCAAATATGGTCATCCCGCTGCCCTTCAAGGCATCCCGGATTTCCGGCAAAACTGCTAGTGGCGGAACGCCAAACGGCAAACGGCCATGGTGGTGGGAAACGACGATCGCTGCACAGCCCGCCTCTTGGGCCTTCAGAGCATCCTGGATGGACAAAACGCCTTTTGCGATAAAAGGCAGATCGGTTTGGGCAGCGTACTCCCCCAGGTCAGCGGCCGTGATTGGGCCAAGCGGGATGCCGTCGACCACGTCATAGTGGCCATCGGTCCCCGGCACGTGGTCAATGTCGATCCCGACAGCAACCGCGCCAAGTCGCTCCGCCGTCTTAATCTCTTGGTAGATCCGCTCATGGTCGGCAAAAGGCTTGATGATGCGGACAGTTGGGCCAGCGTCTTCGACGATTTCGGCATACTCGTCGTCAGGTTCCATCCCGATCCAGTTGAGAACGCCAAGCTTTTTGGCAGCTTGGACTTTTTCCTGCATGGGCTTGCGAGTCTTGTCGGGCATAACCTTATTCAGGTGGGAGACCGCAGCGAGGGTCATGGGCGAGGTATACTTTTTGCCAAAAATCTCCGTGGCCAAATCAGGCTCGACGGCATCGATGATCCGCATCTCGACCAGCAAGCTGTCCAGGTAGGCGCGGGCGTGGACGTTGGCGTCATCGGCCTGGCCGCTGGTCACAGGAATCATCCCCGGCGGGCCCGGCCAGGGGCTGTTGGTAGTTTTGGTAGGTTCGGGCTTGGCCATCAGGGATGCGGCGCTCGCGGCATCGGTGGCGCCAGTAGTTACATCGGTCATAATTGTTCTCTCCTTCTATTTGTTACTAGTAGTATACGGCATTTTGAGAGATTGGTTGACAAAAAAGGATCAAGACCTGATGGCCTTGATCCTGAGTTTGCTATTTTGCTAAATCCTTACTTGGGTAGGCATACTTATAAAGCCAATTGCCAGCGCCGCTGCCAATCCGAATAGCCTTTGTCTTTATACCATACCGAGTTTTGGTAACTGGAGTATAGTAAAAACCGTTTCCCCCACCTGCTAGCCAAACATTACAATTAAATCCAGTCTTGCCATGCCACTTGTAGCTATAGCAAGCACGTGCATGATTATCAAAATATGCATGCCATTTATTTTGCTTTGCAGAAGAAAGATTCAGAAGCTTGTCGTCTAGTTTTTCATCTTGTTTAATCGACAGCAATTTATATAAAGGAATTCCATTCACCTTATTGGCATCAATCTTCAGTTTAACAATTTTGCCGCTATCCTTATAATACCAAGTACCTCTAGTTGCCTTGGAAGTAGTAAACTTTTTCGTGGCGCCCCATTGTTTAAGAACGGAAGATGAGCTTTCAGGTTCGGCTAATTTCTTACTTGGGTAAGCATATGCCACAAGCAAATGACCAGCACCATAATCGATTCGCAAAGCACGTATTTTAACCCCTTTACGAGTTCTTGTGACAGGAGCATAGTGGCTGCCAAAACCCCAAGCTGGAAGCCAAGGATGAATAGTTAAGGAATTAATACCATGCCAGCCCTTAATTGTTGAACCCTCAGCAATTTTGGAAAAAGATTTTCGCACCTTAACTTGTTCACTGTCAGGTAAGTCTTCTAACTTTCCTAAAAGACTACTAAAGTTCTTTGGCGATCTGTATAGAGTAACATTATCAAGCTTATGAGCAGTAATTTTTGTTTTATAGTACTTCCCATTGAGTCGATAATACCATGTGCCTCTAATTGCTTTTGGAGCAGTGTATAGTTTAGTGGCACCCCATTTTGATAACGTGGATGCCTGAACATGGTTAGCTGGCAAAATCACGCCCACACCAAGCAAGGCACCAGCTAGTAACAAAACAGAAATATATTTTCTTTTCAATTTATCCTCCAAGCTATTTTATATAAACACTATTTACTTTCGATTCTAATATGCCAAAACATAGTAACTAAACGACATCGAACCATCAGGAAAAACAGTACTTAATTTTTGATATCCAGTATTGGTTTGTCGCAATTTACAAATAGTTCCTTTTGGGAAAGTTGAAGCATTTTCAAAAAATATTTCTGGATCCACGAGTGCATAAGCTCCCAGACCGTCATATTTTGAATAGTATGGCTGCTCCTTTAATTTATAAGGCCCTTCTTTTATTATAGGCTGATATTTTAAGCTATCAGGCTCTAACCTAATAACTTTTATCAAACTACTTATTCGGACTGAACCGTCTGGATATTCTGCCTTTATGTACGTACTATTTATATTTGATTGTGTTGGATCAGCAATGTCTACATCGGTATTTCCATTTTTATCACAGAAACTAAATTCCATTCCACCATTATTATTTTTTGATTCATTTGGAAAATAACCAATAGGATTAGTAATGATGTCTTTACGAATATCTACACTTTTTTTAAATTTAACAACTAGATCCTTTACCTCGAATGGATATTGCTCACTTAGCGATTTTCCGATTTGAAATTTAATTTTTCCGGCAATTTCATGGGTTCCATCCGGATAAAATACTTGAATCGAAGTAGTTTGATAACCTGTTTTCTGGGTATCAATAGTGTTTGTATAGTAATAATCCGCATTCTTAGGTAATGCAGCTACATTGCTAACATATTTTTGGGCTGATGAATCCGAGAACCATGATCCCCACTTAAGTTGTATCGTCTTTGTTGTCAACTTTGGCGTATATTTTTGAGCCATGGGAACAGCCTTTTTGTGCTTTTTCACAGGGTAAGCGTAAAAGTCAAACCAATTTCCAGCACCAGAACCAAAACGCAGAACTGTCGTTTTTACACCGTGGTATTTCTTCGTAACTGGAACACAATATTCACCTGCCCCAGCACCGGCAAGCCAGCCATTAGTATTAAATCCAGTTTTCCCATGCCAAGTAAATGAATAAGCTTGCCACATATGCTTTTCCAAATATCGTACAGTTCTTCTACGTCTCGAATCTGGAAGACGAAACATTTTAGTCCACCACTTATCGTACTGCTTTGTCGGTAGAACCCTATACAACTTTCGACCATTAGAAGTATGAGCAGTAATTTTTAATTTCTTTGTTTTCCGACCATCTTTATACTGCCAAGTTCCTCTAGTCGCCTTAGGTGTCGTGTACAATTTCTTGGCGCCCCAAGGTGCTGCAGATACTGGATTTACAATAGTTACAGCAAATAGATTAGTTACCAAAAGACTAGCGAGGATTAGTCTATACTTTCTTTCCATAACTATACTCTCCGAGCACTCTAGCTACTTATTCTCTTTGTAGGTAACGACAATATCCTCATCCTTGCTCCACGGATAAGCCCTCTTACGTGGGACCGTCTTAACTGAAGAGGTGTAGCCATCAATTTGCGGCACCTTGTAAGCCTTGTAATAAACGACATTCCATTTGCCGTAAGTCTTCTTCTTAGTCTTCCAATTTTGGTGAACTATCCGGTTGAAGTCGGCATCTTGTTCAATACTTTCTTTATTTCCATCCGGATCGATAACGGTAATGTTGCGTACATGGCCTACAACTTGCATTGTTATCTTGTATGGCAACTTCTTGAAGTATTTGGTTTCAATGAACTGTAAAGGACCGACTTGGTAATACTTCTTACCGTGGAACTTCAAATATCCATAAACAGTTACCTTCTCGTTTTTTCTAAACCACATCATGGTTTTCTTGTAATCCTTGCGGGAAAGGTCAAGTACTGGCGACCTTCTAGCAAGGTAGCGAATATCTGGTTCTTTATTACGCTTTAGATTCAGCCTTGATTGCTTAGTTTTTTTCTTCTTAGACTTCTTAACCGTTTTCGCTTGGACAAGCGTAGATGGATTGTTTACCCAAAACGCTGTTGACCCAAACATTGATACTGCTAACAAGGCAGTTGCGAATTTCTTTATCCTTAGTTTCAACATTTTTTCTCTTTCAAAAATTACAACACAACTACAAAAAACGTCTTAGAGTTTTCCAAGACGTTTCTTGAACTACTTTTCAATCCTTACGGGGCTATATAGATGATACATCGCAGTTGAACCGAAGTTACCTTCTAGCACAGGGTAAACCTTATTACCCTTTACAACAAATGAAAAATCACCAAGCTTGTGAGCCTTTACAACTGATTTATCCCAACCATGTTGTGCTTTATTAATCTTACTCTTGATCTGACTAGAGTTGCCTTTCAAAACGTCGCTAAACTTCAGTTTCTTCCCAGTCTTCAAAGAATAAGTAACTGCTTGCCCCCAACTGTTCCCTTGGCCATAAAAAATGTGGTTATCATAGCCAACTGAGAAGTAATTGTCTGACTTAAAGACGTGAGCCTTTTGAGATACTAAGTAGAACACATTTTCCTTGAAGGTTTGGCTATCGAACATACTATTCTTAAGGCTTGATGCAGCACCCTTACCTTCCTTCTTGTAGAGTTTCCAAATGCTGGTGTACTTAGCATGCAAGCCCTTGTTGATCTTCTTGGCACCAGCAGAATTACTGGTCAATTTAACCTCATCAGCCTTAAATTCCATCTTGCCCTTCTTGACGTAACGCTTCTTACCGTTATAGTCACTTGCCTTAAACGGCTTCAAATAGCTGACCTTCTTATGTTTTACAATCTTATATCCAGACGTCTTAGCTTGAACATGGTTAACTGGTAAAGCTGCGCCAACGCCAAGCAAAGCACCAGCGATCAACACAGCAGAAATACGCTTTGACTTCATTTGCTTCTCCTTTTTCTCTTTTAAACACTTATACAAGTCAATTGTAGCACTCATCTTTTTCCCCGGATCAAGCAAATGTAAAATCTGGGTATTTTTATAGTTATCTTTCTAAAAGCCCCTAGCTATCCGTCTCACTTGTAAACTACATAAAAGCTCACTATCGAAATAGGTCATCATCAAATATGTTTAGCGTTTAACACTTATAGCAACCGCTTAGTTAACCGCATACAAAAAGCCCCAGAAGCTCGACTCCGCAGCTTCTAGGGCTTTTGACATTATTTTTCAATTTTCAGCGGCTTGAAAAAGTGGAAAGGCACATCTGAAATGTAACCCTTGTAAACCGGATAAACCTTTTTGCCCTTAACGATAAAGGATAGGTTATTCAGCTTCTCGCCCTTCAGGTAAAAACGATCCGACTTGGTCTGCGCCTTGTAGATCCGCTTCATGATTTTCGAAGGCGAACCCTTCAAAACGTCTGTAAGTTTGAGCTTCTTGCCAGTCTTGAGGGAATAAGTTACCGCATCCCCCCACTCGACCTTGCCGGTCTCCTCTTCGTGCTGGTAGTTCACCACAGAAAAGTACTTGCCAGAGACATAAACCTTAGCCGTCTGCTTATCTGCATGGAAAATGCTATTCTTCAGGGCCCAGTCGTCCTGGTTGGTGTCGTAGATCGACTCAGCCAGATCCTTGCTCTCCGCCTGAAAATACTTGGCAGCATCGGTATAGTTTTTATGCAAATACTTGTTTATCTTCTTCGACCCTTTGGCCTTACTCTGGATGTGCGGCTCCTCATAGGAAAACGTCATTTTACCGTTATTAACGGTGACTTCCTTGCCATCCTTATCAAAGCAGGTAAAAGTGGGCAGTTTTTTCACCTTTTGGTGTTTAACAATCTTATATTTTACTGTTTTAGCTTGAATGGAGTTCGCCGGCAACATCGCTCCAACACCGAATAAAGCGCCAGCGACCAACACAGCAGAAATTCGCTTCGACTTCATTTCTTTTTCTCCCATTTCTTTCAAACACTTATCTAACTCAATTGTAGCACTGATGGGAAAAGGTGAAGAAGGCAAATGTGAGTGCTTGCAAATTTTTACAAAAATTACTTGGCCAGCTTCTTGCTTGGGTAGGCGTAACCTGCAACTTGGTGACTTGCCCCGCCTTCAAGGCGGAGCGCGCGAGTTCTAACGCCCTTGCGGGTTCTGGTCACTGGAACGAAGTAGCTACCAAAGCCCATCTCCGGTAGCCAGTTATTCATGTACATTTCTTGAACTCCGTGGAATTTGGAACTGGTTGAGGCTTCGGCAATCTTGCTAAAAGTCTTCCGCAACTTCACCTGTTTGCTCTGTGATTGCTTTTCAAACTTGCCCAGCAAGGTGCTAAAGTTCTTTGGCGTCTTATACAAGGTAACGTTGTTGTACTTGTGAGCCGTGATCTTGATTTTTTCAACCTTGTTGTCAAAAGCTGACTTGGTGTACCAGGTGCCCCGCACTGCCTTTGGGGTAGTGTAGAGCTTAGTTGCACCCCACTTAGACAGGGTGGATGCTTGTGCGTGGTTGGTGGTCGTTGCAGCGCCGATGCCAAAAAGAGCACTAGCAGCTAAAACTGCGGTAAGACGGGCTGGTTTCATGTTATTTCCTCTGTTCTTTTTTTATAAAAACTACTTGGCTAACTTTCTGCTTGGGTAGGCATAGTAAGATAACCAGTTTCCTGCCCCACCACCAAAGCGCACTGCGCGTGTTTTCACGCCATAACGGGTCCGTTTTGCAGGAGTAATATACGTACCACTAGCTCCTGCTAACCATTGACGGCAAACGAAGCCACTATGTCCGTGCCACTTAAAGTCGGAAGCTTCCATACGATCCTTATACAGATATTTCCAGGCTTTGTTATATTCCTTCGACTTTAGTTTGTGTAATTTATCAAACCACTCACTATATTCTTTAGATGGAAGTTGCTTGTACAGTTTACGTCCATCCATGGAGTGAGCTGTAATCTTCGTTTTCTTGATCTTACCCGATTCCTTGTAATACCAGGTTCCTCGCATCACCTTGGGTACCGTATAAAGTTCCTTAGCACCCCATGAAGCAGCTGAGACGGTGTTGGTATTAGCTTGCAAAGTAGCCCCAACGCCTAGCAAAGCCCCAGCGATCAACACAGCAGAAATCCGCTTTGACTTCATAAATTTCCTCTTTTCTCTTTTAACACTTATTTAATCAAATTATATCATTGCTAGCCGCGCCACTACCAATAGTTATTTAATAATCTGAGGTACTAAGTAACTTTTCACCAATATCACAGCTCTATTACAGCTACCTGATAACTTTTTATAAAAAATCACCAAACAACGCACTTATTTGTTAAATAACATAAGATAATCTCTATAGCTGGCTTTGTATGCTTTTTTAAGCAAATAATGATAAAATTAATTTAGTAAAAAGAGAAATCCTGCAAGGAGGAAAAAAGATGAAGTTAAAGAATGCAGCCACCCTGCTTTTGGCGGGTGGCCTAGCAGCTGGCGCCTATCTGCCGGGCCAAGCCCAGGCTAAAGCCAGCTACAAGATCCAGTTCACCAAGACGGCCTACGTCTACACCGCCAAGGGCAAGAAGACGAAGACCCACTACTCTAAGAGCAAGGTGGCGACCGCCTACAAGACCGTGAAGGTCAAGGGCAAGAGCTACTACGATCTGGGGCACGGCGAACTGGTGAAAACCAGCGATGCCAAGAAGTACGTGGTCAAAAAGTCTGCGTACAAGACTAGCACGCAGACTAAGAAGATCGTTCGGACCATCCAGCTTTATAAGCCAAATGGCGACGTGACTAAGAAGATCCAAAACGCCTACGTCAAGCGGATTGTTAAGCAAAACACCAAGACTAAGAAAAAGACTTATGGCAAGTGGAGCACGTCCAGCTGGGCAGCCTACACTGTGCCAGAGGAAGACGGCTATGAGGCTTCTCAGAGCACGGTTGCTAGCGAGGACGTTTTTTCTACGACCAAAAACAAGACTGTCAAGGTGACCTACAAGGAAGTCAAGAACACGCTGACGATTACGGCCGTGAACTTTAAAGTTACGGCTACGGGTAAGGATCCTGATGCCTTCATTGGAGCTTACAAGCTGAATAGCGATCAAACCTTGGAGGATGTTGAAAGTAATGTGGAAGTAGCACAAAATGTAGACCTCCTAGACAATACCAGCAAAAACTACCCTTGGGTCTACACGGTTATTGAAGAAGGCGTTGATAAAAAAGGCATCCTCTACTACCACTTACAAGAGGATACTGAAGGTGCTACTAGTGTCTGGGTTAAGGCTAGCGATTTTACCAAGACTACTGAAGCAAATAACGTTAACGCAGCAACTCGCTTCCAATGGACAGAAAAAGAAAATCGTGCTGTCGAGCAAGCCGACCTTCAGCTCTTAAACTCTTACCGTGCTGCTGTTGGGGTTGCCCCATTAACTATCGCTGTTGATCAGCAAGCTGCTACTGATGCTCGTGCTCAAAAAGGAGTTGAATATAGAAAAGCTACCGGTCAATTAAGCCATAACTACGCATTCGGCGCAAGTGAAAATCTAGCTGGAGGATATATTTCTCAAAAGTTATCGACTCAAGCATTTATTGATTTTACAATGTCTGGAATTAAGGATAGCTGGGACACTGAGAAAAAAACTTATGACAACCATTCAACTGGCAAAACTGGTCACTACACAACTATCATCAATCCTAAGTATTCTAAGGTAGCTATCTCGACCGTTCCATATACTAATGACAAGGGGTATCTTTGCTATTTCACCGTTGAAGAATACTTCCGTTAATTAACGAGAAAAAGTCTAGAAGCACAATTTTGGCTTCTAGACTTTTTTGCTATGCTAAAATCAACGCGATTGCGATCGTCGTCTAGCTTTTCCATTGGAGAAAAAGTAACGCATCCCTTTACGAACAGGGATGCGTTTTTTATTATATTGCTTTCTGATGACGGATGGCCTGGAGCCCCATGAGAATGGTGAACAGAAGCATGATCGGCAACACCAAATTTGCTTGGACGAAAGCCACAGCGAACGCTACGCCGTACCCGCCAAAAAGGATCAGCCGAGCAACTGGATACATGACTTCGTCTTTTTCAGCGGTGGGATTGTCTTTCACGATTGACCAGTCCAAAAATTGAAAGGTCAAGGTCCACAGGAAAACCATCATAACGTAGATCACCGCCGCCAGGCTAGACTGCGAAAAACGGCCGATCAACCCTGTGCCAAAAGGTACCAAGGTTTGGAAAAAGAGCCAGATCCCATTGATCAGGAAAGTCCTTGTTGAGATCACGTCTGCTTTTTGAAAAGCATTGTGGTGTGACCGCCAGGCCAGGTAGATTTGTGAAAAGCTGACAATGTAGGCGAGCAAGACTGGCCACTGTGCTAGGAGCGTTGCCGTAGATAGCTTTTCTGGCACTTGCAGCTCTAATACCATGATGGTGGCTGCGATGGCCACGATTCCATCAGTTAGCGCGATGATCCGATTTTTGTCCATGTCTGTTCCTTTCTTCAATGGCTAGTTAATTCAAATTTATTATTCACTAATATACAGTATCTAGGGCAGAATTTGAACATCAATTTACGCCAACAATGATCAGTATCAATTCTATTGTGTCAACTTCTTACTTGGATAAGCATAGTAATAAAGAAGGTGACCTGCACCATAATCAACGCGTATTGCTGTACTTAGCTAATTTAGCACTATTTCCTTGAAAATGGTATCATACAAATATAATCTAACTAATACGAGGTAACCACCATGACCAAGCAAATCCTGCAAGTCG
Source organism: Lactobacillus sp. (assembly GCF_051893255.1). Taxonomy (GTDB): domain Bacteria; phylum Bacillota; class Bacilli; order Lactobacillales; family Lactobacillaceae; genus Lactobacillus. The sequence goes on along the minus strand of NZ_JBJFHB010000025.1, from coordinate 33,157 downwards.
GCTTTTTGGGCGCGGGTAAAAGCACTCACCGCTACCAAGGCCCCTTCATTGCTAAATTAACTGACAAATTCCACATCAAGACCATCTGGGCCCGCAACCTCTCCCACGTCAAGTGGGACCACATCGCTGGCGCCGTTTACACCGAGAACATCGACGACGTCCTCCAAGATCCAGAGATCGACCTGGTCGTCATCTCTCTTCCCGTCCTCCACTATGAATATACGAAAAAGGCGCTCCTGGCTGGGAAAAATATCGTCTGCGAAAAGCCTTTTACCGAAACCCGGGCGCAAGCCGAAGAACTTTTTAACCTGGCTAAGGAAAAAGGACTCCTTTGCATGTGCATCCAAAACCGCCGCTTTGACTCCGACTTCCTGACCGCCCAAGCCGTGATCGAATCTGGCCGCCTGGGCGACATCTACGAAGTGGAGATGCACTACGACTATTACAGAAAAGACGTGGTCGACGCCGCCAAGTTCGACGCCTTTGGCTCCTTCTTGTACCAGCACGCCTGCCACACCCTGGACCAAGCTATCAGCTACTTCGGTCTGCCGCAGGACTACCGGGTGGAAGCCAAGCAGCTGCTGGGGGCTGGCCGCGGCAACGACTACTTTGACATCGACCT
>NZ_JBJFHB010000025.1:27347-32435 GCF_051893255.1 Lactobacillus sp. | reverse complement strand
CTCCTCACCTTCCATGCTGACTGCTGCCCGGTTCTCCTCTACCATGAGCGTGAAGAGCTGATCAGCGCCATCCACTCCGGCTGGCGGGGGACCGTGCAGGAGATTGCCGGCAAGACGACCAAATATTTGATCGACCACGAAAACTGCGATCCCCGCTACTTCCACGCCTATATCGGGCCGTCACTTGAGCAGCGGAACTTCGAGGCTATGGATGACATCATCGACCTGGTTAAGCAGATGTCCTTTGACACCTCCAGTTTTTATGTCAAAAAAGATGCCAACCACTACCTCCTCAATTCTAAGGGCCTGATCAAGCAGCAACTCTTAAACCTGGGCGTACCAGAGGCAAACATTGAGGTGTCGCCCTACTGCACGACTGAGCACGACGACCTCTTCTTTTCCTACCGGAAGAACAAGTCCCCATACCGCAACATTTCCATCATCCGCATGAAGTAAAAAAGACCTGCAACTTTTCCATGAGTTGCAGGCTTTCTTTTTATTTCAAAGCAAATTTTTCAATGATTTCGCCGACGCCGCCTTGGTCGCAGTCGCTTTCTGCCACGTAGTCGCAGTCTTTAGCCACTTCCGGGTCAACATTGGCTACGCCAGCGCCAAGTCCTGCCGCCTTAATCATGGCCAGGTCGTTATAGTTGTCGCCGATGGCAATGGTGTCCTTGATGTCGATGCCCAGTTTTTCGCACAAGAACTTAAGCCCAGTCCCCTTGTCGACGCCTTTTGGGTTAAATTCCAGGTAGCGGTTTGAAGAATAGCTGATTTCCAGCTGGTCTTCAACGTCCTTAAAGTCCTCCCGGATCTGTTTCAAATAGGCAAAATCAGGATTATCGTATAAAATCTTAACGATCTGCTGGCCGCGCAAAAAGTCTAGGCTTTTTTCTTCAGAAACCGTGACCTGCAGCCGGCCCAAGACGACCTCCATCATCTCGTCAGTCATGTTCATCACGTAAACCGTGTCCGGCGTATAAACGTGCATCCCGACCGGATAGGTCAGCCCTCTCTTAAACAGCTCCTCAGCCAAATCAAAAGGCAGCGGGGTCAATTTAAACAGCTTGCCATCATTTTCGTTGATCATCCCGCCGTTATAAGAAATCGTGTACTGGTCTGCCATCCCCCGCAGGCCCAGGGTTTCCAGGGTATCATCCTGAATGGAAACAAACCCCCTGCCAGTGGTCGGCACAAACTTGCCGCCTCGTTTGGTAAATTCCCGAATTGCATCGAGATTGCGCTGGTTGATCTTTCGGTCCCTGCCAATCAGGGTCTCGTCTAAATCGCAGGCAACTAACTTGTAGGTCATCGTTTTCTCCTTTTCTGTAAGCCTTTACTCTTCTATAGCAAATTTTACCAATTTTTTGCTAAAAATGCGAATCAGGGCATGCAAAAAGCCACCAAGTTGCTTGGCGGCTTTTTACTATTCTATTAACTTTTGTCCTATTCGCTTACCAATTAAGCTTCAAAAGCGCGGGTAAGTGGAGGAACGATTTGCTTCTTACGTGAAACAACGCCTGGCAGGTGAGCTTCTGAGTCAACCAATTCCTTGCCAAAGGCCTTCTTGAAGACTTCCTTGCTTTCGTCATCGCCGACGAAGAGCACTTCTGAGTCTGAGTCCAAAACGTTAGTGATTACCAGCATGAACAAGTCGTAGCCGTTTTCCTTGCTTGCGTCAGTCATGGCCTTGAGGAAGCCATCTTTCCGTTCCAAAGCTTCTGGAACGTCAACAACGTTGATTTGACCGATGCGAGCAGTCTTGCCGCCAAGTTCAAAGCTCTTAGCGTCAAGGTCGATCAATTCTTCAACTGACTTAGCAGCGATGTTGGTGCCGGCCTTCAAAAGTTCCAAGCCGTATTCCTTGTAGTCAACGCCAGCGATCTTAGCCAGGTCTTCTACAGCTTCCTTGTCGATGTCAGTGGTGGTTGGTGACTTGAGCAACAGGGTGTCAGAAATGATGGCACTTAACATAATACCAGCAATGTTAGCTGGGATTTCCATGTCTTGTTCCTTGAACATTTCCCACAAAACAGTTGAAGTACAGCCAACTGGTTCTGCCCGGTAGTAAAGTGGGTCGATAGTGGCGAAGTTGCTGATCCGGTGGTGGTCGATAACGTGGGTAACCTTAACCTTGTCGCGGTCTTCAACGCTTTGTTGTGGTTCGTTGTGGTCAACCAGCATAATGGCGTTAACTTCGTTAGCAACCGTCTTGACAACACGTGGTGCTTCAAAGCCAAACTTCTTCAAAGCAAAGCTAGTTTCGTCGTTAGCTTCGCCCAAGGCTACAGCTTCAGTGTTGTAGCCCTTTTGGTTTTGGAAGTATGAGTAAGCAATGGCAGTGCCGATTGCGTCAGTGTCTGGGTTTCTGTGACCAAAAATAAGTTCTTTTTCCATCTTGGAATTTCCCTTCTAAAAAGCTAATTTTTTCTCTCTTATTTAAGTCTACTAGAAAACAAGAGATTTGTTTATCACTTTTTGTATTCTTTTTATAGCTTTTAAGCTTTTTTCTTATTTCTTATCCTATTTGTCTAAAATAGGCGGCTAGTGTCAGCTTCAGCGCTAGTCAGCGGCTTGCCCAAAAGCAGCTCTCTTGGCTCACCGTCGGTCGTGACGTCGATGACGAAGGAGCCGTTTGACTGCCGGTCACCCAGTGGGTGGTCGCAAGTCCGGATGACCTGCTTTCTCATGCTGGAAGTAATTAGGGTCAGTTCATGGTCTTGGCCATAGAACTTGGCAGCTACCAGCCGGTGCGGCTTGGTCTTAAGGTTTCTTAGGACCAGGACGCCCCGTTTAGCCCGGGTTGTCTTGCCGATCAAGTCCAGCTTCATCTGCTTAAAGGCCCCTCTTTGGGTAATGAGCCCCAGCTTTAAGAGGTCTGTATAGGCTGGATCAAAGGCATAGCAGGCAACGACGTAGTCGTCGTCTTTCAAGTTGATGGCCTTAACCCCAGCAGCTCTAGCCCCAATCATTGGGACTTCTGACAAATCATAGCGAAGACCAAAGGCTTGGTTGGTCAAGAGCACGACTTCACGCTCTTCACTCGGTTTAACCAGGTCAACCATAATGACGCGAGACGTGTCCGTCTTCAGCTTCATGGCCATGATGGCGCGAGACCGGTAGGTTCTGGTTGGCTGCAGGTCACTTAAGGCCACTTGCTTGATAAAGCCATCGTTTGTGGCCATCAAAAAGGCCGCATCCGCGTCATCCAATTTTTCTAAGGCATATACTTGGATGATTTGTTCATCGGCGGCTAAGCCCAGTTCTTGGGACAGGTGCTGACCAACATCCTTCCACTTGGTTTCCGTCAGTTCGTGGACTGGCCGGTAGATCAAGTTCCCGTAATTGGTGAAAAGGTAGAGGTTGGTCAAAGTCGACAAGGTGCCTTCATAGACCACCCGGTCGGTTTCTGGCAAGCCATTATCGCCAGACTCGGTTGACTGGTAGGACCGCATGGATGAGCGCTTGATATAGCCGTCCCGGCTGACCAAAACGCGGACGTCTTCTTCAGCAATCAGGGCCTTTTCGTCGATTTCAACCTTAGCAGTTTCATCGCTGATTTGGGTCCGGCGCGGGTTGCCGAATTCTTTCTTGACTGCGGTCAGTTCTTTGATGATTTCTTTTTGCAGCACCTTCGGATCCGCCAAAATCTTTTCAAAAGCCGCAATCTTAGCTTCCAGTTCCTTTTGTTCTTTCTGCAGAGCCAAGACGTCGGTATTGGTTAAGCGGTAAAGTTGCAAGCTGACGATGGCTTCGGCTTGTCTTTCTGAGAAGTCAAATTCCTTGACCAGGTTCTTCTTGGCATCAGCCTTATTCTTAGAAGCCCGAATGGTCTTGATGACCTGGTCTAAGATAGACATGGCCTTGATCAAGCCTTGGATGATTTCCAATCTATCCTTGGCCTTGCCTAAGTCAAACTTGGTCCGCTTGGTCAGAACTTCTTCCGCATGTTCCAAGTAGGCTTCTAAGATCCGCTTTAAGCCCACTTGCACCGGGGTCATGTGGTCGATAGCGACCATGTTGAAGTTGTAGGAAACCTGCAAGTCAGTGTTCTTTAACAGGTAGTTCAGGATGTTTTGGGCATCGGCGTCTTTTTTCAGTTCGATGACGATGGACAAACCATGGCGGTCGGTTTCATCCCGAACTTCACTGATCCCGTCAAGGTCCCGGCTGACCCGGATTTCGTCGATCTTCTTGACCAGTTGGGACTTGTTGACCAGGTAAGGGACTTCCGTCACCACAATCTGCTGGCGGTGGCCGCGGATTTCTTCAATCTGGGTCTTGGCCCGGACCTGGATCCGGCCTTTGCCCGTCAGGTAGGCATCCTTGATCCCCTTGGTGCCCATGACGATCCCGCCAGTTGGGAAGTCCGGCCCCTTGACGAATTCCATCAAGTCGTCCAGCGTTGCATCAGGGTGCTTCAAGAGATGAATGGTCGCGTCTAAGACTTCACTTAAGTTATGCGGCGGAATTTCCGTGGCGTACCCAGAAGAAATCCCAGTTGACCCGTTAACCAACAGGTTAGGGAAGCGCGCCGGCAAAACGGTTGGCTCATAGGCCGTGTCGTCGAAGTTCAAGACCATCGGCACCGTTTCTTTGTCGATGTCTTCCAGCAAGACATTGGAAATCTTGGACAAGCGGGATTCGGTATAACGCATGGCAGCCGGGCTGTCCCCGTCCATGGACCCGTTGTTCCCGTGCATTTCAATCAGAGGCTCTCTCATCTTCCAGTCTTGAGACAGGAAGACCAAGGCGCCATAAATGGAACTATCCCCGTGCGGGTGATAGTTACCCATGATGTTACCGACGGCCTTGGCAGCCTTCTTAAACGGCTTGTCAGCCGTATTGCCATCCCGGTACATGGCATAGAGAATCCGGCGCTGGACCGGCTTTAAGCCGTCACGAATGTCGGGCAGGGCTCTTTCTTGAATAATGTATTTTGAGTAGCGGCCAAACCTTTCTCCCATCACTTGTTCAAGAGGCATCTCCCGAATTCGTTCCTGAGTTTCCGGCATCTAATAACCACCTTTCCTAGTTGTTAACTTTGTCTAAAATCGATTCTTCATCCCCGAGGCGGAACTTGACGTT
>NZ_JBJFHB010000025.1:0-27247 GCF_051893255.1 Lactobacillus sp. | reverse complement strand
TAAAGGTTGGTGTCTTTCTTACTAATGCGGTAAAGCGGCGGCAGGGCGATATAGATCTTGCCTTGCTCAATCATCGGCCGCATGTAGCGGTAGAAGAAGGTCAAGAGCAGAATCTGGATGTGGGCCCCGTCGTCGTCCGCGTCAGTCATGATGATGACTTTGTCGTAGTTGGAGTCTTCCACCTTGAATTCCGTGCCAACGCCGGCACCAATGGTGTGGATCATGGTGTTGATTTCTTCATTTTTGAAGATGTCAGCCAGTTTGGCTCTTTGGGTGTTCAAAACTTTCCCGCGCAAAGGCAAAATGGCTTGGAAGCGCCGGTCTCTACCCTGCTTGGCAGACCCACCAGCGGAGTCCCCTTCGACCAAGAAGAGTTCGTTTTTCTTGGGGTTACGGGATTGAGCGGGAGTTAATTTACCCGACAAGACTTCCTTCTTGCGGCGCTTTTTGCCGTTTCGAGATTCGTCTCTAGCCTTCTTGGCCGCTTCACGGGCATCTCTAGCCCGCTGAGCCTTTTTAACCAGTTCCTGGGCCCATTCCCCGTTTTCCATCAGGTAGTAGGACATCTTTTCGTAGACGATGGAGTCGACCACGCTTCGAGCTTGCGGGGTCCCCAGCTTGCCCTTGGTCTGCCCTTCAAATTCCAGCATTTCTTCTGGGATCTTGATGGACAAAACTGCACTAAGGCCTTCTCTGTAGTCTGACCCGTCCAGCTTGTCCTTTTTGCCTAGCAGGCCCTGCTTTTTGGCATAGTCGTTAAAGGCCCGGGTGAAGCCGCTTCTAGCCCCCACTTCGTGGGAACCACCATCAGCGGTGCGGACGTTGTTAACGAAAGACACGAAGTTTTCTGAGTAAGAATCGCTGTATTGACCGGCAAATTCCACTTCCATCCCGTCTTGCTGGCCTTCAAAGTAGAAGACCTTGCCGATGGTCCCCTTGCCTTCGTTTAGGTAAGACACGAAGCTTTCAATCCCATCATCGAACTGGAAGACTTCGTGGTGATTTGGCTCACGCTCATCGGTCAAGGCGAACTTAACGCCCTTGAGCAAGAAGGCAGATTCGCGAATTCTTTCGGCGATAGTTTCGTAGTTATATTTAGTCGTAGAAAAAATCATCGGGTCCGGCTTAAAGGTAATAGTCGTCCCGGTCTTCTCATTGGTCTTGCCCAGGCACTTCAAGGTGCCGATTGGCTGGCCCCCATTTTGAAATTCTTCCTCATAGGCTTTGCCATCGCGGACCACGTGCACCTTCATGTAGGTGGACAGGGCGTTAACGACGGAAGACCCAACCCCGTGCAAACCACCGGAAGTCTTGTAGTTTTGTTCAGTAAACTTCCCGCCGGCGTGCAGAACCGTCAAGATGACTTCAATGGTTGGCCGGCCAGAAGCGTGCATCCCCGTTGGCATCCCCCGCCCAAAGTCTTGCACAGTCACGGAGTTGTCCTCGTGAATGGTAACGTTGATTTCCTTACCGTAGCCAGCCATGGCTTCGTCAACGGAGTTGTCGACGATTTCATAGACTAACTGGTTTAAGCCATGAATATCGGTTGATCCAATGTACATGCCGGGCCGCTTGCGGACGGCTTCCAGGCCATGCAGGATCTGGATTGAAGAATCGTCATAGGTATTCTTTGCCAAAAATATACATCCTCTCCAAGTTTGTTGAACATCATATCAATTATGGCCGTTATTTGTTAAAATAACTAAGACAGAATAAACGGAGTTGATACAATGTTTGCAATAAAATTTGCATTACTACTAATTTTAGCATATTTGATCGGTTCATTTCCGACGGGCGTGCTAGTCGGAAAACTATTTTACCACAAAGACATCCGTGAGTATGGCTCACATAACATCGGAACGACCAATACTTTTCGGGTTTTAGGGCCAAAAGCCGGCACGGTCGTCTTCTTAGTGGACTTCTTTAAAGGGACCCTAGCGACCAGCCTGCCAGTGATCTTCCATCTAGGCGATCACCACTACTGCTTGGTCTTTGGGGCGGCAGCCATCTTGGGCCATGCCTTCTCGATCTTCCTCAAGTTCAAGGGCGGCAAGGCCGTAGCGACGACGGCTGGTTTCCTCTTAGGCTACAATGTCAAGTTCTTTGGCCTGTGTGCCTGCTTCTTTATCCCTCTCTTGCTCATCACCAGCATGGTCTCCATGAGCAGTCTGATTTCAGTCATCTTGATCTTTATTTCCAGCTTCTTCTTCCATGACAGCTTCTTGACCATCATGTCTGGCGTCTTGGTGATCCTGATTTGGTGGAGCCACCGGGCCAACATCAAGCGGATCCTGAATGGGAACGAAAACCTGGTACCATTTGGCCTCTACTACTGGTATAAAAAGTCTAAGGGACAGATCAAGAAGTAGCCCTGACTAAGTTAAGTATATCGAACAAAAGTTCAGAACGCAAGCCGAACATTTTTTTACTTTTTAAGCAGAATGAAAAGCTTGATTCACCACTGGTGAACCAAGCTTTTTCTTTGGTCTATTTACTTTTGCTCTAATCAAACAGCTGCCGCAAAACCTGCATAACCCCTTCTTCGTTGTTGCTTGGGGCAATTTCGTCGGCAATCGCCTTTAAATCCGGGTGTCCGTTGACCATGGCGTAGGACAAGCCTGCTGCTTGCAACATGGTGTAGTCGTTTAAGTAGTCGCCAAAAGCCATGACTTCATCTTCAGGAATCCCCTTCATCTTGGCAATCTTGGTCAAGGCCGTGCCCTTGTTGGCGTCTTTATTGACGAAGTCGATCCATTCTGGTCCGGCCAAAACGGCGTCCATGTCGGCCGGCATCGGTGGCAATTTTTTAAAGCGACTTTCGGCATCCCGGTCGCCGAAGTAGACCGACACCTTGATGATTTCGTCGCTGTCCACTTCTTTTGCCAAGTCTTCGGAGTAGCGGCGCTTGATATAGTAAGTGTCCAGCTGCTTCAAAAAGTTCTTGTCGTCTTTAGGATCATGGCTGATCCCTTCTTTGAGCCCGCACAAGATTGGACTGGCAATTGGATCATCTTTAAAAAGGTTCAGGCAAAAGGCTGCTTCTTCGCTGGTCAGGCCACTTTTGGCCAGAACTTGCCCTTGCTGGTAGATGACGCCGCCGTTATCGCCGATGAAGATCAAGTGGTCCTTGATCTTGGAAAAAAGTTCCTCGTTAGTGTAATAAGGCCGGCCACTGGCAATCACCATCTGCTGGTCCGGGTGAGACAAGACCCAGTTATCAAAAGATGCCGGCACTTCTTTTTGATCATTGACCAATGTGCCGTCCATGTCGGTTGCGATTAACTTGATTTCTCTACGTTTCTTTTCTTCAGTCACTTTTCTTATTCCGAAATCTATTTTTTCAAAAAACTAACCATAAATATTTTCTACTGCCTGCCGGTAAAGGTCAATGGACAAGTCGTCAGGGCGATCATTTTTCAGCTTCAAATATTCTTCTCGAACATCTTCCCACTGGTCCCAGTCCTTGATGGTTTCTTCTTCAATCGTCAAAAAGCGGTAGTTAAAGGCTTCGCTCCAGGCGCCCTGACCGTCTTTTTCAACTAAGCGGCTTTCTTCCCCGTCGGCCTTTTTTACAACGGTCAAGTCAACCTTAAAGTTGACCTTGCCGGATTTTTTAGCCCGATGTAAAAAGGTCAGAGCTTGGTCACAAGGACGACCAGCTTCAAACTTGCTGGCCATTTCTCTTGGCAATACCTCTTTAACGGTTTCTAAAAGCTCAGCTGCTGACAAATCTTCTGGCAGCTTGCTGACCACCAGTTGGTAATCGATGTCAAAAACGCCGTTGTTTTCTGTGACAAAATTGCCAGCCGTGCCCACCGTTGCCTGGGCTTCTAGGACAATGCCCTTTTCCGCCTTCAGCTTGGCTAAGGCAGCGTTGACTGCGTCTAAGGTCAAATAGCGGTAAATCTTGATATCTTCTGGTCTTTGGTAAGTATACATGGATCCTCACTTATTATTCTCTTGCTTTGCTTACGCTTGGAAAGCCTGCCCCAGTACCTTGTTCTTGCCCTGCTTTTTAGCTTGGTACAAGCTCGCGTCTGCCTGCTTAATGGCGTTTCTTAGCTCTTCTTCAGAATCAACTATCCCGGTGCAGTAGCCGATGCTCAAAGTGGCTGGGCTTTCCAGGTTCTTGTTCATTTTAGCATAGTTCCACTGGACTAAGAGTAGCTGCTCGACAAAATCATTCTCTTCTGTGCCTGTGGCCATAATCAGGGCTTCGTCACCCCCATAGCGGTAACAGTGGACATGGTGGTTGGCCACATTGTCCATCAAAAACTGGCCCAGCTTCTGCAAGACCAGATCCCCGTAAGCGTGGCCATAATGGTCGTTAAAATACTTGAAGTCATCCAAGTCGATCATGGCAATGCCCAAGTTTTGCCGAAGGTAATTGGGGAAGTCCTCACGCAGGGCCATCCGGTTGGCCAGACCTGTTAACTCATCAGTCCGGCTCCTTAAAAAGAGCTGGCCGCTAGTTTCGTTAACTACATAGTTGTACCAAGACGACCGTCTAAACCAACGTCTTCTGAGGATAATAATTACCTGGCAAATCAGGTAAAAAAGAAAGATATCATACTGGTCCTGCCAGGCTAGCCTGATACGGGTTTCCATTAATACCAGCATGGCTGAGCTAAAGCTAAGAATTACTAGCAAAAAGCCATACCACTTGTGGTAATAAGGCAAACAGCAGATGGCAATCATGATCAAAACTGTTTCAAAGAGAAAGCTGCTGCCGATCTGGGTGCTGTAAATGGTTATGCCCGATAAAATGGCATTTACCATCAAGTTGCCATAACACCAGCGAATTCGGGTAATTGCCTGAAACTTTGCTCCATTTTGCGTGAAATAATAGAGCAAAAGAAGGTGCGGCAGGTTGACTAGTAACAACAAATAGTAAACCAGCTCGCTAGGCACATATAAGATTGCTGGCCTTCCTGCAAAAGAGCTGCTTAAGCCAAATAAGCCAAGGCAGCCAATTAGGCTGACTAAAAATGATACCGCAATACCCATCCAAACATTGTTGGTGGCTACCACTTGTAAAAATAAATCTGAATTTAAGTACGATCGAAAGGCGGTCTCGTTGCCTTCTAGTTCCTGGTTGAGGGCCTTAATTGCTCGGTCCTTAGTCTTTTTTCTTTCTTCCATCGTTATCACATTTTTCCCAAAAAGTTTTAACTACGGTCCGAATTACATTCCTAATAATGGTTGTTTTTCCTAATATGGCGCGGGTTTTCCCAATGCTCTTCATGGCCCACGACACCTGGATTAACTGTTTCGCTAAAAAGCTGCGAAAGCTTTTTCAAATCTGAAAATTGAAATTCATTTACTTTCCGGGCCTCTTTTCAGTCAGTTGGCAATCGAGCCGTCGCCTTAATTATAGGATAATGATTATCTTGTGAAAAGGCCTATTTTGCTGGTTTTAGGGAAAATTAGCTATATTTAATTGGAAATAAACCAGATCTTTTATATGGATTATTAGATAACAGCAATTAGCTAATTGTGATTATTTCTTTTAATCTCAATAATCCGCCCATCCTTAAGCAACTCGGTCCGGTGAGAAATGGACAAAAGAGTCTTGCCCTGGCTGGCCCTCTCCAGTGCTTCCAGCAGACGATTTTCGGTTTCCCGGTCTAAATTAGCCGTAATTTCATCAAATAAAAGCAGGCGCGGCTTGGCTGAAATCGCCCGGGCAATGGTCAGCAGCTGCATTTGGCCATGGGAAAATGTCGCATTGGTCACGCGGCTGTTTAGGCCATCCGGCAGCTTTTTAACCGCATCGGTCAGGCCCACAGTTTCCAGTGCCTGCCAGATTTCTTGTTCGCTAATTGCTGGATCTCTTAGGCTGATCTGCTCGCCCAGATTCCCGTCGATCAGCTGGAAAGTCTGCTCAACGCAGCCGTATAGCTGGCGCTTTTGGTTATCTGGCAGGGTCTGGACGTCTTGACCCAAAATCTTGATGCTTCCTCCTTGCGGAGCATATAGGCCCAAGATCAACTTAAAAAGGGTGCTCTTGCCGGCACCGGTCCGCCCTTTCAGGGTGACCTTCTCTCCTTCACGAATCATCAAGTTAAAGTGGTCAAAAATCTTTTTGCCATTCGGGTAGGCAAAAGTTAGATCTTTGATCTCAATGGCAGGAAGACTGTTGCTTCTTTCAGCTTTAGCGTTATTTCCTAAACTTTCAGTCTCTTCAGGCCGCTCCTTCGCGCTTAAAAAGTTGGCAATCCGCTGGCTGCCGGCCGCCGCGGCTTGGATGTTTTGGATTTCCATCCCGATTGAGGACAGTGGGGTAAAGACCTGGCCGACGTAGGCAATGATGGCGACGGCTGTCCCGGCACTGATGCCGAAAAAGCTCTGCCAAGGCCCGCCCAGACTGGCAAGCAGAAGCATCAAGCCGGTTAAGACTGCTTGGATGAAAATGACGACTGGTGAATAAACGGAGTCACAGAAGTTAGACTGCTGCATAGCATCAAAGCTTCTCTTGAGGATTTTTTCATAGTGGCGCTTCATGAAGCTTTGCGCCCGGTAGAGGTGAATGGTCAAGAGGTTGGCTGTTGTTTCCGGCAGAACCCGGTCGGCGTCAGCGATTGCCTTCCGGTTGTCCAACTGGGCTCTGTATGACTTTTGCTGAATCTTAACCGTAAAGAGCCAGACGATCGGCAAAAATAGCAAGAGCAAAATGCCAAGTCCCACGCTTTTACTAAAGATGACTACCACAATCCCAATGACTGACGCCAAGTCAGCAATCATGTTGACGATGCCAGATGAAAAAAGGTCTTCCAGAGTATCAACATCGTTGACAAAGCGTGATACCAGACTGCCGCTCCCCTCTTGAGCGTAGTAGCTAGCCGGCAGCTTTTTTAATTTGGCAGCCATCTGCGAGCGAATTTCGTGGGTCAATTTTTCGCCCCAAACAGTGATCATCCCCTCGCGGACCGCCTCCAGCAGCTTGGCCAAAAGCAAGCTAGCAAAATAGGCTAGGCCGCTATACAAAAGCAACTGAGCAGAAGTAGTCGTCAGGCTGTCGACGATTTTCCCTAAAAGAAGCGGCGGCGCTAAGGCAGCCACCACATCGAGCACGATAACCAAGATTAAACATAGAGTCAGTCCAGGATAGTGGCCAATGGCTTTGGCGAAAACCTTGATTGGCGACGCTTTTTTACTTGGCATTTGCCTCACCCCCTTCAAAGAGCTTACGGTAACCCGGCGATTCGGCGATTAATTCAGCATGAGTTCCAAAACGGGTCTGGTCACCGTCTAGATAAAGAACGGAATCCAGCTGCGGAAAGAACTCTAACCGGTGAGAAATCAGCAAGATAATCCGATCTTGGTAGTTTGTCTTCAAGGCAGCCAAGATATGCTGAGCAGTGTCCTCATCGACGCTGGCAAAGGGATCGTCTAAAACTAAGAGCGGCCGCTTAAAGTAAAGAGCCCGAGCTAAAGCAACGCGGGCGGCTTGCCCACCTGACAAAAGCTGGGCGCGGTCACCCACTTCGGTATCTGCGCCATTAGGCATTTCCTTTAAGTCGGGAGTCAGATTGGCATCGCCTAGCACCTGGTCTAAAGTTAGATCTTCTTTTTGTCCCAAAGTTATATTATCGGCAATTGAGGCTGAGAAAAGCTGGGGCTGGTGCCCTTGGTAGGAGCAGAGGACCACTTTATCCAACAAGTCCTTAACCTCCTGTCCGCCCAAGCTAGCAGAACCTTTGTAAGGAATTTTTTCCAAAAAGATTCTTCCCAAGGTCGATTTGCCGCAAGCAACAGGTCCCGTAATGCCCACGATTTGGCCCGGTTTCGCAGTGAGACTGACTTTTTGCAAAAGCGGCTTTTGATCCCAGGAAAAGGCCAAGTCCTTGATTTGTAAGTCCCCGCTCTTAGCAACCTGCTTTGCTGGGGCCGCTTCTTGATTTAAGAGCGGCTTGATCCGGTGCCAAGATACCTCCGCTTTTTGCACGGCATTGAAGAGGTTGGCGGCGTGGGAGGACTTAACAGCCAGCTTGCCAAAGCAAGCCAAATAAGTGGAAAAAGCTGCCAGGTTCCAGGCTTGCCAGCCCTGGCCCAGGACATTTTTGCCACCTAAATAAATAATCAAAATAAAGCTGATGGAAGAAACAATGTAATAAAGCGGCTCAGCCACGTTGATCAAGACGCCAGCCTTGATCTGCTTTTGCTCGTAGTTCTTCAGATACCTTTCGTAGTGGCGATTTTGGCTGTCTTCAACGCCAAAAATCCGGTAAGTTAAGGCGTTTTGCGTCCGGTCTAAAGTCGCCTTGTTAAGCTCCCCTGTTGCCTTTTTGGCATTGGCCACGCTAGTGGTGACGGGCTTTTTCAAGCCGGCTGCCAAAACATAGGCTAGCGGCGGGAAGATCAAGACGAGCAGGGTCAACCGCCAGTCATAAGCAAATAGCATGCAAAGATAAACGACCATGACCACGCCTGTGTCAAAAATTTCCGTCGTAAACTTCCGCATCCCTTCCGCGCAGTCATCCGCGTCAGACAGGGCCTTAGTCATCACGTCCCCGATATCGGTCTGCTTTTGCCCAGTCAGCAAGGCATAGTAAAGCTGGCTCCGCAGGGTCAAAATTGTCCGGTTGGCAAACTTGCGGACATAAAGACGCTTTAAGTAGCGCATGAACTGGACCAGGAAAATGGTCAAAACATAGCCTAGAGCCAGGCGGACCATGGTGAAATAGGTTGTCTTTTTCTCCAAGATATTGAGCAGGCACTGGGCCAGCTGCCCTTCAAACCAGGGCCCGGCTGCCATGCCGACGTTGTAGATAATGCCAGAAACCGTCACTACGGCCAGCGGTTTCCACTGGTCGGTGAAATAGCTTCTTAGCGATTTTTCCTCTTTTTCCATGTGCTTTTTCTCCCGAAAATAATAGCAAGGTTATATCTTTAACATAGCATTCACCTTGGTTACCTGCAAGCGCTATGTCTGCAGTTTCCAAAATTTGCGCAGCGACTTCGCCAAATACCGTCTAGTTACTAAAAAATGCGTCTCAATCTCGCCAAATACCGTCTAGTTACTAAAATTTGCGGAACCATCTCGCACTTTTTAGTAACTACTCACGATTTTAACACACCCTCGCCGCACTTTTTAGTAACTAACGCACCCCAACCCTTGTGATCTTTTTACCAAGTAAAAAAATCTTCCCCAAAAGCGAATCTCCCATATTACCGCTATTGTAACCGCTTGTTCATTAAACCCGAAACACCATTCCCGTTAAAAATGTGTAAAAAAGAACTTGTCAAGCTCCAAAAGCAGTGCTAAGATTTCAGTAAATCACCTGGGTAAAAGTAAAGGTTACCTTTACTTTTATAAGATGGTTGCTCATTTCCCTGCGCAGCTAATGAGACATAGCAAGTAATCTATTTCTCAACGAGGTATTTAATTCATGGAAGCTAAGAATGAAAATCGCAGTATGTGGAAGTTTCGCCTGACAGCAGCAACGATGACACTGATCCCGGCCGCTGTCGGCATCAACTATGTGGCTAAGGCCTTCGCCGAAGGCTTGAAGCTCCCGGTTTGGCTGGGGTCACTTGGCACCTTTTTAGCCAGCATGTTGGCCGGCCCCGTCGCCGGCGCCATCAGCGGCTTCATCAACAACATCATCTACGGCCTGACCCTGTCGCCAATCTCCACCGTTTATTGCTTAACTAGCATCGGCATTGGCCTGGCTGTCGGCATTCTTTATGAAAAAGGCTACTTCGACAAGGCCGGCAAGGTGCTGCCAGCTGCCATCGTGATTGCCCTGGTTTCATCCGTTATTTCCACCCCGCTCAACGTCATCTTCTGGGGCGGACAAACTGGCATTGCTTGGGGCGACGCACTTTTTGCCTACATGACTGCCCACCACATCAACATCTGGATCGCTTCTTTTGCTGACGAATTCGTCTTAGATCTCCTGGACAAGGTCATCGTCGCCTACTTGGCCTACCTCATCTACAAGCAAATGCCTAAGCGCCTAGTATACTTTTTCAAGGGGAACCGCTAATGGATGCGGCCAAGTCTGCTAGTTCCACGGCTAGCGTTGACCCCGTGACCAAGCTCCTCTTGATCCTCTTTTTCACTCTGGCAGCCTTTTGCGCCCAGAACCTGGTGGAAGCGGGCATCGTCTTGGTCTTCACCCTGGCCCTGGTTTTTGCCCTGCCGACCAAAAAGTCCCTCTGGGCGATGACGGCTTTCAGCCTCTTTATCATCGTCACCATGGTGATCATCCAGGGACTTTTTTGGCCGAGCAACCAAACGGTCGCCTTTCAGCTTGGAACGCTCGCCTTTTACCAAGAAGGCCTAAAGCACGCTCTCTTACTAGGCTCGCGCATCCTGGTAATCATTTTTTCCACGAGCTTTTTCATCGAAACCACCACGCTTTCTGAAAATTCTCGTTATTTGGAAAAAAGCGGTCTCTCTTTCAAACAGGTCTACGTCTTGATGTCGGTCTGCTACATCCTGCCCCAGATGCACCGGAATTTGCAAAAAATCCGCTTTGCCCAGAAAGCGCGCGGGATCCAGCCGGCTAAGAGCCTCTGGTCTAAGGCCAAGACCTTAATGCCAGTCCTCGTCCCCTTGATCGTCAAAAGCTTCCAAGAAGCCATGAACCGGTCGATCTCGCTAGAGCTGCGCGGCTACGACAGCCCAGTTCGCCGGGTGCCAAAACTGGAGAGAACTTACTGGCAAGACCGGGTCTGCCACCGGCTGTTAACCTTTTTAAGCCTATTATTAGTGGGAGTCAAAATATGGGAAATCGTCTGCAAGTAGCCTTTGACCAGGTCAGCCTCAACTACGCCGGCTTTGACGAGCTGGCTTTAAAAAATCTCACCATTCACAGTGAGATCAACAAAGTCGGCCTGATCGGCCCCAGCCACGCCGGCAAAAGCACCCTGCTCTACCTCCTGGCTGGCATCTTGGACCAGGTCATCCCGGCGGAAAAAAGCGGCACAATCACCTTGGACGGCCAAGACTTAGCGGCTTGGCTGGCTGACAAGCAAATTGGCCTAGTTCTCCAAGACCCTGCTAGTCAACTGTCCGGCATGGCCGACACCGTTTTTGATGAGATTGCCTTCGGCCTTTACAACCAGGGCCTGGAAGAAAACGAAATTGAAAAAAGAGTTACCGACGTCGCCCAAAAATTAGACTTGGAAGACTTTTTAAGCCAGGCTCCGACTGCCCTATCCGGTGGCCAAATTCAGCGTCTAGCCATCGCTTCGATCATCGCCTTAAAGCCGGACCTCCTCTTGCTCGATGACCCCACCAGCCAGATGGACCCTCTGGGCCGGCAGCACTTTTTTGCCTGGCTGAAAGAGCTGGATTGCCCCGTCATTATCGCCTCTAGCGAAGTCGATGACCTGGCCGAGGTCTGTGACCAATTGTGGATCTTAGAAGACGGCGAATTGCAAATGACTGGCAAGCCAGCCGATGTTTTCATGAAATTTGCCAGTGACCAACAAGTAGCCAAGCCTACCGCCTTTTTAATGGGCGAAAAATTGGGCTACAAATTTGACGGCCACTATCCTGTCACCGCTGATGAATTAATGAAAGCTGCTGCTTATGGAAATCACGATTAAGAACTTACAATATTCCTACCCAGGCTCCCCTTTTTCCCTGGATTTGCCGGAGTACGTCTTTGCGCCCGGCCTGACCACCCTGATCGGGCAAAATGGTGCGGGCAAAAGCACCCTGCTCAAAGCCGTTGCTGGTCTCATCGATTTTGCTGGGGAGATTGATTTTGACGGTGAAAATTTGCAAAACTTTTTGGCAGACGGCCGCCTGACCAAGATCGGCTACACCTTCCAGGACCCCAACGACCAGATCTTTAATTCGACAGTCTACAAGGAAGTCGCCTGGGGCTTAGAACAATTGAAATTGCCAGAAGCCGAAGTCGAACAGCGCACCATGGCCACCCTGGACCGCTTAGGCCTAACCAAATTCAAGGACCTGAATCCCTACGACCTGTCCTTGTCTGATAAAAAGCTCCTGACCCTCGCCACCGTGCTGGCTCTTGACCCCAACATCTACCTATTTGACGAGCCGCTGATGTGTCTGGACTACCCCAGCCGGCAGCTGGTCAGTCAGATTTTTAACGAGCTTATCAATGAAGGAAAAACGATCATCATGATCTGCCACGACATGGATTGGGTGGCCGAGATGGGCAGCCGGATCTGCGTCATGGCCGGTGGGCAAGTCGCCTACGATGGCCTGCCGCGGGGCTTTTTTGAAAATGAGCAGCTGCTGAAAGACAACGGCTTGCTAGCGCCCCGGATCTACCAATTGTCTAAAATGCTAAAAATGGCCACGCCCTGCCTGTCTTTAGCCGAAATCTAGTACCAAAGAAGCCAATTATGGCTTCTTTTTTTATGGCTGCGGATATTAGGGGGAAGCTTGACTGAAAAAAGTTCTTGGCTAACTACATTAGGGGGATTCCAAACTCCAAAACTGCCTTGGCTGACAACATTTGAGGGAATCCATCGCCCAAAAAGTCCATGGCTAACAACATTTGAGGGAATCCGTCACCCAAAATATCCATGGCTAACAACGGTTGAGGGAATCCATCGTCCAAAAAGTCCATGGCTAACAACATTTGAGGGAATCCCGTGCCAAAAACGCCTTGACTACCTACATCAGGGGGAATTCAAACTCAAAAAACGCCTTGGCTACCTAGATCAGGGGGAACCTACCCTCCATGCCCTAACTCTCAGTTAGCTTTTTACCTAAAAATCAACTTAAAACCAGGTAAAAGTTAGCTTAGTCTTTGCTGAAAGCGCTTGCTATAATTTGGGAATTGTTTTTACAATAAAAGTGTAAGAGATGTTTTGAGGAAAAATAAGGATGTGATTTATCATGTTTAAGAAAGAGAAAAAGCGGCGCAAGCACCAATTTCCAACCGCTTATTCCGTTATCATCATTGTTTTGTTTATGGTCCAAGTCTTGACCTTCTTCATACCCGCCGGCAACTACGCGACGGTCTCATATGAAAGCTCAAGAAAGGACTTCGCCATCACTGAGCCTAGCGGCAAGGTAAAGCACGAGCCGGCTACCCAAGCCACCCTTGACAAATACAAGGTTCAGATCGATGCCAAAAAGCTGATCGACGGCACCATCTATAAGCCGGTCGCCATTCCTGGCTCATACAAGCGGATCAAGATGAAAAAGCCCACCATCTGGGAGGCGATTAAGGAATTTTTGACCTCCCAGGTCCAAGGGATTGCTGATTCCATCGACATCATCACCTTTATCCTGATCCTGGGCGGGATTATCGGGGTCGTTTATGCTAACGGCGCCATCAACTCCGGGATGCAGGCCCTGTCAAACCATATCAAGGGCAAGCAGATTTTTCTAATCGTAATCGTCATGGGCCTGATTGCCCTCGGCGGGACCACTTTTGGCCTGGCCGAAGAAACTATGGCCTTTTACCCAATGCTGATCCCGGTCTTTTTGGAAGCGGGCTATGACACGATGACCGTGGTGGCCACGATCTTCCTCGGCACCACCTTGGGGACCCTGGCTTCCACCATCAACCCCTTCTCAACCGTGATCGCGTCAAACACTGCCGGCGTTAACTTTGCCCGGGCCCTGCCGCTCCGTATCGTCATGCTGCTGGTCAGCGTCGCTTGCGGGATGATCTACACCATCATTTACGCGGAAAAAGTTAGAAAGGATCCATCCAAGTCGCTGGTCTACGACCAATACGAGGAAAACAAGAAAAAGTACCTCGACTTGTCCAATAATCAGGAAAAGAGCAGCTTTACCATTAGACAAAAGCTGACGCTCCTTACCTTTGTGGCTGGCTTCTTAGTCATGATCTGGGGCGTCCAGAGCAAGGGCTGGTACTTCACTGAAATTGCGGTCGTCTTTTTGGCCGTATCCTACCTGCTCTTCCTGGTCTCTGGCTTGTCTGAGCACAAGTTTATGGAAAGTTTCGTAAACGGTGCTGCCGACCTGCTGGGCGTTGCCTTGACGGTTGGTCTAGCCCGCGCCGTTTCCATCGTCATGGACAACAGCCACACCAGTGACACGATCATGTACTTTTTCAGCAAACAAATCACGGGGATGAATAAGCTGGCCTTTGTCTGGGTGCTGTTCTTGATTTACATCGTACTCGGCTTCTTCATCCAGTCATCATCTGGCCTGGCAGTCCTGTCGATGCCAATCATGGCACCTTTGGCCAACGTCGTTGGGGTTGACCGGGCCAGCGTGATAGATGCTTACAACTGGGGGCAGGGCTACATCGGCTTGATTGCGCCAGTTGGGCTGATTTTGATGTCTCTGGCCATGGTCAACATCGGCTTTGACCGCTGGTTCAAGTTCATTTGGAAGCAGCTGATCCTGCAATTCGTGATCTGCCTGGTCTTCCTTGGAATTGGCCTGCTGGTTTACTAGGCTTTTTTGTAAAAAAGTCTTTGGCTAACAACGGTTGAGGGAATCCATCATCCAAAAAGTCCATGGCTGACAACGTTTGAGGAAATCCATCATCCAAAAAGTCCATGGCTAACTAATATTGGGGGAATCCATCGCCAAAAATACCCTTGGCTAACTAATATTGGGGGAATCAACTGCAAAAAATCCCCTTGGCTAACTACATTAGGGGGAATCCAACCTCAAAAACAGCCTTGGCTAACTAATATTGGGGGAATCAAAACACAAAAACAGCCTTGGTTAACTAATGTTGGGGGAATCGACTGTCAAAAATCCGTCTGGCTAACTAATGTTGGGGGAATCCCGCGTCAAAAATCCGCCTGGCTAACTATCTCCCCCAGTCCCCATCTAGAAATCAAAAAAATGATCTGCATCCCTGCAGATCATTTTTTAAATACTCCTAATCTTTCAAGTGGTGGCAAATCAGTGCCAAACCAGCTAATGCCAATAGCTTGCGGTGTACATGGTGGTGGTGATGGTGAATTGGCAATTCATGCTCATCACTGTGTCTCTTTGACAAAGTCAAAGCCATGTCGCCTTTAACTGGCATTCTCATCAAGATTCTTTCTCCACGTTCATTGCGTAACATCCTAATCGCCTCCAGTGAAGTTTCTATCTCCACCTCTATTATAGCGCATTCATTATTTTTTCAACAGGGAAAAATGTTTAAATTTGCAGTTCGTGTTACACTGGTTACATAGATTGTGAGGCAAAAAATGGAAATTTTAGACGTTGTTGACGAAACGGGCAAGCCACTCGGCCGAACCGTTGAAAGAGAAGTAGCGCACAGAGATGGCGTGTGGCACCGAACAGCTTCAGTTTGGATTGTGAGAAAAAGCGACACCCCAAGCGGCTGGGAAGTGCTGCTGCAAAAGCGGTCGGACATCAAGGACTCCTACCCGGGATGCTACGACACTTCATCGGCTGGTCACATTGATGCCGGTGACGAGCCGCTTGAAACGATTATCCGCGAACTTGGCGAAGAACTGGGCATCCATGCGGCGCCTAGCGATTTTACTTTTATCGGAACCTTCCATAATAACTATGATGAGGTCTTCCACGGCAGCGCCTTCCACAACCGGGAAGTGGCCTTCGTCCACGTTTACGACAAGCCGGTCGAAATCAGCGACTTGATCCTGCAGGAAGAAGAAGTTTCAGGCGTCGCCTGGTTTGACCTGGATGACGTTTGGAAAAAAGCAACCAGCGGTGATCCGGGCTTTTGCACGCCGGTTGGTGGGCTGAAACTGCTCCGCGGCCACCTGGCTGATAAGTAGCGCCGCACTTTTTGGTAACTAACCCAAACTAAAAAGCGAAGACAATCGTCTTCGCTTTTTCTTATTCCATCCGCCAAACGCTGATGCCGACCTTGTGGCCAGTCGCCTGGTCCAGGCACTGGGCCCACTTGAGCAGAGTCGCGTTATCCGCGTACCACACGGTGTGGGAGCCGTAGCTGAAGTAGAGCGCCCCGCTCTTAGAGTCGCGCTTTGGCGTCTTCTTGTATTTTTTCAAAAGCTTGTTCACGTCGCTGGTCGTTACAGAAACAACCGTGTCGCCGTCAAAGTCAAAGCCGCCGTTTGATAGGGCGTATGAAACGTTGCCCAGCTTTTCAAAGTCCTTAGCAGTCTTTTTCAAAAATTTGAAGTTGGCCTTAGGCCCCGGCTCAGTGCCATAGCCGTAGAGGTTGTAGCACATGATCACGTATTCTGGCCCCTTGGGCAGGCTGATCTTGGAGACCGGCGTTGACGGCTCCAGGATGATCCGCAGCTTCAGCTTGTCTTTTTGGCAGAGCTGATAGAGGATTTTTTCAAAAACAATAAATTCCTTCCACAAGCTGGTGTTGTCGCGGATTTGCTCGTAGTCGATCTCGATGCCATTAAAATCGTTCTTCTTGGCCAGGGCCACGATTTCTTGCGCATGCTTTTTCGCCTTAGCCTTGGTCGAAATCAAGCTGTCCACCAAGTCCGTGCTCTTGTCGCTGGTCTTGGTGTCGTTGACCACGGTCATGTAGCGGTCGATCTTTTTGGTCTGATTGTTGCTTTCCATCCGCTTGTCTAAGGTCTTGGACCCATCGGCGAGAAAAAGCTTGTTATTATTGGTCTCGTCGTACAGGGCCGCGAAGTTGCCGATCGCGTCAATGTTGCTGGCTTCTTTTTTGATCGTTTGCCAAGGCTTGTCGATGTCCCAGTAGACCGTCCAGTAAAGGAGCTTTCGCCCGGCGCTCAGCTTGGCCAAGGCGCCAGTCGCCTTTTTCTTGGTCTGGGTGGTTTTGGTCGCCGCCTTTTTACTTGTCTTCGTCTGACTTTGCCCGCATCCCCCAAGAAGAAATGCCGCCAAGGCTAGCACCACAATACTTTTTGCTTTTTTCATTACTTTTCCATTCATCTTTTGCTGTTAAAAAATCTTTTTCCACTATTTTGAAGTAAAATTAAGGTAGATATAAGGAGGCAATGCAGTTGAAAGAACCTAAGCTAAACCGTGACCAAAGCAAGGCTTTGGCATCTACCCAATTTTTGAATCTCTACGACCTGGCCTATGAAAACGGCGTCCACTATTACGACGCCTCTCGCAGAAAGCCGGACACCCTTTTTGCCTACATGGACAAGGACAAACTGGGTAAGGAGCTGCCCGACGCCGCAACGGCTTTTGTCATCGTCAAGGAACAGGGTCAAGCAGACAAGCTCTTGCTCTTTTACGAATACCGCTACCCGACCGGCTCTTACATGTTGGGCCTGCCGGCAGGCTTGATCGATCCCGCCGATTTGAAAAAAGAAAATCCAATTCTGGACGCCATGAAGCGGGAAATCAAGGAAGAGACCGGCTTGACCGTGAAGGATACGGACGAAATGGAGCTGCTCTCGCCCCTGGTCTTTACCGCGACCGGCTTCAGCGATGAAAGCAACGCCCTGGTCAAGGCCGTGGCCCACGTAGACGATCTGTCTGAGCTCAACCACAACGGGGCTGAAGGCACCGAACTTTTTAGCGACTTCAAGCTGGTTGACAAGGCTGAGGCTAAAAAGCTTCTGAAAAACGGCCGGGATGACTATGGCCACTACTTGCCGCTAGTGACTTGGACGGCGCTAACCTACTTTGTCAGCGACCTCTGGAAGTAATTGTAGCAAAGAAGTATTACAAGACATTTACATTTTTAAAATTTGTAGATTATTGTAACTCACTTGAAACTTTCTACAAAAGTATACACAAACAAATAAGCCATGGCAGCTATTGCCATGGCTTATTACTTTTGGTTTTATGATGAGTTATAGAGTTATCAGAGTTCTTGAGTACTGAGAAAGTGATACGGTAGATAATTTCCTATGCCTGCAGACCTAAGAAGGCAGTAGCGATGATGCCTAAGATTATGAAGGCTACAACGCTCCAGTAGCTTAACTTTGGGTTCGCCGGCTTACATAATCTAATGCGAGTCATGCCCTTTTCCCCCTTCACTTATTAGCATAAGTTTAGGATGTTAAATTGCTCTTATTCCTTAGATTAAATATAGGTAAAATGTTAATCAACCGCTTTCAAAGACCCCAGCATATCGATCTTGGACAGCTTTTTGTCAACGACCATCCACAAGATCCCTAAGATTATGACGATCTCGGCAAAAGGCGCCAGGTACACGAACCAGGGGGCCGCCGGGTCAAACATCACCGCGTCGGCCGCCACCATTTCCAGGATTTTCAAGTCCATGATTCTGCCTAAAAGCAGTCCGGTAAAAATCCCGATAATGGATAAAACCGCCGTTTCCCGGTAAATGTAGTTGGTCACCTCGTGGTTGTGCAGGCCCAACACCTTGATGGTTGACAGTTCCCGCACCCGCTCTGACACATTGATGTTGGTCAGGTTGTAGAGGATCACCACCGCCAGCAAAATCGACAAGATCAAGAGAATGATCATTACCGTCTGCAGAGAATTGACGGTCTGCTTGAGGTTGGTGATCATCGCCTGGTTTTGGATCACGGCTTGCATAGCGGACAATTTCAGCAGTGCCTTGCTGCTTGCCGCTATTTTAGCACCTTTCAGCTTGACCAGGGCACTATTAGTCTCGTACTTCTTGCCCGTCGCTTTTTCAAAAGCCGTCTTCGACATGAAGAGGTAGTGGCCAGCATACATCTCGCAGATGGCGCGTACCTTGACTTGCCGCTTTTGGCCAGCCAGGTTAACGGACAACTTGTCCCCAACCTTAACCCCGGCCAGCTTAGCCACTTTTTCCGAAATTACCGCACCTGTTTTGGGCAGGGCAATCTTCTTACCAGATTTCCGGTTATCCAGGTTGATCAGCTTAAGGGCTTTTTGTGGCACGATCACGGATATTGTCTGCGATTCACTGCTGCCTTTGACGAAGTTATCACTGGTCCCATAGTAGATCCACTCGCTTTGTCCCAGCTGGTTGACTTTTTGTTCCAGCTTTTTCTTCGCCTTTGAGCTAGATCCAGTTTTCTCAACAGCCAGTAAATCATAGGAAAAAATCTCCTGGTACTGCCGGTTGACAATGCCAGAAATCGCCGACCGGATGCCCAGACCCGTAAAAAGCAAGGCGACCGATCCCGCCACGCCAAAAATGGTCATCAGCATCCGTTGCTTGTAGCGGAAAATATTCCGCGCCGTCACCTTGCCTTGGAAAGACAGGTGGTTCCAGACAAAAGTAATTTTTTCAAGCAGAATCTTAGAGCCCGCAGCTGGCGGTTTGGGCAAAAGCAGGCTTGCGGGGACATCTTTCAGATCCCGTCTGGCCACCCAGAAGCTGGGCCAAACCGCGGCCAGCAAGGCCGCAAGCAGAATCAAAACCAGATAGCCTGGATAGACGCCAAGCACCACTTTTTGGATGATCATCCCCCGCACGCAAATCTTGTTGACGACCGGGGCGATCACGTAGTTGCCGAGGATAACGCCAATTGCGCTGCCGAGGATACTGGTCACCAGGCCGTAGATCACAAACTTGCCCATTACAGTCTTTTTGCTGTAGCCCAAGGCCCGCAGCAAACCCGAATTCTGCCGCTCCTCGTCAACAAAGCGGGTCATGGTGGTGAAAACGACGAGCGCCGCCACCAGGTAAAAAATAATCGGGAAGACATTGGCCACTGCCTTCACGGCATTAACTTCGTTTTTGTAAGAACTGTAGCCGTCCCCGCCCGGCCAGGTCGACCGAGTGTAGAGAGAGTACGTCCCTTGCGGGAGTGAAGTTATCTCTTCCTTGTGCCCATTAAGTTCTTTTTGAGCAGCCTGAAGTTTGGCTTCTGCAGCTGTCACGTCTTGACCAGCCATTTTAGCCAGCTTTAATTGGCTGCTTTGCTGGTCAAGCTGTTTTTGACTGGCCTGAAGCTTTTTATTAGCCACACTAACCAGCTCGCTGCGCCGCTTTTTTCCGTTATCCGCAAGCAAGGTCGTTAGTTTCTGCTGCCGGGTCTTGATGGCTTTTTGATAAGCGGAACTGGCAAAAGAGTACTTGGCTAAATTGCGGTAGCGAATCCGTGCAACTGTGTAGTCACCAGAAAAAGCCGTTTTCGGCAGGTAGGCGTAAGCCTCAAGGGTCCCAGTCCCCTTGGTGCTGGTCCCCAGCAGGTTGTTGGCCCAAAATTCGGGACTTTGGACAAAGGCGGTGACCGTCACTTTGCCAGTTTTGCTTTTCAGTTGACTGCTCTTGTCCAAGGAGATGGTAATTTTCTGCCCAAGCCTGTACTGCTTTTGCAAGTTGGCGCTAAGGGCCACCTCATTATTCTTTTTGGGCAGAGTCCCCTTGACCAGGATGGGTTTTGAGATTTTTGGCAGGGAAAAAAGTCTAATTGACTTATTCCCCAAAGTTCCCTCTTCCTCATAGGCAAAGTCGGCCGTTACGCCCTTTTGCCCCTTCAGTTCATTTTGGTCGCTCTTGGAAAAGCCCAAATTCGACACGACTTGAAAGTCTGCCATTTTTTGCTCTTGGACCACCTGCTGCCCGGCACTCTCCAGGTTGGGCCCCGTGACTTTGAGGCCAAACAAAGTGGCACTACCTAAAGCTAGCAGACAAACAATGGACCAAAAGCGGCCCGGCGACCCGGTCATAGCCGAAAAGACCGTCTTCCAATACTTCTTCAGCTTCATTTGGATCACCTAGTATTCTAGCGTCTGGATATCTTGGGGATGCGGGTTCAATTCCACTTTTTCCACCTTGGCATCCCTTAAGTGGATCACCCGGTCGCCAATTGGGGCCAGCGCCGCGTTGTGGGTCACGATCACGACCGTCGCCCCCTTCTTCCGTGCCATGTCCTGGAGCAAAAGCAAGACCTGCTTGCCCGTTTCATAGTCCAGCGCCCCCGTTGGCTCATCGCACAAGAGGAGTTTTGGCTGCTTTGCTACCGCCCGGGCAATGGCCACCCGCTGCTGCTCGCCACCCGACAATTGTGCAGGGAAGTTGTCGATCCGGTTTTTTAAGCCCACGCCGGTTAAGACGGCTCCTGCATCCAACTGACTACCCGCAATCTCTACGGCCAGCTCCACGTTTTCCTTGGCCGTTAGGTTGGGGATCAGGTTGTAAAACTGAAAAACGAAGCCAACGTCTTTTCGCCGATATTCGGTTTTCTGATACTCACTCAAATTGACTAAGTCCGTCCCGTCAACAACCAACTGGCCAGAATCTGCCTGGTCCATCCCGCCTAAAAGGTTTAAAAAAGTCGACTTGCCGGCACCGGATGCCCCCAAGATAATCACCAATTCGCCCTCATTGATCGCAAAAGTCAGATCCTGGTTGGCGTAAATGGTATTGGCCCCCATTTGGTAGCTTTTGGTTAAATTTTTCACATCGATATAGGCCATTTTCCCCACCTGCCCTTTTTCTAAAGTAAATAACTCGCAATTTATCTACCTTAATCATAGCCAATTTTTAGGGAAAAAACACGAAAATGCTTACAGTTCAACAATTTCCTCCGCCGCTGGCTCAACCAGGGACTTGGCCAAGGCACACCCTTCTTTCTCAGTAAATATGTTAACTATCTAAAAATAAGTGTAGCAGTTTTTTCCTATTCTTCAAGACTTGAACTTTTTGAGCAGGAACCTATAATACAAATTGTAAGGAGGTAAAACTTTTATGTGTACAGCAATTACCTATCACACTGCGGACCACTACTTTGGCCGCAACTTAGACTTAGATTTTTCCTACAATGAAACCGTGACGGTTACGCCGCGCAATTACGTCTTCCCAATGCGGAAGGTCGATGACTTGTCCAGCCACTACGCCATCATCGGCATGGCCACGGTGGCGGGCAACTATCCCCTTTACTATGATGCCGTCAACGAAAAGGGCTTGGCTATGGCAGGCCTCAACTTTGAAGGCAACGCCTACTACTTTGACGACCAAGAAGGGAAAAAGAACATCACCTCTTTTGAGCTGATCCCTTACATTCTGGGCACTTGCCAAGACCTAGCTGAAGCTAAAAAGGAATTAAGCGAGATCTCTATTTCAAACGAGGCTTTTTCTAAAGACTTCCCGCTCTCAACCCTGCACTGGATGATCGCCGACAAGACCGGTGCTATCGTCGTTGAATCCATGAAAGACGGCTTGCATGTTTATGACAACCCGGTTGGGGTCATGACCAACAACCCGCCATTCCCAATCATGAAGTTTGCCCTAAACGACTACTTTGCCCTCTCTGCCCACCACAAGGAACACACCTTTGGTCCAGGTGTAGAATTAGACGAATATTCCCGCGGCATGGGCGGCCTGGGTCTGCCAGGCGACTTGTCTAGCAAGTCCCGCTTCATCCGCTGCGTCTTCACCAAATTTAACAGCCAAGGAGAGAGCGACGAAGTCAGCTCAGTCAACCAATTTTTGAAGATCCTCTACTCAGTTGAGCAGGTCAAGGGCCTGTGTGAAGTAACCCCAGGCAAGTACGAATACACTATTTATTCCTCTTGCATGAACCAGGAAAAGGGAATCTACTACTACACCACCTATGAAAATTCCGACATCCACGCCATCGACATGCACAAGACGGATTTGGATAGTAGTGAATTGTCCGTTTATCCGCTTCAAAGACAGCTGCAGATCCACTTGGATAATTAATGTAAAAAATAATACCTAGACAGCAAAAATGCTCGGCCAAAGCCGAGCATTTTTTATTGGTCTTCCTGCTTTAAAGCGGGAAAGACCACCGTAAAGGTTGAGCCCTTGCCCAGTTCACTTTCCAGGCGAATCGTCCCGTGGCACTGCTGCACAGCGTGCTTAACAATGGAGAGACCAAGGCCCGTCCCGCCGGTCTTGCGGCTGTGGGACTTGTCGACCCGGTAGAAGCGCTCAAAGATCCGGCTTTGAGCTTCCAGCGGAATCCCGATCCCCGTGTCAGAGACTTGCAAAATGGCTTGCCCGCGAACTTCCTTAACCGCGATCTTGACCTGGCCACCAGGGTTGTTGTAGCGGATAGCATTGTCAATCAGGTTGTAGGCAATTTCGTAAACCAGGCGGAAGTTGGCCTTGATTTCCGTATCCGCCAAAGCCGTCTTCAATTCAATCTCATGCTTGTCAGCTGACGCCTGTAAGGCCTCGATGGCTTCCGTTACCGGACTCTTCAGGTTCATCCGCACTTCCTCAAATTCCGGATTTTCGTCCAGGTGAGACAAGCGGATGATGTCATCAATTAAAGTCAACAGCTGTGCTGAAGACTCATGAATCTTTTGGTAAAAGGCTTTCCGGTCTTCTTCTTTAACCAGGTTATTTTCCAAAAGTTCCGCCGACCCCATGATGGATTGCAGCGGCGTCTTCAGTTCATGCGACACGTTGGCCGTAAATTCCCGGCGAACCTGTTCTTCCTGGTATTCTTCGGTCACGTCGATAACCAAGATTGACGTCCCCTTGAGGACCCCTCTTGAAAAAATTGGACTGGCACTAATCTCGATATTGCGTCCTTCTCTTTCCACGATCCCTTCGGTGTGGACGCTGCGCTTGTCTTGGTCGATGATCTTTTTCACGTCGTCTGGCAAGGCTTCGCTGGACTTAGAGCCAAGCAGCGACACCACCGCTGGATTAGAGAGCAGGACCTTGTTATCCAGGTCAATCAAGATCAAGCCTTCCTGCATGGCATCGGTGACGGTCTTGAATTCCTTCTCCCGGTGGTGGAGCTGCTCCATCTGGTCAGCAATCTGCTTGTTTTGACTGTCTAAACGCGTCAAGAGCGGCTTGATTTCCTCATAGCTCTTGCTTTCAAGCGGCTGGTCCAGGTCCAGCTGGTTTAACGGCTTGACGATGGCTTGCGAAATCTTCTTGGCCACGAACCAAGAAGCTGCTACGGCCAAAAGCAAAATGATCAGCATCGGCGTAACCAGCTGCAAAATCGTCTTCCAAATGGAATTCCGAGTGACCGCTACCCGGATCACGCCGCCATTTTTCAGTTTTTTGGCATAGTACATGGTGACGGTCGACAAGGTGGTGCTGTAGCGCTCGCTTTGTCCTTCGCCCGTCTTCATGGCTTCTGCCACTTCCTTACGCTTAGCGTGGTTGCCCATTTTAGCTGGGTTTTCCTCGTTGTCGTAAAGGACCTTGCCCTTAGCGTCAATCCAGGTAATCCGGTAGTTTTCGCCCTTTAGCTGAGTTAAATACTTCCGTCCCCCATTGTTGACACCGCTGGCCGCTAAATCGGCTTGGGAAGCCAGGGCATTGACTTCATTATGGTCATAGTCAATCCCTAAAAAAATTGCGCTCAGAACCACCGAGCAGACCAACATGACTGCCGTTGATAAAAAGACTGCCCGAAATATTTTTTTAAACATTAATTCCCTTCATGGTAGCGATAACCGACCCCGCGCACCGTTTCGATATGGCTACCAGCCTCACCCAATTTTTGTCTCAAGGTTCTTACGTGAACGTCCACCGTGCGCGTTTCACCGTAAAAGCCCGTTTCCCAAATTTGATCCATAATTTCTTCTCGGGAAAAAACGGTCCCAGGATGGGTGATCAAGAGCTTCAAGAGGCCGTACTCTTTCAAGGTCAGCTCGATTTCCTGACCATCTACATAAACCTCATGCCGCTTGAGCAGGATCTTGATCCCGTCTTTCTCGATCTTGTCTTCCTTTTTATGGTTGGTTCGCCTTAATACTGCCTTGACCCGGGACACCATTTCCATCATGCCAAAAGGCTTGGTCAGGTAGTCGTCTGCCCCAGAATCAAGGTTCTTCACCTTATCATATTCGGCAGTCTTGGCGCTGGCAATGATCACTGGCAATTCTTCGGTTGATGAGTTGCTCCGGAGCTTTTTCAAAATATCGCTCCCATCTTCATCAGGCAGCATCAAGTCCAGGATCACCAGATCCGGGTGCTTTTCGCTTAAGGCCTTGAAAAAAGTCGTCCCGTCTTCAAAGCCGCGGACCTTAAAATTCATCGATTCGAGAGTATACATTTCGATTTCGCGAATGCTCTCGTCGTCTTCCACACACCATATTTCAGTCATAAAAAATTCTCCCTAATCTATCTGCAAATAGCTACTCTAATTATAGCTTAGAAACATTTGCTATGCAGATAGATCAGGAAGAATATTAATTTAGCAAATTTTCCAAGACTTATCTTCCGGCCTTGCCAGTCGTCACGAACTTGGTCCATTTGGCAACGTTGACTGCGTGGTCACCGATCTTTTCCAAGTACTTGGCAACCATCATCAGGTTGATCAGGTATTCTGGATTGCCGTCCTTGCTGAAGTCGTTAATCAAAATCTCTCTAGCCTTGTCGAAGTCGTCGTCAACGATGTCGTCGCGGTCGATAACTGCTTGAGCCAATTCCATGTTCTTGGTTGACAAGGCGGTAACGGCATCGTCAACCATGCTGGTTGAAGTTTGGACCATGGACTTGAGGTTCAATTGGTCGTTGGCAATTGACAGGTGTTCGTTCAAAACGAGTTCAGCAATGTCAGCGGCAATTTCCCCAATTCTTTCCAAGTCATAAACGGCCTTCAAAGAGGAGCTGATCACCCGCAAGTCGGTCGCAACTGGCTGCTGCTCCATCAACAGGCGCAAGCAGCTGTCTTCAATTTCCCGTTCGCTCTTGTGGATGCGGCGGTGCAGGTTGACTGAATCTTCTGCTTCATGGTAGTCGCCAGTAAACAAGGTGTTGGTTGCTTCTAAAATGGCTTCCTTACACAACTTGCCGATGTCTTCCATAGACTTTTGCAAGCTGTCAAGTTCTTCATCAAATCTTGATCTTGTCATTTTTCTACCTTTCTAAAACTAACTGATCATCATTACTGGTCTTTAACCGAAACGACCAGTAATGTATCTTTCAGTTCTTTCATCCTTAGGCATGGAGAAGAGTTGGTCGGTTTCACCAAATTCTACCAGGTCACCCAACAAGAAGAAGCCAGTCTTGTCAGAAATTCTGACCGCTTGTTGCATGTTGTGGGTAACGATCACGATGGTGTAATCCTTCTTTAATTGTAAAGCCAATTCTTCGATCTTAGAAGTAGAGATTGGGTCAAGGGCACTAGTTGGTTCGTCCATCAGCAGGACTTCTGGCTTAACAGCCAAGGCACGGGCGATGCAAAGACGTTGTTGTTGACCACCGGACAGACCCAAGGCTGACTTGTTCAAACGGTCCTTCAAGTCGTCCCAGATAGCAGCTTGCTTTAAGGAAGTTTCAACGATTTCGTCAAGTTCTTGCTTGTCGGTAACGCCGTGGATCTTGGGACCGTAAGCAACGTTGTCGTAAACGCTCATTGGGAATGGGTTTGGTCTTTGGAAGACCATGCCGACTCTTTGTCTCAAGACAGTGACGTCCAGGTCGCCGCCGTAAATGTCGGTACCATCTAACTTAACTGAGCCTTCAATCCGGCAGCCTTCAACGAGGTCGTTCATCCGGTTCAAGCAGCGAAGCAAGGTTGACTTACCACAACCAGATGGCCCGATAAAGGCGGTAATTTCGTTCTTTTGGATGTGCATGTTCACATCGTGCAAAGCGTGAAAGTCGCTGTAGTAAAGGTTCAGGTTTTCGATAGTAATCTTGTCTTCCATTATTAATTTCCTCCGTTATTGCGCTTGCGCATCTTGTCTGAAATGCGGCGGGTAACTAAAGTAAAGAGCAGTGCGAGTACAACTAAGACAGCTGAAGTGAAGTTGGCAATTTCGGTTGCCTTTGGGTTCAAAGCCCCTTCCGTTCTCATAACCCAGATGTGGAGTGAAAGAGTTTCACCACTTCTGAATGGGTTCAAAGGTGAGGTTGGGGAGGTAATCTTCCAGAAGTTATGCCAGTTAACGTAAGTGGATTGACCTGAAGTGTAAAGCAAGGCGGCAGCTTCACCGAAGCCACGCCCGGCAGCCATGATCACCCCAGTCAGGATTTGCGGCATGGCAGCTGGAATCAAAACTTTTCTGATGGTTTCTGACTTGGTGGCACCTAAGCCAAGAGAACCTTCCTTGTATTCGATTGGCAAAGAGCGAATCGCGTTGTTAGTTTCAGTAGTAATCAAGGGAATTGACAAAATGGAGATGGTCAAGGCACCAGCAACGATGTTCCAGCTCATCCCCGTCCACATGATGAAGACCAAGTAGCCAAACAAACCGATAACGATGGATGGCAAGGAAGAAAGTGATTCAATACTTACTTCCACCATGGTCAAGAACTTGCCTTCCTTGGCGTATTCAGCCAGGTAAACCCCGGCGCCGATCCCGATTGGGACTGATACCAGCAGTGAAAGGAAAACTAAGTAAATGGTGTTAAAGAATTGGTTAAAGATCCCGTTGCCGGCAGCTCCTAAGAAGTCTGGGCTGAATCCTTTAATACCATCAAAAATGATGGTGAATGTCAAGTACAGCAAGAATGCTAGCATGATCCAGCCGATGGCGTAGAAGACGCCGGTCATAAACCGATCTTTTTTCTTAGCACGG
>NZ_JBJFHB010000024.1:0-11620 GCF_051893255.1 Lactobacillus sp. | reverse complement strand
AGCAAGTTGTTAGCGTTTTGTCAACAACCATTTTCTAAAATATTTTCGTTAAGTTCTTCGTGTCTCCGGAAGACTTCTTGTCTGCCGCGACAACAAATATTATTATACTTACTTTTCCAGATTCGTCAAATTCTCATTTTTGTTCGAATTATGCTGTGCACACCAGGCGGTGTTGCTAAAGCTGCTTTTTGCTTTTTACTTATATTTTTTAAAGAATTCCTGGCTTATTTTCTCTTAATCTTTTTAAAGTTCGGTTTTACCTCTTTTTTACGGTTTTTTTCTGGAAATTTTTTCTAAAATTTTTGCTTTTTTCTTTATTTCCGATCTCATAATCACTTTTTTAGATCTATTTGCCCATTTAACTAAGCAAAGAAGCAATCTTAACTAAGCTTTAATGTATTTTCCTCATATTCATGTTAAAGTTATCTTAGTTATTTTTCGAAAGGAGATATCCATCATTAAAGAGTATGATCTAGCCATCATTGGCGCTGGACCGGTCGGCCTCTTTGCTGCCTACTTCGCCCGCCTGCATGGCTTAAAGACAATCGTTTTAGAATCCTTGAGCGATTTGGGCGGTCAGCCTGAAATGCTCTATCCCTTCAAAAAAATCCTGGACATCCCGGTTTTCAAGGAAATTACCGCTTCTGACTTAACCAAGCGGCTAATTGCAAATTTGGATGGCCAAGTTGACCTGGTCACTAACCACCAGGTGCAAGACGTGGAAAGTGCCGGGGACTATTTAGTCATCGATGGCGAATACCAAGTCCGCTCCATCATGATTGCCACCGGCAACGGGGCCTTTAAGCCGAAAAAGTTTCCGCTGAAGGCTGCTCCGGAAATGGAAGGCCGGATCCACTACTTCTTTAAGGATCCTGCCCAATTTGCTGGCAAGAAGCTTGGGATCTTTGGCGGAGGCGACACGGCTTTAGACTGGGCTAACGAATTAGCCAATATCGCTGACGTTTCCCTGATCCACCGCCGCAACGAATTCCGCGGCATGGAAAGCAGCGTTGATGCTTTAAGAGAAAAAGGCAAAGTTAACTTTTTAACCCCCTACCTGCCAAAGAAGCTAGAAGAAAAAGACGGCCAGCTGGCAATCGACTTAAAAGAAGTCGGCGGCGATACGGTTTTAACTGAAAACTTTGACCAAATCTTAGTCGCTTACGGCTTTCGGGCTGACAACCGCTTTGTTAAAAAGTGGGGCGTGGAATTGGAAAATGGCTTAATTGCCGTTAACCGGTCCATGCAGACCAATGTCCCGAAGATTTACGCCATCGGCGACGCCTGCGGCTATGACGGCCGGGTGCCGATCATCGGCATCGGCTTTGGCGAAGCGCAAATTGCCATCAATGCCATCATGCGGGACTTGTTCCCAGAAAAGAGTCTCACCATCCACTCCACAAGTATCAATTAGGAAGAGAGAAAAATGCAGTTAATCGACTTTGTCCTCCATATTGACGACCACCTGGTTTCGATCGTCAACAACTTTGGGGCCGGCAGCTATTGGATCATTTTTGCCATTATCTTTATCGAAACTGGCTTGGTCATCTGCCCCTTCTTGCCCGGCGACTCCCTGGTCTTCGCGGCAGCGGCCATGGCGGCCAACCCCAAGTATGGTCTGAATATCTGGCTGATCTACCTGGTTACGGC
Source organism: Lactobacillus sp. (assembly GCF_051893255.1). GTDB lineage: Bacteria > Bacillota > Bacilli > Lactobacillales > Lactobacillaceae > Lactobacillus. Next base: position 9,970 of record NZ_JBJFHB010000024.1, on the reverse strand, counting down.
AGCCGCCGCCATCATCGGCGACAGCGTCAACTACGAAATCGGCAAGTGGTCCGTCCACTCCGGATCCAAGCACGAATGGTTCAACAAATTGATCAACGAAAAGAACCGGATCGCCGCGGAAAAGTACTTTGAGCGGCATGGCTCCATCACCATCGTCTTGGGCCGCTTCATCCCCTTCATCAGAACCTTCGTCCCATTCGTTTCAGGCGGCAGCAAGATGCACTACCGCACCTTCATCATCTACAACTGCCTGGGCGGGCTCTTGTGGACTGGGCTGTTTTCAGGTCTTGGCTACTTCTTCGGCAACTTCCCGATCGTCAAGAACCACTTCTCCTTGGTCGTGATCGCCATCATCCTGGTTTCCGTTTTGCCAGTAGCCATCATCGCCCTCAAGAAAAAGTTGACCTTGAAGCGTGAGCAGCAATTTGACAAGTAATTAAGGCAAAAAATAAAAGATCAAAGCAAAAAGAAGGACCTGAGGTCCTTCTTTTTTTGATCTATTTTTGCTATTTGTTCAGCAAAAAGCGGGCAAAGTAGAGCTCGTAGATGACGCCGCCCACGGCAAAGCAGGCCGCGAAAAAGCCCTCGGTCAAGACGTTAATCACGGGATCGGTCTCCGGGTCAAAGAGCCAGTTGTTGTTGTGGAAAATCAAGGTGTGAAAAACCCGAAAGAAGCTGTCAAAATTGGCCAAGGCAAAAGGCAAAACTACCACCGGCAGGATCATCAAGAGCAGTGCCCAAGTCTGGTTCAGCTTGATCGGCTGCTTTTTTTGCTTAAAGTAGCAGCCTAGTGCCAGCCCCAGCAAAAAGACGATCTCGCAGAGGACAAACAGGTTCTTCACTTCGGCAAAGTGGGCAGCTGCTGAGGCCGAGGTCGGCAAGTTGGTCATCAGGAGCTTTTCCTTCCAGGGCCAAAGCAGATACCAGAGCAGCTGGTTGTAGTTGCTCATCACCTGCCCCACCGTCAAGTTAACGGTCTGGTAGCTTTTTTCAAGGATGGTAAAAAAGAGCAAAAGTGGCCAGCTGACGATGATCGCCCCGACAACTGCACTGGCCAAGGCAAAAAAGAAGTGGCCAAAGGGAAGCAGGATTTGCACTAGCGACTGGTTCTTCTTTTTCATAATTCTACCTCATCCAGGTTGTTAACAACATAGGTTGGCGGAGTTAGACCGGCTAGCTCTTCTTTCTTGGTCACCCCGGTTAAGGTCAAAAGGGTATCAACCCCGCTATTGATGCCGGCTTCAATGTCGGTTGGGTAATTGTCGCCGACGATCAAGGCCTCTTCAGCCTTGACGCCCCACTTCTCCAGGGCCTGGTCAACGATCACCTTGGATGGCTTGCCAATGTAAAAAGGCTCCTGGCCACTGGCGACAGCCAGGGCCGCACACAAAGATCCGTTGCCTGGCCGCAGCTCATCCCCGATCGGGAGATTTTTATCAGCATTGGTCCCGATAAAAGTGGCACCCTTGTAGATGCAGCGGGTGGCCACCATCAGCTTGTGGTAGGTCAAGTCCGTATCCATGCCGACGATGACGTAGTCCGGATTTTCTTCATCGTAGTCAAACTCAGGGTGCTGCAAGAGCTCGCGCCATAGGCCCACCTGGCCAATGATGTAAAGGCCGAGCTTTTTGCCCGGGTTGTGGTCTAGCAGATAGCTGGCCGTCGCCATGCTGGGGGTATAAATCTTGTCTACAGTGGTTTTCACCCCGTGCCCCCGCAATTTTTCCACCACCATCTCCGGCGTTCTGGTCGTATTATTGGTCAAAAAAAGGTAGTCAAGCCCCGCTTCGTCTAATCGCTTGACAAAGCGGACGCCGGATTCGATGGTTTCCTTGCCCCGGTAGATGGTGCCATCCAGGTCAATCAGGTATAACTGGTACTTTTTCAAGATTGCTTCTTCCTAATCACAAAACTGCCGCGGCGGTTGGGCTTTTTCTTCCGGCGCGCAGCATAACTCTTCTTGCTAAACTTGGTCTCCTTAACCCGCTTTTCTGTAAAAGCGGGCTTTTTCTTGGGACGAGGCCGCCGGCGTCTGCTCGGCTTGGGGCGCTTGCTTGGCGCAGCTGACTCCAAGATAAAGTAAGGAGCACCCGGATTGCAGTATTCGTAAAGGTAGTCCACGATCGTGGACTTTTTCCGGTCAATCGAGGTCTTGATGTAGTCATTGTAAAAGCCCCGCAGGCGCAGGTGGTCGCTTGAGACATCCCCGACCAAATAGTCATACTGGTCAAGATATGGGTCATATTTTTCCCGCAAGACTTCCCGGTCCAAGGCCTCTCTTTCATTGACCACGATCCGGTACTCTCTTTGGTTGATCATCACCTTGTCGCCGACGATGGCGACTTCGGCTAGCGGGTGGAGCGGCTTAGCTTCTTGTTCAGCTTTTTCACTTGTTTGATCCGACTTCTTCACTTTCTTCAATCAAATCACTTTCTTTTGGTATTGGATATTTTTTGCTCAGGTAATCGCCCACAACTTCTCTTAAAAATTGCGGGAATAAAAATTCGTTTTCGCCCACGATGGACAAGGTTGGGAAAAAGGGAATCAGGACGTAGTGGTCCAAGACTGCAATCTCGTATTCCTTAGCAGGGTCTAGCAACTGGCCCTTGACGTAAACGTTCCGGGTCAGCATGTCGTACTTGATCCCCTTGTAGTAGACCTGGCCAAAAATCTTCCCTCTAAAGCTCATCCCAACTAGTGGATAGTGCTCTAAGAAGTGGCGGTTCTTCTCCACTTCCATGACCAAGCGCCAAAGATCCCGGCCTAAAAGGGTCGACTTCACCACGTGCATGGGGTGCGGCAGGGCATGCTGGAGGTCAAACTGGTTGATCACCCCGCTCTTAAATGGCGTTAAAAAGAGTCCCGTACTCAGCATGGCCAAGTCGGTGCCGGCAAAATCGGCAATGGCGTCAAGAGACACGTCCACCGCCGCCATTTTATCCTGGTTAAATTTTTCCGGCAGCAAGGCTACCTTGCGGTCTTCCAGCATTTGCCGGCCCAGATCATAGAGCTTGGCAATTTCTGCTTCATCGCCTGCTTCTTCCGGCAAAGAGGAAGTTGGGATGGTGTGCGGCTTGATCGACAAAAGATGGTGGTCATCGTCGAGGGCCAGTTCGATATCGCCGACATAGTAGCCCCACTTGCCGGTTTGGGTGATCCAGGTCTTGCCTTCCTTAATCCCTTTGGCCAAAAGCGTATGGCTGTGGCCACCAACAATCAGAGAAATCTCTGGATAGTGCTGAGCCAGCCACTTGTCCATGCGGACGCCGACGTGGGTGACCAGGATCAAGAGGTCGTATTGGCCCTTGATGTCGGCCAACACCCGGTCCATGGTCTCGCCCAGCATTTTGACCTGCCAGTGGTTGGGGCCATAAGTCATGGGATAAGCCGCCGTTAGGCCAACCAAGGCAATCCGGGTGCCTTTTTTAGTCTTTAAAAAAAGATGATCGTGAGCCCAAGCCGGCCTTTGCCCGTCTTCTTCTAAAAGGTTAGACAAGATGACCGGAAACTTGGCATGGTCAAAAAGACGTTCCAGCACTTCATGCGGATTAGAAATCCCTTCATTGTTGCCGATGGTGATGGCATCGTAGCCAAAGTCATTCATTAAGCGGATGTTGGCCTGGCCTTCGGTAGCGTCAGACAAGGGATGCGACCGGTCCATGAAGTCGCCGGCATCAAAGGTCAAGACCTGGTCTTCTGGCGCGGTCTCTTGGACCTTTTTTAAATAGCGACGGATCTTCGGAAAATTCTCAAAGTGGGAGTGCAGGTCATTCGTATGCAAAATTCGCAGGGTTTCCATCTTTGTCACCTAACCTATCTTGTTGGCCTTCAAAACCATTTCGTAAGCATCCCGGACGGCGCCTTTAGGCTTGTCCCATTCCACCCATTCAGGCTGCTCCCAGTTTTGCTCATTCATCAAGGTCTGGAGATCGTAGGTCTTGTTGATATATTGCTCATAAGTTTCCAGCGCCTTGGTCCGCGGAATGTTGATGACCAGGATGCGGACAGCCTTGATCAAGCCGTTGTTAACGGCCAGCTCAGCAAAACCGTTTTGGTCAATATTGGAAATTTCGTAATATTGACTGCCGTCATTTCTGGTAATTTCTTCAATCAAATCTAATTGTTCATATTGATGATTCATTTTCTGCCCCCATGTTCTCTTACCAAAAATTTTACCATACTTCGGCTGGAACTTTTCTTTGGAAAAATTGGCGCAAAAAAACCCGCCTTCGCGGGTCTTTCAGATTACTTGTTTAAAGTACTTTGCTTCTTGATCAATTCGTAAGGCAAAGTGATGTGCTTTTCTTCCAAACCTTCATCATTCATCAGCTTGGTCAGCATCCGCATGGCTACCGCACCCAAGTCGTAAAGCGGCTGCTTGATGGTAGTCAAAGCAGGACGGACAACTGAGGCAATTTGGGTTGCGCTAGCAGTAATGATTTCGAAGTCTTCTGGCACCTTAGCGCCGCGGTCAAGGGCAGAGTTCAAGAGACCAACTGAGGAAACGTCCTTAGTTACGATAGCCCCGTTGATGCCCTTCTTGGCTAATTCTGGGTACAGGTTGTAGCCATCAGAGTAGTCCTTGATGCCGTCAAAGACTTCGCAGCCTTCCAGTTCATTGTCAGCAACGAACTTTTCAAAGGCTGGAATTCGGTTGTCTCGGTTGATTGGCGCTTCCTTGTCGCCAACTACCAAGGCCAGCTTCTTCTTGCCGTCGTTTAAGAGCAAGTTCAAGGCTTCCGTGTCCGCCTTCTTGTAGTCAATGTTGACTGAAGGGAATTCGGAGTTGCCAGAAACCGTACCGGCCAAAACAACTGGCGTGTCGGTCCGCTTAAAGGCTTCCGTTGCTTCTTCTGACAGCTTGTTGGACATGTAGATGACCCCGTCAACTTGCTTGTTCAATAAGCCTTGAATCACGGCATCTTCTTTCATCAAGCGGTTTTCCACGCTGGAGATGATGATGTTGTACTTGTAAAGAACCGCAATATCGTCGATCCCCTTGGACAATTCGGCAAAGTACAAGTTAGTCAAGTCTGGCACGATCAAGCCCACCGTTGTGGTCCGCTTAGAAGCCAAGCCTTGTGCCACTGCGTTTGGTTGGTAGTGCAGGCGCTTGATGACTTCCATTACCCGGTCGCGGGTTTCTTTTCTAACATTGTTGTTGCCGTTGACAACCCGAGAAACGGTGGCCATGGAGACCTTGGCTTCCCGGGCGACGTCATAAATAGTTACATCTTGTTTGTGCATGATAACAGCCCCACCTATCTTTAATACTAATTACTAAGTAAATGATACCATCTTTTTCCAAATAGTGCAATCGCTTACAGCTAACTTTTCATCATTTTTTACATTTTTTAGTGCTATACTTGATTTGATTTCATCAATAAGGAGAAAATTGCTATGAATTTGGATAAATTGCAAGCTTGGTTGCAAGAAAATGGGGCCGACGTTGCCTATGTTTCAAGTCCAACCACGATTAACTATTTTACCGGTTTTACCACCGATCCGGAAGAGCGAATTTTTAAACTTTTTGCCTTTAAGGAAGCTGAGCCATTTCTTTTTTGCCCAGCCTTAAACTACGAAGAAGCTAAGGCCTCTGCTTGGGACGGGGATGTCGTTGGCTACTTGGACGACGAAGACCCTTGGAAGAAGATCGCTGCCGAAATCAAGAAGCGGACGAATGACTACCAAAGCTGGGCCGTCGAAAAAGATGGCTTGACGGTCAGTCACTACCAAGCCCTGCACGCGGAATTTCCGGATGCTGATTTTTCTAAAAATCTTTCCCCATTCATCGCTCACATCCGCCTCTTCAAGACGGAAAGCGAATTGGTCAAGATGCGGGCAGCCGGCGAAGAAGCCGACTTTGCCTTCCAAGTGGGCTTTAACGCTCTACGTAACGGCATCACCGAACGGGCCGTGGTCAGCCAAATCGAATACCAATTGAAGCTGCAAAAGGGCGTCATGCAAACCAGCTTTGACACCATCGTCCAAGCTGGCGAAAATGCCGCTAACCCTCACCAGGGTCCAAGCATGAACCAGGTTAAGCCTAACGAATTAGTTCTGTTTGACCTGGGGACCATGCATGAAGGCTACGCTTCTGACTCAAGCCGCACCGTTGCTTACGGCGAGCCAACTGCCAAAATGCGGGAAATCTACGAAGTCAACCGGGAAGCCCAACAAGCGGCCATCGACGCGGCCAAGATCGGCATGACTGCCAGTGAACTGGACGGCGTCGCCCGCAAGATCATTACGGACGCAGGTTACGGCGAATACTTCATCCACCGCCTGGGTCACGGGATTGGGATGGAAGTCCACGAATTCCCATCTATCGCAAACGGCAACGATGTGGTCTTAGAAGAAGGCATGTGCTTCTCCATCGAACCAGGCATCTACATCCCTGGCTTCGCCGGCGTCAGAATCGAAGACTGCGGCGTCTTGACCAAGGAAGGCTTCAAGCCATTCACCCACACCGACAAGGAATTGAGGGTTCTGCCAGTCAAAGAATAATTTTTGATAAAAAACTAAAGCAAAAAGCCAAGGCATTAATGCCTTGGCTTTTTTAGTATCGTAATTCTTATTCAGCGTCCTTAGGTTCAGTTGGCTCGCTTGGAGCAACTGGCGTTTCTGGTTCAGCATCAGAGTCGCTTGCTTCAGCGTTGTCTAAGTCGCTGACCGTTTCTTCTGAATCCTTTTCCTTGCTTGCGGAATCATCGATCACGATGTCGTCGAAGTCCTTGATTTCAGAATCATCTTCAATGTTCTTTGGGAAAGAAGCCAGTTGGTTCTTCAAGATTTCGGTTCCGTTGTCGTACTTTTCCTTCAAGTCTTCTACGTTAGGATTACTCTTGATCTTGTCTTTAACTTCTTTAAGCTTGTCGTCTGAAACCAGGCTAGCGGCAACCACGCCAGCGGCTGCACCAAAGACAGCCCCTAATAAAAAGCTAGTAAATTTCTTCATTTTCGGTCTCCTTTTCTAATCTTGACCCTTGCGCCGGAAGTGTCTAGCAAAAGCAGAAGTGATTACAGAAGTAATCATCCCGGTTCTGGTAAAGTGGGCGTTAGATACCTTGTTGATCATCTTCTTGGATGATTCATTGATGTCAGATACGCTTTGCCCCAAATCAGCTGCAGCTTGGACAACTGGTTCGATGGTTTCCATCTTGCCGTTAACGTCAGCCAGCAAGGCATCGGTCTTGTCCAATAAGGAACTGGTCTGCTTGAGCAAGCCGTCCACGTCGCTGCTTAATTTCTCCACAGAGTCATTAGTCAATTGCACCGTCTTTTCGGCTTCTTGCAAAGTTTTTGACAAGTGGTGCAGGGTTGGAATCGTGAATAATACAAGTACTAAAAAGGCGATAGCGGCAATGAGGCCGGCTAAGGCACCAAAGGAAATTTGCATGTTTTTTCCCCTTTCTATCTAAAAAAAGTCTATCATGAAAGCGAATTATACTCAATCAAAAGATTTTTTATGCTATTATCTGCTATGCTTTAATCATAACCGAAAGGAGCCTTTTTTACATGAAAAATCTTGAATTTAAGCTGGGCGGCGTAACCATCGACGCTAGCAAGCTCTTTGCTAGCGCCATCTCGGTGATCTGGAAGCTCTTGATCTCGACTCTGGTCTTTTACCTAGTCATCCACTTTGGCCGGAAATTGATCAACCGCTACCTGGCTAAGCGGACCGACCAGCTGTCTAAAAGGGCCCAGACCATCTCGGCCCTGATCAACAGTCTTTTCCGCTACACCATGGTCTTTTTCTACGCCTACTCCATCTTGACCATCCTGGGCGTGCCCGTAGGTACGCTTTTGGCCAGTGCCGGAATCTTTTCCGTGGCAATTGGTCTTGGTGCCCAAGGCTTTATGAGCGACCTGGTCAATGGCTTTTTCATCCTGAGCGAAGGCCAGTATGACGTGGGCGACAATATTGAGATCGGCGAGCAAAGCGGGACGGTGACCCAGCTGGGCCTGCGGACCACGCAGATCATGACGACCGATGGCACCTTGATCTACATCCCCAACCGGCAGATTTCCATTGTCAAAAACCTGACCCATGGCGGGATCGGCCTGGCCCTCAACCTGAACCTGGACGCCAAAACCGATTTAAAGGCGCTGGAAAAATTGCTAAAGCAGGCTGATCAAGCCCTGGCTGACCTCCACCCTTATCTGGTCAGCGGACCAAGCTATGTGGGCGTGGTCAGTCAAACCGGCGAAACCATCACCTACCGGGTCAGCTTCCAGGTCAAGCCTGGCTATGAGGTCAAGATCCGGCAGAACTACTGGGCGAAGTACCTAGAACAGCTCAACCAAGCTGGGGTCAGCTTCAGCCAAAATCAGTGGCTCACCCTAAATAGCAAGTAAAGAAAAAATGCTGAGCAGCGCGCTCAGCATTTTTTGCTTTATCTCTTAGTTAAATTGAGCAAGCCAAGCTGGCAATTTTTCGATCAAGGCCTTAACTGCCTTGCCGCGGTGAGAAACTTCGTTCTTTTCTTCAGTAGTCATTTGGGCAAAAGTCTTGTCCTTGCTTGGTACGTAGAAGAGTGGGTCGTAGCCAAAGCCGTTGTCGCCGCGAGGGATGGCCAAAACTTCACCTTCGCAAACGCCCTTGACAACCAGGTCCTTGTCTTCTTGACCAGGCCAAGTCAAAACCAGGACGCTTTCAAAGCGGGCAGTCCGCTTGCCAAGTGGCACGCCGCCCAAAGCTGCTAGCAGCTTAGCGTTGTTGCGGGCGTCGTTGTGAGCTTCACCGCCGTAGCGAGCTGAGTGGACGCCAGGAGCACCGTTCAGCTTGTCAACGCGCAAGCCGGAGTCATCAGCCAAAGTTGGCAGCTTGCTGTATTCTGCTAAAGCGTGAGCCTTCAGAGCAGCGTTAGCTTCGAAGGTTTCGCCCTTTTCATTAACGTATGGTGGGTTTTCAAGGTCAGCATTTGACTTGAGTTCGATGTCCAAGCCAGCCTTGTCAAAGGCGCTTTGCAATTCCTTAACTTTATTCTTGTTATTCGTGGCAAACAATAATACTTGAGTCATTAGTTAGTACTCCTATCATTCCAAAAATATTAACTTCCTAACTCAAATTTTACCACTTATTGCGACTATTACGAAAGCTTAAAAGGAAGATCTTACTTTTAATTTGCATTGCTTTCATTTTAAATGTCAAAATTTCTTAAACTTCTTAAAATCTTTAACCATCAATAGGCTATTTACGGTAAAATTAAGCTATCGAATAAGGATGAGGATTATGTCAGAACACAACGAACACGTATATTTTGTAAACCAACTATACCGCGATTTCTTGTTGCCGACCATTTTGGGTGGCGATACCCCAGCGATTCTTTACTGGGCTGGCAAGAGAATTACGCGCAAATATGACTTAAGTGATTTTGCAGACCTTGCCGAATTCTTTGATATGGCGGAATTTGGCACCTTGAAGCTGGTTAAGGAAAGACGGGCTTCCCTGATTTTCGAATTAAGCGGTCAATCCGTGACCGACCGGTTAGCGAGTGATAGCAAGGACTTTTCTTTAGAAAGCGGCATGATTGCCGAAGCCGTGGAAAGAAACCGCGGCCGCTCAGCAGAAGCTGAGATTAACGTTGATGACAAGCACCAACGGGTAGAAATTACGGCCTTTTTCTAAAGATGGGTATGACGCCGAAGCAGCAATGCTTCGGCGTTTTTTGTTTTGGGGGCGGTGTGGGCGGTGGCAAGGGTGGTTGCTACCGGATGGTGGTGGACGGGGCGTGCTGGGATAGGTGGCGGGCGGCAGCTGGATGGTGGTTGGCGGGGCGAGTGGCGAGGGTGGCTGCAGCTGGATGGTGGTTGGCGGGGCGAGCTTTTTGCCCAAAACGATATCAGCTTGGTGACACATTTGCACAATTTGATATCAACCGGATAACTCCGAGTTTTGGTTGACATTGTTTTGGGCAGCTCTTAGCTTTGGTTGATATCATATTGGGCAAGCCTTAGCTTCGGTTGA
>NZ_JBJFHB010000023.1:43251-45185 GCF_051893255.1 Lactobacillus sp. | reverse complement strand
TTTGCTTTACAGTTATTTTTTCTATTGGTCCTTGTACTTGTTAGCGTCGTAACGCGTATCAAAGAGTGGACTCATTGGCTTGTGTTCCATGATCAGCTTGATGGCATCCCCCATCAAAGGCCCTACGGACACAAGGATCGTCTTGTCAAGGTTCTTTTCGGCTGGTTGCTGAATGGAGTCAGTCAAAACCAGGTTCTTGATCACTGACTTGTTCAAGCGGTCAACGGCTGGGCCTGACAAAACCGCGTGAGTGGCGCAGGCATAAACTTCAGTTGCACCAGCATCCTTCAAGGCTTGAGCAGCCAGGGTGATGGTCCCGGCCGTGTCGATCATGTCGTCGATCAAGATGGCGCGCTTGCCCTTAACGTTACCGATGATGTTCATGACTTCAGCAACGTTGGCCTTTGGCCGGCGCTTGTCAACGATGGCGATTGGAGTACCCAAGAATTCAGCTAACTTCCGGGCACGAGTAACGCCGCCGTGGTCAGGTGAAACGACAACTGCGTCTTCTTCCAAGTGGTTGCTGAGGAAGAAGTCGGCCAAAAGCGGCGCCCCCATCAAGTTGTCGACTGGAATGTCGAAGAAGCCTTGGATTTGCGGAGCGTGCAGGTCAAGTGACAGCACCCGGTCTGCCCCAGCAGTTTGGATCATATCGGCAACGAGCTTGGCCGTGATTGGTTCTCTGGCCCGAGTCTTGCGGTCTTGCCGTGCGTAGCCATAGTATGGCAAAACGACGTTGACTGAGGCAGCGCTGGCCCGGCGAACGGCGTCAATCATGATCAAAAGTTCCATCAAGTTGTCGTTGACTGGAGCACTGGTTGATTGAATCAAGAAGACGTCCTTGCCACGGACAGAATCGTCAATGTTAACTTGAATTTCGCCATCGCTAAAGCGAACGACGCTTGAAGTTGAAAGCTTCAAACCCATCCGGTCAGCGATTTTTTCTGCTAACGGCTTGTTTGAATTAAGCGCAAAAAGCTTGATATTGTCCTTGTAAGACATAGTTCCCTCCGAAAAAAACTGCATTTACCAGCTCTATTTTAACAAAAATCGACCCTAATTTGTTAAGAAAATCGCAATTCTTGGGCAAAAGAAAAAGTTTCGGCGAGATTCCGAAACTTTTTGCTTATTAAAAAATCGACTACTTAGTAGCAGTTACCTTAACGTCGGTTGCCTTCAGGTAGGCGTTGTTGCCGATGTAGTAGTAAGTTGCGCCCTTAACCTTGATGGTCTTAGCCACCTTGTAAGTGGTGTTCTTGTAGGCTACTGCGCTCTTCCAACCGTCGTAAACGTATGGGTTCTTCTTAGTGTACTTAGTGCCGTCCTTGTGGTAGAAAGGTACAGTCTTCTTAGCGACCTTGATTTGGGTAACAGTCTTGGTCTTCTTAGTAGTAGTCTTAGCAGTAGTTGACTTCTTAGCCGTGCTGGTTGACTTAGATGAAGTCTTAGTGGAAGTAGTGGTCTTAACGGTCTTAGTAGCAGTTACCTTAACGTCGCTAGCCTTCAAATAAGCACTGTTGCCAATGTAGTAGTACTTAGCACCCTTGATGGTTACAGTCTTGATGGCGTTCAAAGAAACGCCCTTAGCCATGGTCGTGCTCTTAAAACCGTCATAAACGTATGGGCTCTTCTTGGTGAACTTAGTGCCATCCTTGTGGTAGATTGGCGCATTCTTCTTAGTTACTTGGATCTTAGTAGCTTGAGTCGTAGTCTTCGTAGCTGCGAAGCTGACTGCGTTTGAAGCTGCCAGTGAGACTGGAGTTGCCAGAGTCAGGGCCAATGATGCTGAAGCGAAAGCGAGTTTCTTGGTGAATTTCATTAATTCCAAACCTTCCTTTGAATCATGCTTTTTTGTCATTGACTCGATTATACACCCTTTAAATTAAAAGTGTTGCTTAAGCTTTTGGAAAAAGTAACAATTTTTTCTTAAAGAT
>NZ_JBJFHB010000023.1:0-43151 GCF_051893255.1 Lactobacillus sp. | reverse complement strand
AAATTAAAAGTGTTGCTTAAGCTTTTGGAAAAAGTAACAATTTTTTCTTAAAGATCATGTAAGCGATATTGCATTTTTTCAAAAAATAGCAAGATAAAAACTCTCTAGGAATGCTAGAGAGTTTTGCTAAAAATCTATTGCCAGTCCTTGCATTCAGACAGTGGCAGCTTGTGCCAGTAGTCTTCCTTGTTGACCTGGCGGCCGCGAGCAATGGCCATTTCGTACTTGCCCACGTCCTTGGTGATGGTGGAGTCCGCAGCTACGAAGGCGTGGTCTGCCACCTTAATTGGAGCAATCAAGGTTGAGCCAGCCCCGATGAAGGACTTGTCGCCAACGGTCGTGTGGAACTTCTTCACCCCGTCAAAGTTAGAGAAGATGACCCCGCAGCCGACGTTGATGTCCTTGCCCAAGCTTGCATCCCCAACGTAAGTCAAGTGGCCCACCTTGGTGTTTTCGCCGATTTCGGCCTTCTTGACTTCCACAAAGTTGCCCAGGTGAGCACCGCGCTTAATCAAGGCCTTTGGCCGCAAGTGGGAGTTTGGGCCGATGTCGGTATTGTCTTCCATGATGGATTCTTCAATCGTTGATGACGTTACCGTCACGCCGTTGCCAATCTTGCTGTCGATGATGCGTGAACCTGACGTAATCAAGCAGTCGGACCCGATCACGGTGTGCCCCTTGATGGTCACGCCGCCTTCGATCACCGTGTCGTTGCCGATCGCGACGTCAACGTCGATGTAAGCGGTACTTGGGTCAATAAAGGTCACGCCGTTACGCATGTGCTTTTCGTTAATCCGTCTTTGCATGAGGCGCGTTGCTTCAGCCAAGGCCACCCGGTCGTTGACGCCCAAGCTTTCGCTAAAGTCAGGCATCTTGTAGGCACCAACCTTTTGGCCAGCCTTGCGCAAGATTTCCAAGACATCAGTCAAGTAGTATTCGCCTTGGGAATTGTCGTTGCCGATTTGCTTTAAAGCTTCAAAAAGCTTCTGGTTGTCAAAGCAGAAGATCCCCGTGTTGATTTCCTTGACCTTAAGTTCTTCAGGATTGCCATCTTTTTGTTCCACGATCCGCAAGACATTGCCCTGGTCGTCTCTGATGATCCGGCCGTAGCCAAAAGGATTTGGTGCTTCTGCCGTCAAAACGGTTGCAGCATTGCCTTCTGCTTCGTGGTAGGCAAAAAGCTTCTTAAAGGTTTCCCCGGTAAATAAAGGCGTATCGCCAGTTGCAACCAAAGTTGCCCCTTCAAGGCCGGCCAATTGGTCAGCAGCCTGCATAACCGCGTGACCCGTCCCCAGCTGCTCTTCTTGGAGGGCAAAGTCAGCCTTGCCAGCCAAAACCTTCTCTACGTCTTCGGCGCCGTGGCCAACCACCGTCACGATCTTTTCCGGTTCAACGGTCTTGGCCGCGTCAACGACATGCTCTACCATGGCCTTGCCGCAAACGGGATGTAAGACCTTGTAGAGCTTAGACTTCATTCTGGTGCCCTTGCCGGCAGCCAAAACAATCACGTATTTTTTCATAATGTTAATTACCTTCTAAATTAAATAAGCTAGCCGTATTGGCTAGCTTATATTGTAACATTTAGAAGCGGTCGAAGTTAGTTCTAGTTAAAAAGTTCCCTGGCTGAGCCAAGATGATTTCCTTTTCACTGTCGATTTGGTCGATGTTGATCAGGGAAACGTAGTCCTTGATCTTGCGCTCGTCTTCGTATTCGGTTTCGCATAAAACGCAGACGCCGGCTACTTGGCAGTTGAATTCCTTAACCAGTTGCCGCATCCCGTCCAGAGTGCCGCCACCCTTCATAAAGTCGTCCACAATCAGAACGTTCGTCTCTTTCTCTAGGGCCCGGGTTGGCAATTCCATCTTGGCTACCCGAGAAGTGGATGAAGACATGTAATTAACGGAAACCGTTGCCCCTTCCGTCACCTTGGACCGCTTGCGGGCAGTCACGGCGGGCACGTTTAAGTAGCTGGCTACAGCGTTAGCCAGAGAGATCCCCTTGGTTTCGACCGTCATTACGGCTTCGATATCAGCGTAAGCATAGCGGGTAGCAATCAATTTCCCGATCATTTCCAGGTCGTAAGGCTTGCCCAGGATGTCTGACAGGTAGACAAAGCCGCCTGGCAGAATCCGGCTGGAGTCTTGAATTCGGCCAGCCAGGTCATTCAAATACTTTTCAGCAGGCTTTTGACCAAGAAATGGAATGTAGCGCACGCCCCCTGCAGCGCCGGCTACCGTCTCTAAAATCCCGTCTTCATTGTCAGCTAAGGTGTGCTTCAAGATTGCCAGGTCTTCAGAGATGGAAGACTTAGCCGCACCGTAACGCTTGGCAAAGAAGGGCAGAGCGATTAAAGTATGCGGACGCTCCATCAAATATTTGGTCATGTCTACTAATCTTTCAGAACGTTTCATTCTCTTTCCTTCCTAATGTCTGTTTTTGTACTTATACTAATATACTCTAAAGAACAAAAAAAATCACTAACATTTTTAAGAAATGTTAGTGTAAAAATTCGTTTTTTATTCGGCATCTGTTTCGTCATCGAATTCTACCAAGATGTTCTTGGTTAAAACGTCGGTGTAGCTGTAAGATGCATGTTCAAAGTTGTTGCTGTCTTGGTCCAGGGCAACAACGAAAACTGCTGGAAAAGTATTCTTCAATACTCCGCGTCGTCTAGTAACCTTCTTGCGACCGGCTTGCGCAACGATCGTTAATTCTTGGCCTAGATGGGCGTCTAACTTTTGCTTGATGGATTGAATATTAATAGGCAATATCTGACACTCCTTTATTCGAAATATTATATCATTATTTTAAATAAAAATCAAGCTTGCCTATTTATTCTTTTGTTTGTCTAGTATTCAAGGCCCGGCTCAAAGCTACATAGTCGTCGATCGATAATTGCTCTGGCCGTACCCGTGGGTCTAACTTCAGATCAGTTAACAGACTTTCCCGCTCTGCCTTGTCCGGCACCAGGGTCTTCAAGTTGTTAGACAGAGTCTTGCGGCGCTGGGCAAAGCAGAGCTTGACCAGGCGGTTGAACTTTTCGGGGTCGCCCACGTCAACTGGCGTTTCCAGCGGCGTTAAAACGACGACTGCCGAATCAACCTTAGGCTGGGGCATAAAGGAGGCGTGGCCCACATTCAGGGCCAAGTTGACGGCCATCCGGGTTTGGACGGCAATGGTCAAAGGACCGTAGTCCTTCTTGCCAGGAACAGCTGCCAGGCGGTCTGCAACCTCTTTTTGCATCATCAAGGTCAAGCTGGTGAAGTTTAAGCCGGATTCCAGCAGGCTGAAAATAATTGGCGTCGTGATGTAGTATGGCAGGTTGGCAACCACCTTTACTGGCTTAGTTAGGTCGAAAAAGCCAGCTAAGTCTTCTGCAAAGTTCGCCTTTAAAACGTCTTTGAGCATTAACTTAAAGCGGCTTGAAAGTGGCTCGCCATTGATTCTTTGCGGCAGTTCCGTTTCAAGGATTTCTGGCAAAGAGTCGTCAACTTCGTAGGCAAAAACCTTGCCCCCATATAACAGGAGCTGCTCGGTCAAAGAGCCAATCCCTGGCCCGATTTCAATCACCTGGTCGCCTTCATGGATGCCGGCGGCTTCGGCAATGCCTTGCACGGCATTTAAATCAACCAAGAAGTTTTGTCCTAGGTTCTTCTTGGCTTTCACAAAGTAACGGTTGACGATCGCCTGGGTCCGAACCGGACTAGCGATGGGAATCTGCTTGGCCATTTTCTGCCTCCTTAACTGCTTGTTCTAATTCTTCTAGGCTGATGCCAAAAGTCCGCAGGCGCTCGTAAAAGCGCTTGGAGTTGGCATAGCCGATCCCTAACTTAATTCCGACTGCTTCGCGCAATTTCCGGGAGTGGCCCCCGAGAGCCAAGCCTAAGTCCAGGTAGTCATCGTAGTCGATGCCAGGCTTTGCTGCTACTTCGTGCAGGTCGCTCAAGGCTCGCTCAAGAGCCGCTTTTGACGCATGCTCCACGCCCAAGCTGCCCGCTTTTTCCGGCCGGCCTTCGTTTCTAGTGATGAAGGCCTGCTTGGCGCCGGGCACGGCTGCGGTGACCAGCCGCCTGATTCGTTCGCCGTTAACGTCTGGATCAGTTAGCACGATAATTTCTCTGGTCTTTGCCAATTTTTTCAATTTGGCTAAAACCGCATCAGAAACGGCCGAGCCATTCGTCTCGACCGTTTCAATTCCTGGAAAAAACTGCTTTAAGCGAATCGTATCGTCCTTGCCTTCGACGACCACGACCGCGTTAAAATTCTTCTGCATTTAATCCGTATACCCTCATTGCATTGGCAAAGGTGGCGTCCGCGATCACTTCTAAGTCCACGCCTCTTAACTTGGCGATGGCCTCAGCCACGTAGCGGACGTACCCTGGCTCATTCTGCCGGCCCCGGTAAGGAACTGGCGTTAAAAATGGCGCGTCGGTTTCCACCATAAAGCGGTCAAGAGGCAGCATCTTGGCTGATTCCTGCACCTCGAGCGCTTTTTTAAAGGAAACGACCCCGGAGAAGGAGAAGGTCACGTTTAAGTCCGCAAACTTTTCCGTCCATTCTGGCCCGCCATTGTAGCTGTGCAAGATTGCCCCGTATTCCAGATTTGCCTCTTTCAGAATTTGGTAGCAATCGTCAAAAGCATCCCGGGTGTGGACGTTGACCGGCAATTTCAGGTCATGAGCCACTTCAATCTGCCGGCGAAAGACGTCCCGCTGCACGTCTCTAGGCGATTCATCCCAGTAGTAGTCCAGGCCAATTTCGCCGATCGCCACTACTTGGTCATTTTGGCATTGCTCGACCAGCAGATCTTCAGCGGCTTGATCATAGTCCTTGGCCACGTCTGGGCAATAGCCAATAATTGCCTTAACCTTGTCAAACTTGCTTGCCAGTTTCAAGGCATCCAGGTTCATCTGCGGGTCTTGCCCAGCGCAGTTCATCCCCACCACGTCTAAGTCCGCGGCTCTTTGAACGTATTCAGCTTCCTTGCCCTTAAAGGGCGCGTCGTTTAAGTGGGTATGATTGTCAAAAATCTTCATTAGCCTAATTCTGCCCCTACTGGCTGGTCATCGCCAACGATAGCTAGCTTGACCTCGCCATCTTTTTCGCTAGACAAAAGCATGCCTTGGCTTTCGTGGCCCAGCATCTTGCGAGGCTTGAGGTTAGTGACCGCCAAAACCTTCTTGCCGAGCAGAATGCTTTCGTCTGGGTAGAACTTGCGGATCCCGCTCAGGATTTGACGCTCGTTCCCTTGACCAAAGTCCAGCTTGAACATCAAAAGCTTGCTTGACCCTTGCACTGGTTCAACTGACAGGATCTTGCCGACTTGGATCTTGACCTTGTCAAAGTCATCGATGGTGATCAGCTTTTCGTCTTGCTTTTGTTCTCTTCTAGATTGCTTCTTTGGCTTAGCCTTCTTCATTTCTTCCTTGATGTAGGCAACTTCTTCATCTTGCTTAAGACGTGGGAAGATTGGGGTTGGCTTGGCAATAACGTGCAGGTTCCAGCCAAAGGCGCCAAATTCAGCCGTCTTTTGGTCAGCGTTATCCCAGTCAAGACCCAGTTGAGTGAACATCTTGGCTGGCGTTTCGGTCATCACTGGTGCGATCAAGAGCGCAACCAAACGCAAGCTTTCAGCCAAGTTGCTCATGACGCGGGACAGTTCTTCGGTCTTGCCTTCCTTGTTCAAAACCCATGGCGTGGTTTCGTCGATGTACTTGTTGGAACGAGAAATCAGTTGCCAGACATTTTCCAAGGCGTTAGAGAAGTGCATGTGGTCCATGTTTTCGTAGTAGTCTTGAACCGTCTTAGCGGCAACGGCTGCTAAGTCCTTGCCGTACTTGTCTTGTTCCTTGGCAACTGGGGCTACCAAGCCATCTTGATATTGGTTGATCATGGAAACGGTCCGGTTCAAAAGGTTGCCCAGGTCGTTAGCCAGGTCAAAGTTGGTCTTTTCCACAAAGTCTTCTGGGGTAAAGGAACCGTCAGCACCAAATGGAATAGCCCGCATCAAGTAGTAGCGAACTGGGTCCAGGCCATAGCGAGAAATCAGGGATTCTGGGTAAACGGCGTTGCCCTTAGACTTAGACATCTTGTCCTTGTAGATCAAGACCCAGCCGTGGCCAAAGACTTGCTTAGGCAGCGGCAAATCTAGCGCCATCAGCATAATTGGCCAGTAGATGGTGTGGAAGCGCACGATTTCCTTCCCAACCAGGTGCACGTCAGCTGGCCAGTACTTCTTAAAGAGGGAATCGTCGTCTGAGCCGTAGCCCAAAGCCGTGATATAGTTAGCCAAGGCATCGATCCACACGTAAACGACGTGCTTTGGATCGCTTGGCACTGGAATCCCCCAGTCAACCGTGGTTCTAGTCACAGACAAGTCTTCCAAACCAGGCTTGATGAAGTTGTTCACCATTTCCTTTTCCCGGGAGTTTGGCTGGATGAATTCTGGGTGGTCCTTGTAGTATTGCAAAAGGCGGTCTGCATACTTGCTCATTCTGAAGAAGTATGAAGGTTCCTTAACCAATTGCACTTCGTGGCCAGATGGCGCGATCCCGCCAGTCACGTTGCCTTGGTCGTCGCGGAAGACTTCCTTTAATTGGCTTTCCGTGAAGTATTCTTCGTCTTCAACTGAGTACCAGCCGGTGTATTCGCCCAGGTAGATGTCGCCTGAGGCCTTTAATTTTTCAAAAATCTTCTGAACAGCCTTAACGTGTTCTTCGTCGGTGGTCCGGATGAACTTGTCGTAGTTGATGTCCAGCTTTTTCCACAAGGCCTTGATGTCCTTAACCATGCCGTCAAGGTATTCCTTAGGCTTCATGCCAAGTTGTTCAGCCTTTTGTTCAATCTTCAAGCCGTGTTCGTCAGTCCCGGTCAAGAAGAAGGTGTCGTAGCCGCGCGCCTTCTTGTAGCGGGTCATGGTGTCGGCAGCAATCGTCGTGTAAGCATTGCCGATCGTCAAGCGGCCGGATGGATAGTAAATTGGCGTAGTGATATAAAAAGTTTTCTTGTTTTCTGCCATCGTCGTCGTCTCCTAAAAAATCTTTACTCTCTATCATACAACAAAAAAGCCTGGTAAATAAAGCCGTCCACAACTTTTCCCCAGCAAAAAAAGGCTCAAAAGAGCCTTTTTGTTAAAAATCAAATCAAGAATTTTTCCTTCTTCATGTAGAAGTGCTTAACCAGCGTGGTCAAAGCCAGGTAGCAAACCAAGAGGCCAGCCACAATCCACAGGAATTCCCCATTCAGTGGGCCAAACTTCATAGCGTGAGCAACGCCGGAGAATGGCAGGAAAGTCCCGAAGATGGCCGCGCCAAAGGTGGCAACCATGACCGGCAAAGAAGCTCTTTGCTGAATGAATGGCAGACGTTCGTCGCGCAAGGCGTGGATGACCATTTCCTGGGTCCACAGGGATTCCACGAACCAGCCGGTGTGGAAGATGGTCATGAAGAGCAGCTTGCCGCCGGCATCAAGGCTAGCGTAAGAGCCGCCAACTATGCTTGGGCAAACCAAGAAGAAGAGGACTGCAAAGGTGATCACGTCAAAGATGGATGAAGCTGGACCAAAGTAGAACATGAATTTTGGCATGTTCTTGGTCGTCCACTCTCTTGGCACCCGCAAATAGTCTTCTGAAACCTTGTCAAATGGCAAAGCCAGGCAGCTGGTCCCGTAGAGCAGGTCCAGGATCAAGAGCTGCAGCGGCAGCATTGGCAAGAATGGCAAGAAGATGGATGCCACCATGATGGACAAGATGTTCCCAAAGTTGGATGACAGGGTGATCTTGATGTACTTCATGGTATTGGTCAAAGTCTTGCGGCCAATCCGCACCGCGTGTTCCAAGACGCTCAGGTCTTTTTGGAGCAGGATGATGTCGGCTGATTCCTTGGCCACGTCAACGGCGGAGTCAACGGAGATGGACACATCCGCTTGCTTCATGGCCGGAGCATCGTTGATCCCGTCGCCCATGTAGCCGACCGTGTGGCCGTTCTTTTGCAAGGTAGCGATGATCTTGGTCTTCCATTCTGGGGATAGCTTAACGAAGATGTCGCACTTTTCCACCATGTCGGCTAATTCTTCGTCGCTCTTGCCGACCAAGTCTTTTTCACTATAGACCGTATTAATGTTTAAGCCCACCTTTAAGGCCACGTTCCGGGTAACAGCTTCGTTGTCCCCGGTCAAGATCTTGACGGTGATGCCGTCTCGGTGCA
Source organism: Lactobacillus sp. (assembly GCF_051893255.1). Taxonomy (GTDB): domain Bacteria; phylum Bacillota; class Bacilli; order Lactobacillales; family Lactobacillaceae; genus Lactobacillus. Next base: position 34,946 of record NZ_JBJFHB010000023.1, on the reverse strand, counting down.
GGCTGTCTAGCGCCATCTTGGCACTTTCCTTTGGTGGATCCAGGAAGGTCAAGAAGCCAATCACGATCAGGTCGTTTTCGTCGTTAACGGTAAATTCGCCGACTGGGGATGGGTCCACCTTGTAGGCTAAAACAATAACCCGCATCCCATCATCGTTTAAGTCTTCGATATTTTTAAAAATCTGCTTCTTCCGTTCCTCAGTTAAAGGAAGGGTTTCACCGTTGATTTCAACCCGGGAAGAAACGGACAGCATTTCTTCAGCGGCCCCCTTGGTGACCAAGAGGTGCTCGCCGTGTCTTTGGTCAGAGTTGGCCACAACGACGCTCATTCTTCTTCTTTGGAAGTCAAAAGGAATTTCGTCGATCTTGTGGTAGTCGCGCTGGATTTCGCTCGTATCTAGCTCATCGTCAGCCACATCGATGACTGCCCGGTCGATCAGGTCCTTCATCCCCGTTTGGTAGTAAGAGTTGAGGTAGGCCATCTTCAAGACCCGGTCAGTTTCTTTCATCTCCAGGTTGTAGTGCTTTTCCAAGATGACCTGCCCTTGGGTCAAGGTGCCGGTCTTGTCGGTGCAGAGGATGTCGGCTGAGCCAAAGTTTTGGATGGAGTTCATCTTCTTAACGATGGTTTGGTGCTTGCCCATTTCCACGCTGCCCCGAACTAAGTTGGTGGTCACGATGACCGGCAGCATCTCTGGCGTGAGGCCCACCGCCGTGGCAATGGCGAAGATCAAGGCGTCGCTCCAGTTGCCCTTGGTCAAGCCGTTGATGATGAAGACCAAAGGAGCGATAATCGCCGTCATGGTGATCAAGAGCTTGGAGATGTCCTTGATCCCGGTATCAAAAGTCGTCTCCTTCATCTGGGTGTTGGCAATTTCAGCAGCCATCTTACCAAACATGGTGTGGCTGCCAGTGGCAAAGACCACGCCTCTGCCAGATCCAGAAACGATCGTGGTCCCTTCAAACAAGATGTTTGGGTAGTCCAAGTAGTTGTCCATCTTGTCTGGGGTTGGGACAAAGTTGGCGTTCTTTTCTACAGGCGTTGATTCCCCGTTCAAAGAACTGGATGAGCAGAACAGGTCGGTGCTGGACAAGAGCTTCATGTCAGCTGGGACCATGTCGCCGGCAGAGATGTTGATGATGTCGCCAACAACCACGTCCTTAGTAGGGATTTCTTGGTCCTTGCCATCCCGGCGGACGTTGGTAGTTACGGAAACCATCTTTAAGAGTGACTGCACCGCGTTAGAGGTCCGGACGTTTTGGACAAAAGAGGTAATCCCGGAAATCAAGACCATGACCACCATGATGATGACGGTACTGAGGTCTTTTTGATCGGCTGGGGCCAGGATGTAGTTAGTAAACAGGGACATCGTGGCTAAAACCAGCAAGACCAGGGTGAATGGCGTTAAAAAGGCTTCAGCCAAAAACTTCAGCTTGCTGTCTTTGTTGGTGCTCGCGATTTCGTTGGCACCAGTTTTTTCTCTAACGGCTGCGGCTTCTTCGGTGCTCAAGCCGTTGCTGTTGGTGTGCAGCTGGGCCAAGGTGACGCTTCTCTTTTCCAAAGCGATTCTTGGTACCCGCTTTGCATCTTTGCTAGCCATTTTGTTCATTGACTTGTTGAGCATGGTTGTACCCTCCTTATGACAACGCGCAAACGAACAAAAAAGCCTCCCTTTACGAATTGTAAGGGAGGCTTGCCAAACAAGGCCACTTTATTGACTAATCGCTCAGCTTTAACACTACGTGACGTAAGCACATGCTAGCTACCTGGAAAGTGCCTTATTTCGACAATTTCTATTTAACCCGTTGGCATCTCTGGATGTTTCTGGGCGATAGCGTGTGTTCACGTAGGAGTCTCACCTAACAGTTCATTTGCTCTTATTTATTTTTACCAAAGCAAACTATACTCGCTCTTGGCTCATTTGTAAACCACTTTTTGCAGAAAAGTGAAGATTTAGTGATTACCGGCCCTGCTGCTTGGCGATGTGGCGCAAAAAGAGGATCAGGGCTAACACCACAACGCCCAAGGCGACCATGATGGGAATCCGCAGGTCGGCGGGCTTGATGATGTGGTTCAATTCTTCGTTAGACAGGTCTTGCGCATCTTTTTTCAGGCCTAAGCCTTGGTCGACTAAGGTCGTGCAGATGTGAAAGAGGTCTTGGACGCCCTGGTTGAAGGCCAAGCTGTCATCAGAGCTGATGTTGCCGGCCGTGTAGCTCAAGATATTCCGCCGCACCTGGGCCGTAAACTGGCTGTGCAGGTCGCTGCTGGAATAGATATAAGCCCGCTTGTTGCCGTCTTTGCCGATGTTGATGACAATGTAGACCGTGCGCGTGGCCTTGCTTAAACCGTCAGGCTGGATCTTTTTGGCATGCTTTAAGGTCTCAACGATGATAATGGGGTGCGCCGCCGTCTTTTGGTACTTGGCGTTTTTCCTTTCAACGATTTGCTTGGTGTCCATGTTGATCAGGCTGGCGTTGTCTTGGACAAAAAAGCTGCTGGCCCCGGTCAAGGTGAAAAAGGCCAATAGTAAAGCTAGGCTTGCTAAAAGCCTATTCGCTATCGTCTTCAAGTTTGTGTGCCAACTCTTCGACGAATTGGCGATCAAGCTTAATCTGTTCATAAGGTACTCCACTATCACGCAACAATTCGATCGCTAAAGGACTGTCATGATAATCATAGTAATAGTTGATCTTCTTGATGCCCGCTTGCACCAGGTGCTTGGTACAGTTGTAGCAAGGAAAATGGGTGACGTAGATTTCGGTGCCGTCAGTTGAGACCCCATTTTTGGCGCAGGAAATCAAGCTGTTCATTTCTGAGTGAATGGTTCTGACGCAGTGGCCGTCAACCAGCTGGTGGCCCACGTCATCGCAGTGGGGCTGGCCAGACACGGAGCCGTTATAGCCGGTGCTGAGGATGCGCTTGTCTTTGACCAAGACGCTGCCGACCAAGGCCCGGTCGCAGGTCGACCGCTGGGCAATGACCAGGGCCTGCATCATAAAGTATTGCTTCCAAGGGATGCGTTTCCGGGTCATCTTTTAGCCCCGGTTCTTAAAGTAGTTAAAGCCGATTGCGTCGCGGACTTCATCCAGGGTTTGGTTGGCAACTTCGTTAGCCTTCTTGGACCCAGCGATCAGCATGTCGTAAACGGCATCGATATTTTGGGCGTACTTTTCCCGGCGTTCTCTGATTGGAGCCAGTTCCGCTTCCAAAACCTTGTTCAAGTAGCGCTTGATCTTAACGTCGCCGAGACCACCCTTTTGGTAGTCTTCCTTAAGCTGAGCAACGGTTTCCTTGTCTGGGTCAAAGACGTCCAGGTAAGTGAAGACCACGTTGCCTTCGATTTGGCCAGGATCTTCCACGTGGATGTGGTTAGGGTCAGTGTACATGGACATGACCTTCTTTTTAACCGTTTCAGCATCATCTGACAAGTAGATGCAGTTACCCAAGGACTTGGACATCTTGGCATTGCCATCAAGGCCAGGCAGGCGGCCTTGGCCCTTTGGCGGGAAGTAGCCCTTTGGCTCAACCAAGACATCGACGCCATAAGTCCGGTTGAAGGTTCTAACGATTTCCCGGGTTTGTTCCAGCATTGGCTCTTGGTCATCGCCAACTGGTACCAGGTTAGCCTTAAAGGCGGTAATGTCCGCTGCTTGGGAAATTGGGTAGGTCAAAAAGCCAACCGGGATGGAGTCGCCAAAGCCTTTTTGCTTGATTTCAGCCTTAACGGTTGGGTTTCTTTCAAGGCGCGCCAAGGTTACTAAGTCAGCGTAGTCAGAAGTCAGTTCAAACAAGGCTGGAATTTGGGATTGAACGAAGATGGTTGACTTTTCAGGGTCAAGACCAACTGCCAGGTAGTCCAGGGCAACTTCGATCAGGGAGTTGCGGATTTTTTCAGGGTTGCGGGCGTTGTCGGTCAAGGCTTGCGTGTCCGCAATCATAATGTATGGGTCATACTTGCCAGTGTTTTGCAAAACAACCCGGTTTTTCAAAGAGCCAACGTAGTGGCCAATGTGCAATTTACCGGTTGGGCGGTCCCCAGTTAAAATAATATCTTTAGCCATAATTTTTTGTCCTTTTCACTTTTTCACTTAGCTGCCCGTAAGCAGGTACTATTATTAATATTCTAGCAAAAATAACAAATAGATTAAACCACTGCGAAAAAAGGAGCGATTTTCAACTTTTTTAAAAAACGGACTTGGCGAAATCAAATTTACATGATACAATTAAAACATCTTGCGGGTATAGTTTAATGGTAGAACGCTAGCTTCCCAAGCTGGAGATGAGGGTTCGATTCACTCTATCCGCTTTATTATCAAAAATTCAATAGCTAAGAAAAGCTGATCCTACGGGATCAGCTTTTTTGTGTAGTTTTTTGTAATGTTTTCTGAAAAGCCTTTATTTTTTTACTTTTAGCGCTACAATTACGGCTGAAAAACAAAAGTAATATTTGGAGGCATATCATGTTTTTCAATAAATCAATGTCTAAAGAAAATGAACAATTTAAAGAGAAGCTGGAAGAATTAATCAGCGATCCTGCAGTCAAGAGCAATTCTGCTTTGAGCGAATTGCTTTCAGGCGCGGTCAAGAAGTGCGAAAAAAACGAATCTATTCGTTCCATCGCTTCTAGCCTGGACTTACAAATCAGAAGTCACTTTGCCGAAAATGAATTGCCAAAGAGCGTTAAGGCTTTGCAACTTGACTTAGCCAAGTACACTGCTTTTGGCGCAAATGGCGTTGTTTTGAAGTAAAAAATATTTTCCCAAGCAAAAAGGAGTCGAATCACAGATTCGGCTCCTTTTTTACATCTAAATCGTAATGGTAATCACGGTTAAAACGCCGTTTAATACCGCCAGGTAAAGCGGCAGCCACAGGGTTTGGGTGCTCAGGTAGCTCCAGGCAAAAATCATCCCCAGCAGCAGGTTAGCCGTAAAGATGATCGGCACAAACTGGAAGGTCAAAACCGCGTACAAAAGGCCTGAGCAGAGAATTCCAAAGTAAGCGACAGCCTTTTTCTCATTTCTAAACCAATAGTTGAACAAAAAGCCGCTGCACAGGTACTCTTCTAAAACCGGCAAGACGATCCCGTTAGCCAGCATCACAAACCAGTAAAGGAGGTTTGACGAGTGCTGCATGTAGGCCATCTGCAGGCCCGATGCCGGCGCTCCTTGGTAGAGCTGCAAATAGGAAACCCCGATCCGGATCAAGGCCACTGCGACGCTTAAGATCAGGGTCTGCTTGTAGCAGCTGGTCCAGGCTGAATTATAGCTTAAGTCAAAGAAGCGCTGCTCTCTTTTAAAACGGTAAACGTAGAAAAGGCTGCACATGGCCGCCACAATGAGGAACAAGATGACATGCCAGATGCTGATGGCGCTGCTCCTCAAAGCCAGGTTATCGGTCAAGGCCACCATGATAAAAAAGATCAAATAGACCAGATAGCGAATCATGTTCCCTTCTCTAGATCTCGGCGTATTCATACTCCTACCCTCCTACGTAATGCTTATGAATAATTAATTATACCAAAGATTGGGCCTGGTTTTATGTCTTTCTTTTGACAAAAAAGCTACAGGCAGTGCAATGTTTTTAAGAAATACGTTCCTTTTCTCGTTTTTCTCTTTTCATCCTTTTTGCCCAAAAGGCTTGGTCAAATAAAATCCAAACTAATTTGCTATAATGTAGAGATAGAAAAAGCACTATTGGAAAGTGACGTGATACCATGGCTGATTTAGAGAAGATTGTGGCCCGGCCCTTAATTACCATTACCAACTTAATCTGGAGCTTCAACAAAGAAACCAGCAAGGTCCAGCTCCTGCTTATCCGCCGCAAGGACGAACCCTTCGCTGGTCAGTGGGCCCTGCCCGAAACCCTGCTCCGGGAAAAAGAAAGTGCCGACCAAGCGGCTGTCCGCTTGATCAAGGACAAGATCGGGTTGGACCTGCCTGAATCGGCCACTGAGCAGCTGGCCACCTTCACTTCCCCTGACCGGGCTCCAGGCGAGCGGGCGCTAGCCTTGACCTACATGACCTACCTGCCCGCCATGCCGGCCCTGCGGCCTGGCTACGGAGCCAGCGCCGTTGACTGGTTTAGCTTTGAAAATTTTGGCCACAAGTATGAGCTGACTTCTGGCAATGAAGGCTTGACCTTTATCCTGGCCCAAGATTCGCGCGCCCTAGCCTTTGACCACGACGAAATCGTGGCCGTGGCCATCCAGCGGATCCGCAACAAATTAGACTACCAGCCAACTATCTTGCAAATCCTGGGGCCCAGCTTCACCCTGCGCCAGGCCCGGGAAGTCTACGCTCCCTTCTTCCAAACCAGCGTAGACAAGATTGACAATTCCAACTTCCGCAAGACCCATGGCTTCCTCTTTACGGAACTCGGCGTGCAGAAGAATTTTCATAAAAGTGGCCGGCCACCCAAACTATATTGTCTGAAAAACTTGCAAAATAACATTTTATGGAGTAAAGTTGACGTCAAGTAAGTAAAAGTTTATTTTACTTTTATTTTTACTGGTTTTTAGGTAAGTTATACTTTTAACAAGGATTAGGAATAAATAATGGAAGACGAAGCTCTATTAATTATTGACTACACCAACGACTTTGTTGACGACAAGGGGGCCTTGACCTGCGGCAAGCCTGCCCAAGTCCTGGCTGACCAAATCGTGAAGTTAGCTGATCAATTTTTAACAAGTGGCAAGTGGGTTATCTTGCCAACCGACAAGCACTATAAGGGGAATCCTTATCACCCAGAGACCAAGCTCTTCCCGCCTCACAACCTGCCAAATACTTGGGGCAGAGAGTTTTATGGTCCCTTGCAAACTTGGTATAATGAACACAAAGACAATGACCGCGTAGTGGTCTTGGATAAGTCACGCTACTCCGCTTTCTGCGGGACGGGGCTGGACCTCTTTTTAAGAGAAAGAAAGGTCTCACGCGTCCACCTAACCGGCGTTTGCACCGACATCTGCGTTTTGCACACGGCGATGGATGCCTACAATCACGGCTATGACATCACCGTTCACGAAAAGGCGGTTGCCGCTTTGAACGACGCTGGGCAAAACTGGGCCTTGAACCACTTCAAGTCCTGCCTGGGCGCGGAAGTTGTCGATTAATTTTATTTTGTAGTTATATATTGAGAAAGTAGATTTTTATTACTATGTCTTTATCACACGCATTAATTACTGACCTGTATGAATTCTCCATGGCCAATGGCTACTTTGAAACCCTGCCAAGAGATACTGAAGCCGTTTTTGACGTCTTCTACCGGACCGTTCCAGACAATGGCTCCTTCGTCATCTCAGCGGGTTTGGAACAAGTCGTTGAACAACTGAGAGGCTTCCACTACACCAAGGAAGACATCGACTACTTAAAGTCCCTCAAGCTGTTTAGCGATGAATTCATCTCCTACTTGGAAACGATGACCTTTGACTGCGTGGTTTACGCTATTCCAGAAGGTACTCCAGTCTTTCCAAGAGTCCCAATCTTAACGGTTAAGGGGCCTTTAATTCAATGCCAATTGCTCGAAACCTTTGTTTTGAACTTAATCAACCACCAATCCCTGATCGCTACTAAGTCTCGCCGGATCAACCTGGCTGCGGCTGGCCGCCCAGTCATGGAATTCGGTGCTCGCCGGGCCCAAGGTCCAGACGCTTCTGTTTTGGGCGCTAGAGCTGCTGTGATCGGCGGCTGCGGGTCAACCAGCAACGTCTTGTCTGCTGCCAAGTTCAACATCCCAGTTGCCGGCACCATGGCTCACGCCTGGGTCCAAAGCTTCCCAACTGAACTGGACGCCTTTGAAAAGTGGGCACAAGTTTACCCAGACAACGCCCTGCTCTTGGTTGACACTTACGACGTTTTGAACTCCGGCGTGCCAAACGCCATCAAGGTCTTCAAAGAACTCCGCGAAAAGGGCTACAAGAAGTTCGGGATCCGGATCGACTCCGGCGACATCGCCAAGCTGTCACGCAAGGCACGGAAGATGATGGATGACGCCGGCTTCCCAGAAGCAACCATCACTGCTTCAAACGCCTTGAACGAAAACGTGATTCACTCCCTCTTGCAAGAAGGTGCACCGCTTGACAGCTTCGGCGTTGGTGAACAACTCATCACTAGCTCTAGCTCCCCAGTTTTGAGCGGGGTCTTCAAGCTAGCAGCCTTGAAGGTTGACGGCGGCGACTGGGAACCAAAGATCAAGCTGTCCAACTCTAAGGAAAAGATCACCCTGCCAGGTGAAAAGAAGGCTTACCGTCTCTACCACAAGGGCACGAGAAACGCCTTTGCCGACGTGATCGCCCTGGCCGACGAAGAATTGCCTGAAGAATTCGTTGGGATCAACATGGACCCAATGATGACTGAAACCGAAGCTGACTTGAAGGACTTCGATGCTGAATTGCTGACGCAAGTCGTTGTTGGGCCAAGAGCTCAGTCAATTGAAACTGACACCTTCAAGATTCAAAAGCACATGTACGGAAAGCTGGCTGAACTGCCTGAAGAAACGCAAAGATTGCTTAACCCAGACCGTTACCCAGTTTACCTGACTCCAGCCTTGGCTGATCTGCAGCAAAAGATGATCAAGGATCACAAGGAAAAGAAGCATTAATTTGAACCTCCCATGACTAAAGTCGCAGGAATCTGAGGGCCACCCAGCACATTGCACATAAGAACGCTGACTCCAAGAAATACTCAGAGCGCTTAGGTTAGCTTCACAGCTGCCCGGTACCGTCTCGTCTCCGTTTTGACTCGCTCAGGAGATTACGCAGGCAGATACCGTCTAATGCTAAGGACGATTGTTCCGTTTCGCCCAGGCTATTTATCTACGTTTATTTTTTATCTACATTAAGCTTAGACTTCCTCCACCAGTGATGAGGGGCTAAGCTTTTTTCCTTCTTCGATTGCTTTCTTTAGCTTTGCATGATGCTCAGGATGAATTCCCCAATCTAAAATGTTTCTAGCCGCGTTTAGATCTCTGTCTATTGTTTTCTTGCAGCTCGGACATTGCCATTCTTTTTGACCAACTTTTAGTTCTTTGTTAATGTACCCGCAATTATTACATGCTTTGCTTGTCCAAAACGAATCCACTTTGATTAGCGTCTTGTTCTGCTTCTTTACCAGCGACCCTAAAATGGTCATCAGCTCATAAGGCTTGAGGATAGCCAGTCTGCGGTTGACGCCTTTGCTTTGGGCCGAGCCATTTCCACGCTTCCGCATTTCGTAGGCATCCAAGTGTTCGACAATGATCGTATCACAGTCATCCACCACTTGGTGTACCAGATGACGATATTCATTGGTCAGCAGGTTTGTACGTTTGGCATTCAGCTTCTGCTGTCTGCGGTGCAGCTTGCGGTATCGCTTGTTTTTACCGTGAACGTTCTCCTCCAGATCACGCTCTGACTTAATTTTATTGATCTTTTGCTCGTACTGGTCAGCTCGCTTTATCGTGTCGTCTGACACCTTAACGCGCTTGCCATCAGATGAGCAAAAAGCTTCATTGTTAGCCATGTTCCAGTCAAAGCCCTTGATCGTTTGCGACTTGTTTTTCTCGCGTGGCAGGGAAAAGGTCAGCTGCAGTCTGTAAGTACCATCGGAAAGCTTCTTTATTTTCGTTGAAGCAACATCCTTCAAGCTCACCTCTGACAAATCTTCAATGACTTCGACAGTTCCAAAGTCAGCTACTGTTAAGAAGGTGTGGTTGTCTGTATGCTTGTCCTCGATTCTGATACCGCCTTTAGAATCTTTTGGAAGCTTTTGCGAAGTGATGGTTTTAAAGCTTGCGCCGTTTCTCAAAAAGTTGATCGATCCCTTGCGATACCATGACTTGTGGAGCGGGTTCTTGTGCTTGCCATGTTTGTCTTTAGTGACGTTCATTTTGAAGTTGTAGCGAGCTTTTTCGTCCATGCTTTTGTCCGCTTTCTCCAAGCGCCTGCGATATTGTGAGAAGTTGGTGTAGACAGTCTTGAGAAACTCATCAGCTGAATGAGATGACAAAAACAGCACAGACTTATTCCAACGAGCTAAGCCGTACTTGTCCTTGATGAAGCCGGCTTTTACCTTGTTAAGGACGTACTGAATAGGCTTTTGGCTGAATGGCATCGGCCGTCCGATATGTTTTACGCCATAAGTTTTAAATAAATATTTTAATGCATATTGAAATAGAGCATTCTGCGTTTCCAGAGCCTTTTCGTGCTGGATTTTTTGCTCGTCAGTCAGCAGTACGTGGTACTGTCTGGTAAAGCCGTATTTCTTTTTGCTAGGCACTTATGCATACCCCCCTTTCGCTTTATCTATGCTATAATAATATCACGAAGAAAGGTAGTATGCAATATATGATAATCCATAAAAGAGGCTGCGTTTATAATTTTAATTTCCATCTGGTTTTCGTAACTAAGTATCGGAAAGAAGTTTTTGACAGCCCAGAAAAAGTTAAAGAGATGAAAGAGCTGCTCCGGGAGAGAGCAGATATGTCAGAAATTGACATCCAGCAAATGGAAGTGATGCCCGACCACGTTCACATGCTCATTTCTTTTTCGCCAAAGGAAAGACCAGTAGACATAGTTAAGGGACTGAAAGGCTGGACGGCACGGAAATGGTTTGAGCTGCACCCGGAAACCAAGCAGATGCTGTGGGGCGGTCATCTGTGGTCGCCAAGCTATTTCATGAGTACTTTGGGTGACATGAGCAAAGAAGTCGTTAAAAAATACATTGCTTCTCAATACACAGCAGCAATGAAGAGTCAGCAAAACGGCAAGTATGGCGAATTGGAAAGAGAAAGAAAAAACAGGAACTAAAAAAGGGCCCCGTCTGGGACGCTTTTTGCGTGCTTGACTCATGTCTAAAGACACGAGTTTGCGCACGCTTTTTAATCAATGCTAAAATGCCAAAAGGCTTAGCCCTAATATCGGGGTTAAGCCTTTTTTAGTGCAATTTGACAAAAAGTGAGTGATAGAATAAGAATCGTAAGATTGCTAGCTTAGCAGGAGATGGTAGAATTGTTGGAAAATAAACTAGACGATATTCTGGCGAAAGATGACGAAGAGAATGAAGGTAAGTGGTATTACCTTGATTTCTTTCCCGTAACCTTTCAAGCTGGAAATGATAAATTTGATGAGTTTGAGTCGTTTATCCAAGAAAAGTACTATAAATCTTTTTCTAAAAAGCTTTCTTTCATTATTTTGGGCCTGGTTAGCTATTATGACGCGGAAATCTATTTGTATGATGTAGATTACGGTGATGACTGGCTGAACTCCTTGCGTCATCAAGATCTTTTAAGCCAATTAGAATACCAGGACTTGAGCAAGCTCATCAAGCACTTTTGCGTGAACGAAACACTTGGTTTAAAAATTGCCTTGCAGGATTATGACAATTTGGCATTGATGCTCTTTGAAGGCGGCTTGCGGCTAAGTTTTTACAATTTGACGGATGAGCAGAAGAAAGTTGCTGAAGACCTGACCCGGTCACAGGGCTTCTTCTTCAAAGAAGCCAATAGCTGATCTTTAACTGCCTGAAACAGGCAGTTTTATTTTTGCTGATTTTTTACAAAGCGGTGACTAAAAAACTTACAAAGTTAAGAATAGTAAGAGAAAAAGTTTTTCACAAGGAGAAAAAATGCGTTATTACATTTATGATCAAGAGAAGAGTGCTTTGACGTAGAGCTTGACCATATTTATCGGCGCAGATAGTCAAAATCTACCAGATGTTATTGGTAAGTGTTCAATTTATTCTTGCAATTGGCGACCTATTCATTTCTTTTGCCAAAGCAGACAATGCTGTTTCTCCTAATCAAATTGAGCAAGTTTTAGATGACACTAATACTACATCTGGTTCACTCAAGTTAGATTCTGAGCAAATAAACAATATCGATTCTCAAATTCAAGAAAAGGTTAGTGTAGTGTCTAGTGATAACGAATCCACAGCTACACTAACCGATGATGATCTGATCGATATTTTAAGTAACATTCTAACACCCCAGCAACTTGATCAAGTACAAGCAGCTAAACATCATCAAGGAGTTACTAAGATTATTTGGCATGGTAAAGCTCGATACGGCAATGTAGATATCTATCTCAGCAAAAGAATGTTAAATGCGCTTAGAGGCGTATCTATTACAGCTGGTTACACTATCATGTATACATTATTGTCTAAAGTCTGGCCCTATGAAGCTTCGATTGAAGAAAAACAGATGGCGAAATTTATTATCACCAACTATATCAAACACACAGAAAAAGGATTTTCTTATGGAAGAAAGTTCATTTTCAGATCATGGAAATTTAAAGGGGTATGACTGCTAAAAAGTATTCATTTTATCCAATGCTAAATAGTGTTATTTCTTGCCAATTCATGATATGATTCCGGTATCAAAAGATTGGAAGGAAGAAATAATGAGCGAATACATGTCCATATCAAAAGCAGCTGAATATCTTAATGTTGCCAAGTCAACTCTCCGCAATTGGGAAGCTGAGGGACTGATTACGCCGCTTAGAACCGCCTCCAATCAACGTCGCTATACTAAAGAAATGCTAGATGAAGTTTTGCAAGGAAATGTGAAAGCTGCCAAGCCTAAGAAGCTGCTGACCATCGGCTATTGCCGGGTTTCTTCTGGTCATCAAAAAGAAGACCTCCAAAGGCAGAAAGACGTAGTATCCAGATATTGTGAAGTCAATGGCTATCAGTTTAAGATCATTCAAGACATTGGATCTGGTCTCAACTATAAGAAAAAGGGCTTGACAGAGCTGATCAATATGATCTGCAAGAAGCAGTGCGAACGAGTCGTGGTAAATTACCAAGATCGACTTGTTCGTTTTGGCTTTGAAATGATTGAGACAATCTGCCAGGCAAACGACGTTGACTTGGTTGTCATCAATCAGACAGACAACGTTGATCCGAATTCAGAACTTGTGGAAGATGTTTTATCTATAATCACTGTTTTCTCAGCTAAGCTGTATGGAAAGAGGTCGCATCAAAATGCAAGAGTCATCCAAGAAAGTAAAAAGCTCTTCAATCAAGCAGACAGTGACAAAGACTCAGCCCAAGACGATTAAAGTCTACTCCAAAAAGTTAAGCGATGAAGAATTTGCCAGAATGTCAGACTTCTTTGAAAGATACGGCAGGTGCCGGCATTCCTTTTTGAACCGCTACTGTGGCATCAAATCAATGCTAGCGGTTAATAACTGGCAGGCTCTGCGCAACCAAGTTCGCAAGTTGGACAAGCCGGTTAAAGGCTCAAAAGGCAAGCTGGAAACAGTCTATAACTTTCAGACCAAGCATTGGGTTGGTGCTCTCCGTGAAGCATGCGCTAACATAAAAAGCATGTGGTCAAATCTGGCTAACCGTTTGAAGAAGCTGATCCAAGCAAATGAAAATCTTTCTGCAGATCAGCGTCACCTTTTGTTCTTTACCTTAAAATTTAAGAGCGCATGGCAAGCCGTTCTTCTTTACAAGCCAATTGAGCTGCCAGAAGAATACGCTGAGGCTTTAACTGAAATAGAAGCTAAGCTAACGGATAAGGAAATCAAGCAAGCGTATAGCTACCTGCGCCGGATTACTTACCGCTACCACTATCGGGCACGCAAGTCGGGCAAGCTTGGCTCTAGTATGAAGTGTGATTTGAATTGGGCATTTGAAGGAAATACTTTTTCATTCAGTTCAGACCTGCCTAGAAAGCAGTTTTCTGTAGAGATGACCAGCCCGTGGAGTTATCCACGCACCGGCGATATCACAGTGGTGCTTGACCGCATCAAGCAGCGCCTCGAAGTTCATAAGCTGATCTATAGCAAACGCTACAGCAGCGATTCAAAGAAGGCGATCGGCATTGACAAGGGGCTTGCCACCCTGCTTTCCTGCAGCAGCGGCAATGAATATGGTAAAAACTTCAGCAAGCTTGCCAATGCCATCGTTGACAAATACGGCAAGAGAAACGCAAATCGGCAGCCTTATATGAGTTTGCGCTGGCAGCTCAATCAGCAGCTTGAGCAACTGGAGAAGGCAAACAAAGCTTTGTCTAAGACTGCTTTAAAGAAGAAAAGAAAACTGCTTGGCAAGCTTAAGAATCTGGAGCAGAACAATATCGGCAGAAAGTCGTATGGCAAGAGCTACCGCTCAGCGCAAGAAACTATCAGCAGCTTTATCAACTATGCGATAAACAGAATGATCGAGACTGAGCATCCGGCGGTTATTGCCAAGGAAGACTTGACGTTTGTAAAAGAAAAAGGCGTCAAATCAGACAACAGCAGATTCGCAAGAAAGATGCGCAAGCGCTTGAATTCATGGACTAAGGGTCAATTAGATGATCGCATTGTATATCTTTCAAGCAAGAATTCGATTGAAACTCATGATGTCAACCCGGCATATACTTCTCAGTACTGTCCAATTTGCGGGCAGCATTTTGAGGAAAGATACGGCAGTCATCATGAACTCACCAGGTGCAAGAAATGCGGCGAGATGAATGCAAATACCGCCGCTGCAAAAAATATATTGAGTAGATTAACTGACAAAGAAATCACGCTTTACACGCCTTACAAGCGAGTTAAGGAGATTCTTGACAGTCGGATAAAAGAAGCATAAGCCACGTAATACTACAAAGTTGAAGGCTCTAGCATGTAAGAGCAGTCAGCTTTAACGAACTTAGTTCGGGGTATTAAAATCACAGCTTGACTGCTTCGAGGAGGCATCACGATATGCTTGCCTGCTTTTTAGCAGGCAAGATGCCTTCAAGGCTGCCATGCTAAAAGTTTCCAGTGAGGCAGATAAAAAGCTATTGGATAATGCCATTTGGCGTTGTTTGACAGCCAACCGTACTCACTGACCTTAACTTCAAAAGGTTAAAAATCTGATTTCTTTTGCCAAGTTGAATCTACCCATAGATTTAACTAGAAAGGAATATCAGAAAAACTTACCAATATTGATGTGATTATCAAGATTTAGTAAGTTTTATGATTCGGTGGAGATATCAATAATGAACAGATACTTTCCAACAAAAAAATCGATTTGTCTATTTTGGTTTTCGATCCTTGCTAGCATCCTCACTGCCGTTAGTCTCTTATGGATCTCAGGATCCTCAGTCTTCTTCATCGACTGGCTCGGCGCAGCAATCTTCTATGCCTATTTAGACAGCCTGTCTTTCTTATCTGATCGTAAGACATTAAAATGTACTTTTACCGTTATTTTCTATGTAATTTCGGTTATTCTTGATATTTTGGTATTTTTCATTTCTGGCAAGTAAAAAGCTTAGTCATTGACTAAGCTTTTTTATTATTCACCATCATTTCTCAGATAGTAGGTTCCCCGTCCGGCACCCTTTTTAACTAAGTAACCTTCTTCGGTTAACTTACGCAAAGCGGTCGCAATTGAGGACCGACTGAGACTTGGACAGTGGATCAAGGCATCTCTGCTTGTGAATTTGCCCAGTTGTTCAGCCGCATATGCTTTGACAATTTCGTATGCATTGCTTGGCGCATCTTCACTCATCAGTCCGACCCGGTCTTCAAAGTCGATGTAGCAGGCCAAAATTACCTGTAGTAAGTACTTGATAAACGGAACTGGATCATTTTTGCCTTCATACCAGCCTAGATCGATTCTCTGCAAGACCTCATAATAGACATCCTTGGTTTCTTCAATCTTCTTTTCAATACTGATATACTTCCCAACGTTATAGCCGTTTTGATAGAGCAAAAGTAAGGTCAAAAGCCGGCTCATCCGACCATTGCCATCATTAAAGGGGTGGATGCAGAGAAAGTCACAGATGAATACGGGGATTAAGATTAAGGGATCAACTTTTTCCTGTGCCAGGGCCTGTTCATAAGCCTGGCACAGATTATCGATGGCTTGCGGCGTATCATATGGCGGAATCGGCGTAAATAGCGTTACATTTTCGCCATTCGGCAGAGTTTCATTGATGTAATTTTGAACGCTCTTAAAGTGACCACCATAAGATACCCCGGATCTGCGGAAAAGATTTTTGTGCAGCTGCAGGATGTAGGCTGGAGTAATTTTAATGTAGTCGTAGCTCTCATGAATCGTATTCAACACATCCCGGTAACCCATGATTTCATCTTCATCGCGGTTTCTCGGAGTAGTCTTATCGTCCATTAGTTGCCTCATCCGGGTACTAGTTGTGACAATCCCTTCGATTTTGTTAGAAGACTCAGTACTTTGAATTTTGGCAATCTCAACCAGCCGAGTCAGTTCCACTGGCTTTTGCCGAATAAAGAGGTCTTGTCGCCCTTTATATTCATGAATCTTGGCCACCAAATTGACAATTTCCATCGGCCAGGATTGGTTAGCAAGTTTAGTGTAGTCAAAAGTTTTCATTGTTTATCGTCCAATTATCGTCCAATTTATCATTTATCGTCCAATTTTAAGCGATTTTGGACGATAATTCAATTAATTGGACGCAAAATAGTAGATATGAAAATAGCTCTAGTCCCTTTTGGGCTAGAGCTATTTTTCTTACTTAGCCAATTCTGACGTGCACATTGGGCAACGAGTGGCTTCGATGTTGATCTCGCTCTTGCAGAAAGGACAGGTCTTAGTTTCAGCTGCCTCTTCTTCTGCTTCGTCTTTTTTCACAATGGAGCTAGCCTTGTTAAAAGCCTTCACGATCAAGAACAAGACGAAGGCCATCAGCAAGAAGTTGATCGTCGCCGTCAAAAATTTCCCGTAAGCCAGGGTAATCCCAGCAAATTTCAAGGAGAACTGGTCAAAGTTCATCCCGCCGACCAAACCCAAGAGCGGGCTGATGATGTCCTTAACCAAGGACTTAACGATGCTGGTGAAGGCACCACCAATGATGATACCAACGGCCATGTCCATCACGTTGCCCTTGGAAATGAAGGCCTTGAATTCACCGAAGAAGCCCTTGGTAGACTCGATCGCCTTATTATCCGTCAAATTTACTTTTCCTTTACTTGCCATCTTTTTCCTCTTCCTCCAGGTAGATTGTAGGTTGCTTTTTTAAAAAATTACTTGCTGATCGTAACCTCGCCGGCGATATCCTTGTTGAAAAAGGCCTTAACTTCGTCTAAGTCCATCCCCTGACCCAGGGCCCACATGAGTTTGGTCACGGCACTTTCACTGGTCATGTCCCGGCCGCTGATGGCCCCTTCCAGCATGGCGGCCCGGCCGACCTCGTACTTGGTCAGGTCCGTTCGCTCATAAAGACACTGGGAGCAGGCAACAACCGGCACGCCTCGCTTAACCAGCTCGCCGATCGCCTTGACCATGTTCCGCCGCATGTAGTTGATCCCGCCAAGACCGTAGGCCTCAATCACGATCCCCTTTACGCCGCTGTCGACCATGGCCTGCAAGATGGCTGGGTCAAAGCCTGGGAAGAGCTTAACCATGGCCACATGACTTTCTACCTTGGTGTTTAAGACGCAGATGCCGTGTTCACTTGGCACGTATTCAAAGTCCTTGTGCTTGATGTCAATCCCGTCGCTGGTCACCATGGCCACCGGATCCACGTTGATGCTCTTGAAGGCGTCAAAGCCTGTCGTTCTGATCTTGACGCAGCGGCATCCCCGCATGATCTGCCGGTTAAAAGCAATGTAGATCCCGGGCTTGCAAGTCGCTGCCGCTGCAAAGGCCACCCGCAGGTTGTCTGGAGCGTCGCTCAAGATGGCCTGCATGGGCACCTGGCTCCCGGTCAAGACCACCGGCAGGTCGATCCCCTGCAGCATGAAAGTCAGCATGGACGCCGTATAAGCCATGGTGTCGGTCCCGTGGGAAACAACGATACCGTCAAAGCCCTTTCTCAGTTCGTAGATTTTTTCCGCGATAAAAGCCCACTCTTCTGGCTGGATGTTGGTTGAGTCAAGAGCCAAAATATCCTTGGCGGTTACGTCATAAGGCAACCCGCCCAGGGTGTGGAGCAACTCAGCCCCCGACTGGCCCGGAATGAGGCCTTCTTCAGAAGCGACAGAGGCAATCGTGCCCCCCGTTGATAACAGCAAAATTTTCTTATTAGTCATTATTCGTCCTCATTCTTGCCAGCAGGATCTTGGTCCTCCAGCAGCTCTTGATACAGGCGGTCCAAGTAGTCATTAAATTGCTCCAGCTCTTCTGGCGTATACAAGCCTTCTAGCCGGTGGTGGAAGCGGTGCAGGCCCACTTTGGCCTTTTCGCAAAAAGTCTTTCCTTCTGGCGTCAGCGCCACCACCTTGACCCTTTTATCGTTTTCGGCCAAGTGTCCTTTAACGTAGCCCTTGCATTCCAATCGGCTAATGATTCCGGCCATGGTCGCCTGGGCCACCTTGAAGTGGGCTTCCAGCTGCTTGAGCGTGGCTTCGCCATTTTCGCAATGCTCTAGGTAGACCAACGCGTGGAATTGGGAAAAAGTCAGATCGATTTTCTTCAGCTCTTGGTTGCCAAACTTGTACATCAAGTCGTTGATCTTCTTAATTTTTAGCCCTAAGTCCATCCTCATGCGAATACTTCCTTTTACTGATTTGTTTTGCGCCTAACGCTTAATTTTAACATTTTTTGCCGGAGAAAAGTTGCCCGGACCATCTTCAAGAAAAATCTTGCCTTAGGGCTTTACGAAAGAAAATGAAAGTATTATCATAGATATGAGAAAATTACGATTAGGTTGAGGGTCACACCAAACCTTCGACTTTATCTTCAGTAAATTGTTATTGTTGTTAAGTGTAATTTTTCACATCACAGAGAATGCGAACCGGCTGGTTCGCATTTTTTGTTTCTCTGAGATTGTTTATTGCCTATTCCGCCGTCTTGGTCACGTCCACCCAAGCCTCGTAGCCAGAGTACTTTTCCAGCTGCGGGATAGTCAGCTTGACTGCGCTGTTTTCACTGCCAGCGGCTGGAAAGACCGTTTCATGCCGCTTCAAGGATTGGTCCAAGTAGACCTTAACATTGTCTTTCACGCCAAAAGGACACACCCCGCCTGGCGCGTGGCCGATGTAGTCTTCAACCTGGTCAAAAGGAATCATCTTGGCCTTCTTGTGGAAGGTGTCCTTATACTTGCGGTTGTCGGTCCGGGCTTCCCCAGCCATCACGATCAAGATTGGCTGGTCGTTAACCAAATATGACAAAGTCTTGGCGATCTGGTCAGGTTCCGTATTTAAGGCTTGAGCGGCCAGGGCCACCGTTGCCGATGATTCAGGAAGCTCAATTACGTCAACATCCGTATCTTGGAAAAAATCTTTTACTAAGTCTACTGCCATTTGTCTGCTTCTTTCTATTTGTCACTAGTTGTTCTTTTCTTGACTAGTCAGTTTCTTTTTTAACGGCTTCGGCCAGCTTTTGAATGTCGGCTGGCATGACCGTGCAGCAGCCACCAACGATGGTAGCTCCGGCCTTGACCCAGTCAGGGCCTGCCTGGCCAAAGTCCGGAGCATCTGGTGGGTAGACCCACTTTTTCACTTGCGGGTCGTATTCAGCACCGGAATTGGGGTAAACGATAATCTTATCCGTTACCCCCTTTAAGGTCTTGATGGCATCAACCGTCCACTTCAGCTTCATGCAGTTGACCCCAGTTGCGAAAACCTGCGGATAAGCCTGCACGGCTTGAGCAGCCTCAGTTAGCGGCGTCCCCTCGCTGATGGTCTGGGGATCCTTTAAGGAAAAGCTGACATAAACGTCTAAAGTTGGATAGGTCTTTTGCACATAGTCCAAAATGGCCAAGACTTCTTCTAGCTTGGGCTGGGTTTCGATAGCCAAGCAGTCGACCCCGCCCTGCACTAGCTCGTCAATCCGCGGTGCGTGAAAGTCCATGTATTCTTCTGGAGTCAAGTGGTAGTCGCCCCGGTATTCATTCCCATCAGCCAAATAAGCCCCGTAAGGGCCGACCGAACCCGCCACATAGTTGTGGACCCCGGTTGCTTGTTCGTAGTCGTCTCGGGCCTGAATGGCGATTTCAGCCGACTTTTTAATCAGATACCGGGCCTGTTGCTCGCTATAGCCATATTTTGCAAAAGCGGGCAAGCTGGCCTGGTAGCTGTCGGTGATGGTAATCCGGGCGCCAGCTTTAAAGTAGTCATAGTGGACCTGGTAGACCCGGCCCGGGTGATCAACTAGGGCCTTGGCCGTCCACAGGTCAGAATTGGTTTCTTCGCCCATGGCCTCTAGAGGCGTTGACATGGATCCATCCAAAATCACGGGTTTCGTTAGTTTATCAAGCAAGTTCGTCATAGTTTTCACCTCTAGTTTGTGCTATCCTGTAATAGTCCTTATTTTAATCAAAAACTAATCAAATTTAAAGAGGTATTTCATGGCTAATCAAGAAAAAGTTGAACACCTCGAGCGGAAGATGGAGGCCCGCCACATCCAGATGATCTCCTTAGGGGGCGTGATCGGGACGGGGCTTTTCCTCAGCTCAGGCTACACCATCAAGCAAGCTGGCCCGATTGGCACCATCATCGCCTACTTCTTCGGGGCCATCCTGGTCTACGCGGTCATGCTCTGTCTAGGCGAATTGTCCGTGGCGATGCCTTACACCGGCTCTTTCCACGTCTATGCCAAAAATCTGCTCAGCCCCGCTACCGGTTTTACCGTGGCCATCCTCTACTGGCTGACCTGGACCATCGCTCTTGGCAGTGAATTTACGGCTTCCGGGATCATTATGCAAAAGTGGTTCCCGGCGGTCCCGGTCTGGGTCTGGAGCCTAGTCTTCATGATCCTGATCTTTTTATCCAACTACTTCTCAGTCAAGGTCTTTGCGGAAAGCGAGTTCTGGTTTGCGGCCATTAAGGTAGCGGCGATCGTGGCCTTCATCATTTTGGGCTCTCTAGCCATTATTGGCCTGATCCCCATGAAGGGCTACCAGCATGCGCCAGGCTTGGCCAACTTGACCAAGGATGGCTGGTTCCCGACCGGCTTTGGCGGCGTCTTCACCACCATGCTCACGGTCAACTTCGCCTTTTCCGGGACGGAATTAATCGGAATCACGGCTGGAGAAGCTAAAAATCCAGAAAAGACCCTGCCCAAGGCCATTCACACCACCTTGTGGCGCTTGATCATCTTCTTCATCGGCTCCATCTTCGTCATGGCCTGCCTGATCCCTTACAAGCAAGCTGGCGTAACCGAGAGTCCTTTTGTCCACATCTTCAAGCAGATGGGCATCCCCTACGCTAGCGACATCATGAACTTCGTCGTCTTGACGGCCATCATCTCCGCCGGCAACTCCGGCCTGTACGCTTCAACCAGAATGCTCTGGTCCCTAGGCAACGAAGGCACCATCCCGGTTGCCTTCGCCAAAACCAACAAACGGGGCATCCCGGCCATCTCCCTCGTTGTCAGCATGCTGGGCGGGGTCTTCTCGCTTTTAACCAGCGTTTACGCCGCCGACACCATCTACCTGGTCCTGGTCTCCATTTCCGGCCTGGCCGTGGTCTTCGTCTGGATGGCCATCGCTCTATGCCAGATCAGCTTTAGAAAAAAGTGGCTGGCTGAGGGCCACAGCGTCAGCGAGTTGAAGTTCAAGACGCCTTGGTACCCCTTCACCCCGTGGTTTGCCTTTATCGCCAGCCTGGCCTCATGCCTTCTCATCTGGTTTGACCCCTCCCAGCGGGTAGCCTTGTACGCTACTGTGCCATTCGTGGGTCTCTGCTACCTGGCCCACCACTTTTATGCCAAAAAGAAACAGGCAAAAGCCTAAAAAAAGTCCTTCCCTTATAGCATTTGTTTTTAAAGGTGCTATTATAGGAAAGGACTTTTTTAGATTCAAATTTAAGATAGAAACCTGGCAAAACAATGCAAAAATTTACCCCAATCCTGTTAGGCAGCGACATCAACGTGTACGGGATGGCGCGCTCCTTTAACGAAGCTTACGGCATCAAGGTCACAGCCCTGGCTGCCAGCACCCTGGCTCCCACCCGCTACTCCAAGATCGTCAATATTGAGCAGCACCCCGGCTTTAGCGAAGACCCAGAATTCATCAAGGTCATGCGGGAGAAGATCAAGGAATACAAGAACCACGAAGAACCGGTAATCCTGATCTCCTGCGGGGACGGCTATTCTGAGCTCTTGGCCAAGCACAAGAAAGAATTGGAAGAGGCCTTCATCGTGCCTTATATCGACTACAGCCTTTTGAAAAAGCTGATCTCTAAAGAAGGCTTTTACGAAGTCTGCGAAGAATACGGCTTGCCGTACCCTAAGACCAAGATCATCACCATGGCCGACTACCAAGATGGATCTTACGCGGATGTGCCTTTCGCCTTCCCGGTTGCCTTAAAGCCAGAAGACCCAGTCTCCTGGCTGGATGTCCAATTTGAAGGACGGAAAAAGGCTTTTGTCATCAAGGACCTAGCCGAATTTAAGGACATCGTGGGCAAGATCTACACTAACGGCTATAAAGAAGACCTGATCCTCCAAGACTTCATCCCGGGCGATGACTCCAACATGCGGGTCCTGAACGCTTATGTGGATAAAAACCACCAGGTCAAGATGATGTGCCTGGGCCACCCGCTCTTGGAAGACCCAGACCCCATCGCCATCGGCAACTACATGGTGATCACGCCGGACTATGACCAACAGCTCTACAACGCGGTTAAGGCTTTTTTGGAAAAAATTAACTACACCGGCATGGCCAACTTCGACATCAAGTACGATAGCCGTGATGGCCAGTACAAGTTCTTTGAGATCAACCTCCGCCAAGGCCGCTCCAGCTTCTACGTCACCTTGAACGGCTACAACCTGGCCAAGTGGTACATCGATGACTACGTAGAGGACTCCTTGAAGGACAAGGAAACCGTCTATGGCAACAAGAATCCGCAAACCCACCGCCTCTGGCTGGGGGTTCCGCCCAAGATTTTTGAAAAGTACGCCGTTGACTCAGATGCCAAGATGGCGGCCATGGCCCTCTTAAATGACAAGCGCTACGGGACGACCGTCTTTTACAAGAAGGACTTCAGCCCCAAGAGATGGCTGCTGATGAAGCATATGTACCACAACTACTACAAGGACTACGAGCGCTACTTCAAGGTCAACAAAGCAGCTTACTTTGACAAGTAAAAAATACAAAAATGGCACTTCCTGTTGGAAGTGCCATTTTTTATCTCTTAGTTGTGGAATTCGATTACGATGCAAACCATTGCGTTAGCGCCAGTGCCGTAGTGGCCAACGCCGATGTAGGCTTGGTGGTTGCCACCATCAACCATCATGGTGTAGTGTTCGTAAGTCCCGCTGATGTTGGTGATGTTCTTTCTGGTCTTCTTAACAACGATTGCTTGGTAGTCGTTCTTTTCGTCTTGCATGTTTTCGGTGAAGGTGCTCGTGATTGCGGATGCCATTGCGCTAGTGGCGTTGCCAGTATTAGCGTCGTAGTAGCAAGCGTGAAGAGTTTCACCGCCGTGGTAGTAAACCTTGCCGTGAACGATTGGGTAAGTGTTCAGGTAAGTTGGGAGACTTTCGTAGCCAGAGTGGTCGTAAGTCCCAGTAGTTACGTATTGCTTTGCCTTAGCAGTAGCACGCTTGTCCAAAACGGCGTTGTACTTGGCGTTAAGACGTACGGCCTTAACGCCTGCCTTAGCACGGAAGCTGTTAACTACGCTCAAAGCTGCTTGACGCAGTTGCAGTTGGCTGTCAGTTGAAGTTGCCTTAACAGCGGTCTTCTTAGTACTCTTAACAGCCTTGTAGGTGATCTTAACCGTCTTGTTCTTGGTCTTAGAAGTTACCTTAGCTGCCTTAACAGTTGAAGTACTTGCCTTGTAGCCAGCTTGCTTAGGAGCCTTGTAAGCCTTCCAAGTAGCCGTGCCCCACTTCTTGCCGCTCTTTCTTAAAACAGCGACTTGTTTAACAGTTGTGTAGTGGCTAGGACGGTAAACCTTGATCGTCCGGGTTACAGTCTTAGTAGTTGAGGCCTTTGCTGAAACAGGAGCTGGCGTTGCTGCTAAGCCAAGGAATGCTGCAAATGCTGCCAGCGTTAAAATCGTCTTTTTCATAATAGTACCTCTATATCTACACAATGATAAGTATTACTCGTTCCTTATCTTTACACTTATGATTATAGACGCTTTATTACCGTTTGTCGATAGATTTTCACCGATTTTTATTACTTTTTGATTATGAAAATCACGAATCAACAAATATTGCTGTCGCAGTGGTGTTCTAGATTGTATAGATGATTGTCTATAGACTGGAGCTATGACATTCAGGCTCACCGCCCTTTCGCCTTCACGAAAGCTTGATACATAGCCATTTCATAGTGGTTATTTGATATTTTTGAACATTTTTGCAATTATCAAAGCAGAATGCCTTATAAGCATCTTTTTAGCCACGGCTTCAATCACTAGTCCGTAAAATATTATCAATCACTTAATAATTGACTATAACAAATAGTGAAGACTATTTCTGTTTTAATATAATCGAAACGTAATGGTATGGCAGGGCTAGATTATAATAATGATTGCATTTTACCTATCACCATAGTATTTTTCCTTCTTAAACCAAAAAAGACTTCTAGCATTTTGCTAAAAGTCTTTCGTCTTTATTCTGTTTGTTCCTATTTATTTTTGACTTCTGGATAAGGCACAAATTCAGGCAAGCTCTGGTGATCGGTCAGTTCCTTTTCCATCCAGATCATGTCGTACCAGCGACCAAACTTGTTAGCACAGGAGTGGAACCGCCCTACCTGCCGGTAGCCCAGATGGGCATGGTAGTCGGCACTATTGGTCGTCAGGTACTCGTCAGCTTTTTGCGGATAGGCGATGCAGGCATACAGATTGCAAATCCCCATCTTCCGCAGAGCCTCTTCCATGGCCAGGTACAGCTTTTTGCCAAAACCTCCGCCGCGCTGGCTAGAATCCAGGTAAATGGTCATCTCGCAGGACCACTGGTAGGCTTCTCGCGGGTTAAACGGCCCCGCGTAGGCATAGCCGGCGACCTCGCCATCTTTGACGATCACCAGGTACGGATAGGTCTCCATCGTCTTGGCCATCCGCGCTTCAAAGTCCGCAGCCGTTACCGGCTCAGTTTCAAAGGTAATCGCCGTTTTCTCAATGTAGTAGTTGTAAATCTCGACCAGCCGTTGGCTGTCTTCCAGCTTTGCATCCCGAATTTCGATCATTTTCCCGCCTCCAGTGCTTTTAATACCACCGATTATCTCACCTTAGTTATTCCCTTGTCAAAAAGTCTTTGGCTAACTACGTTTGGGGGAATTAATTACCTAAAATTGCCGTGGCTAACTACGTCAGGGGGAAGCACTCGCCGAAAATCGCCGTGGCTAACTACGTCAGGGGGAAGCACTCGCCAAAAATCGCCATGGCTAGCAACGCTTGAGGGAGTCACTTGCCAAAAATCCCCATGGCTAGCAACTTTTGAGGGAATCACTTGCCTAAAATCCCCATGGCTAGCAACCTTTGAGGGAGTCTCCCCTCGCTAAGGCAAAAAAGAACTCGCCAAAGCGAGTTCTTTTATATCTTATTCGTATTCGATCGTTGCAGGTGGCTTACTCGTCACATCGTAGAGTACGCGGTTAACCTGCTTGACTTCGTTGACGATCCGTACTGAGATCTTTTGCAAAACATCCCATGGAATCTGAGCAAAGTCAGCAGTCATCCCGTCGATGGACGTCACCGCCCGGATGCAGACTGCGTAGTCGTAAGTCCGACCGTCGCCCATGACCCCAACGCTGCGCATTCCTGGCAAGGCAACGAAGTATTGCCAGATGCTTTCTTGCAGACCAGCGTTCTTGATTTCTTCCCGCAAGATGGCGTCAGCATCGCGCACGATCCGCAGCTTTTCTTCCGTAATTTCGCCAATTACCCGGATTGCTAAACCTGGGCCTGGGAATGGCTGACGCCATACCAAGTCGTGTGGCAAGCCCAGCTTTTCGCCCAAGACGCGAACTTCGTCCTTAAACAATTGACGGAGTGGTTCGATCAGCTTAAATTGCAGGTCTTCTGGCAAGCCCCCAACATTGTGGTGACTCTTGATGGTGTGGGCCGTGTCGGTACCTGATTCGATAACGTCAGTGTACAAGGTCCCTTGAGCCAAGAACTTAGCGTTCTTGATCTTCTTAGCTTCATCGTTGAAGACTTGTACGAATTCGTTACCGATGATCTTCCGCTTCTTTTCTGGGTCAGTAACGCCAGCCAGCTTCTTCATGAAGCGGTCCTTAGCATCAACTCTCACGATGTTGACGCCCAGACCTTCCTTCAAAGCAGCCATAACTTCTTCGCTTTCGTTCTTTCTCAAAAGACCGTGGTCAACGAAGATCGCCGTCAATTGGCTGCCGATGGCCTTGTGCAAAAGGGTTGCAGTAACGCTAGAGTCAACCCCGCCGGAGATCCCCAAGATAACGTTGCTGTCGCCTACTTCTTCACGGATGCTTTGAACTGACAAGTCAATAAAGTCATCCATGGTCCAGTTGGCTTCAGCGCCGCAAACGTCAAAGGCAAAGCGGCGCAGGATGTCCAAGCCGTATTCAGAGTTGCGCACTTCTGCATGGAACTGAATAGCGTAGAACTTGCGGCTTGGGTCAGCCATAGAAGCGATTGGACAGTTGTGGCTTGAAGCCAAAACCTTGAAGCCTGCTGGCACTTCGGTTACCAAGTCGCCGTGGCTCATCCAAACAACTTGCTTTGCTGGCAAGCTCTTGTAGATCAAGGCTTCTGGATCCTTAACTTCGATTTCAGCACTGCCGTATTCAGCGTCTTCTGCCTTTTCGACCTTGCCGCCCAGTTCCTTGGTCATCAGCTGCATCCCGTAGCAGATGCCCAAAATTGGAATCCCCAATTCAAAAATTTCTGGGTCCACGTCCAGCGCGTTTTCGTCATAAACGGAGTTTGGACCACCAGAGAAGATAATCCCCTTAGGGGCAATCTTCTTTACTTCATCAGCGGTAATGGTATGTGGCAAAAGTTCGGAGTAAATGCCAAAGTCACGAATCCGGCGAGTAATCAATTGGTTGTATTGGCTGCCGAAGTCCAATACGATGATTTTGTCAAAGTTGCTTAAGTCAATCTTGGCCATTAGAAGTCGATCCCTCCGTAGTTAGGTGCTGCCTTGCTCATCATGACGTCGTGTGGGTGAGATTCGCGCAGACCAGCGTTTGAAATGCGGACAAATTGTGCAGTGTCAATCAGCTTTTGGATGTTTTCAGCACCGCAGTAGCCCATACCTGAACGCAAACCGCCCAAGATTTGGTAAACAACGTTGTTAACTGAGCCCTTGTAGGAAACAACAGCTTCGATGCCTTCTGGAACCAGCTTGTTGGCTTCGTTAATGCCGCCTTGGAAGTAACGGTCACTTGAGCCGTGTTGTTGTGACATCGCACCAACTGATCCCATGCCGCGGTATGACTTAACCAAGCGGCCATCAGCACCTTGTTGGACGTCGCCAGGTGCTTCTTCAGTACCTGACAGCATGGAGCCCAGCATTACGGCGTTGCCGCCGGCTGCCAATGCCTTGACCACGTCACCGGAGTACTTGATCCCACCGTCAGCGATGATTGGCTTGCCGAATTCCTTGGCAACGTCAGCTGCGTCGTAAATCGCAGTCAATTGTGGTACGCCGACACCGGCAACGACTCTCGTAGTGCAGATTGAGCCTGGCCCAATCCCAACCTTAACAACGTCAACGCCGGCTTCAAACAAGGCACGAGTGCCTTCGCCAGTAGCCACGTTACCAGCAATCAAGGTGTTCTTTGGGAAGTGGTCGCGGATTTCCTTGATCTTGCGCAAAACGCCGGCTGAGTGGCCGTGAGCCGTGTCGATTACGATGGCATCAGCGCCAGCTTCAAACAAAGCTTCTGCTCTTTCAAAGGTGTCGCTAGTAACGCCGACAGCAGCAGCTACCAAGAGCTTGCCGTCCTTGTCAACGGCTGCGTGAGTGTCAGCTTCAGTAACTGGGGTGTTCTTAGCCAGTCTTACTTCGTCAGCTTGTGCCTTGATTGAAAGGTTCTTGTGGATAACCCCCAAGCCGCCCATCTTAGCCATGGCAGCAGCCATCTTGCCTTCAGTTACAGTGTCCATCCCGGCAGAAACGATCGGAATGTTCAACTTCAGGTTGTCGGCTAATTGCGTTGACAGATCAACTTCGTTTGGCAAAACGTGACTTTCGGCTGGAATTAAGAGCACATCGTCAAAAGTAATACCTTCTTTAGCAAATTTGGTTTCCCACAAAGACATGATTTCATCCTTTCAAAAAACTCTGATACTTTTAATTAAACAACTTTACACGTTTTTCCGGTCGAGGTCAACAAAAAACGAATCTTTCGCTTATTTTTTTAATCAATTGCTTATTTACAGGCGAAATTAGCAATTTTCTAACAAATATATTTGATTTAATTCGGTTTTTGCTGTAATATTTAGCAATAACTTAACAAATGATCTTATCTATATATCGCTGTAATATGGTCAGCAGTCTCTACCCGGGGCCGTAAATCCCGGACTATAGGTACTAGAAGTCTGTTCGACAATATTTGAGATTGCCATAGCTTCTTTTACCTAATTCTACTTGGTAAAAGAAGCTTTTTTGCTTTTATCGTTTATTTGTTCATAAGGAGTAACATGAAGCTTTTAGAAGAACGCATTGAAAAAGATGGCGTTGTTTTACCTGGGGACGTTTTAAAGGTTAATTCCTTCCTCAACCACCAAATCGACCCCCAATTAATGATGACTTTGGGTGAAGAATTTGCCCGCCTCTTTAAAGACGCTGGCGTCACCCGCGTCTTGACGGCAGAAGCCAGCGGGATTGCTCCCGGGATCATGGCTGCCTACTGCTTGGGCGTGCCGATGGTCTTTGCCAGAAAAAAGAAGCCATCTACGGTGACCGACGATGTCTACACCGCGGAAGTCTTCTCTTACACCAAGCACGTGACCAACACCATCTCCGTTGAAGCCAAGTTTTTGGACAAAGACGACAAGATCTTGGTGATCGACGACTTCTTGGCTAACGGCGAAGCAGCCAAGGGCTTGATTTCTTTGGCTGAACAAGCCGGCGCTGAAGTCGTTGGCGTGGGCGTTGTCGTTGAAAAAGCCTTCCAAGGCGGCCATGACTGGCTGCTTGACCACGGCTACCGCTTGGAAGCCCTGGCCAGCATCAAGGAATTCAAAGACGGCAAAGTTATCTTTAACTAAGATTTACGTGGGAGTAAAAACTAAAAAATGGATCAAACTCAAGAACCATCACAAGGACGTTCTTTTGTACTGGGCCTGCAGCACCTGTTAGCCATGTACTCTGGCGCAGTTGCTGTTCCAATCTTGATTGGGAACGCCCTGCACTTTAACTCAGAACAATTGACTTACCTGGTTTCCATCGACATCTTTATGTGCGGGTTGGCTACTCTGCTCCAATTGATGCGGAACCGCTACTTCGGGATTGGCCTGCCAGTCGTTTTAGGCTGCGCTATCCAAGCCGTGGCCCCACTGGAAATGATCGGGCAAAAGTATTCAGTCGGCACCATGTACGGCTCCATCATCGTAGCCGGGATCTTCGTCTTCTTGATCGCTGGGGTCTTCTCCAAGATCAAAAAGCTCTTCCCGCCAGTCGTTACCGGGACTTTAATCACCACGATCGGCTTAACCCTGATCCCCGTCGGCATCCAAAACCTGGGCGGGGGCACGGCAACGGCCAAGGACTTCGGCAGTCCCAAGAACTTGATCGTTGGCTTTGTGACCATCTTGGTCATCGTGGCTCTGCAGGCTTTTGCCAAGGGCTTCTTGTCCTCCATCTCTGTTTTGGTTGGCCTGATCGTCGGCACCCTCTTAGCGGCCTGCCTGGGCATGGTTAGCCTGGCTCCAGTTAGTCAAGCAGCCTGGTTCCACTTCCCGCAATTCTTCTACTTCGGGATGCCAAAATTTGAATGGTCATCCAGCTTAACCATGATGATCATTGCCCTGGTTTCCATGGTGGAATCAACTGGCGTCTTCTTCGCCTTGGGCGACCTCTTAGGCAAGGAAATTACGGAAGATGACTTAAAGCGCGGCTACCGAGCTGAAGGCTTGGCCCAAATCTTCGGCGGCCTCTTCAACACTTTCCCATACACGACCTTCTCCCAAAACGTGGGTCTGCTCCAATTGTCTGGCATCCGGTCCAAGCGGCCAATCTACTGGGCAGCCGGCCTCCTCATGGCCATGGGGCTCTTACCAAAGGTTGGTGCCCTGGTAACCATCATGCCAACTGCCGTTTTGGGCGGGGCCATGGTAGTCATGTTCTCTTCCATCGCCGTGCAAGGGATCAAGATGCTCTTAAAGGTTGACTTTAACGACAACCACAACCTCTTGATCGTGGCCATTTCCTTGGGGCTGGGCCTGGGCGTGTCCGTTTACCCAAGCATCTTCCAATTCCTGCCTGCATCCCTTCAACTGTTCCTGGAAAACGGGATCGTGATTGCCTCCATCTCTTCAGTTCTCTTGAACCTGATCTTTAAGGGCAAAAAGGGATTAGACGAATAATTCAAATCTGCACTTTCATTGATTAGCGAAAATCGAAGCTGCCACTTGGCAGCTTTTTTCTTTTGCCTACAGCACGATCACCTGCACGATCTCGTCTAGATCCAGCTTTTGCTGACCAATCAAGATCCCGCCTTCTTGGTCAGCCGCAACCGGCCCCGTTACCGTCTTAAAGTGGCCCTCGCTGTCAACCTGGCATAAGACGACCTTGACCGGCTTGTCACTGAAGCAAGCAAGATATAGCGCATTAGCCGCCTCTTCTTGGCTCATCGCCACCGGCTTAAAAGCCGGCGCGGCATCCGCTTTGCGCGCCCGGGCCAGCTGCTCGCGGTGGTCGCTTAGGAAAAAGCCTTCCCACTTCAGCATCCCCCGGTCTTGGTAGTGGGCGAAAAAGTCCTCCACCCGCTTGTCAAAGGCACTCATGCCTGGTGCCCGCCAATCAGGCGGCTGCGGCGAATAGCCGTTGCCCCCGGCAAGAGGCTGGCTGCCCGGACTAAGCTGACAAAGCCGTATTTATTCCGGATTTGGTCCACAATCTGATCAAAACGCCGCTTCTTCTCGGCTGCTTCCGGGGAAATAAACAAGTCCAGCTGCATGGCCGTCGCTGGCGCCAAATAGCCGCACGACACGCCCAATTGCCGGACGGCTTGCCCGCGCCAGTTTTGGCGAAAAATTCTCCACAGGAAATCCACCAAATCTTTAGACACATCGGTAGGCGTGATCTTGACTTGCTTGGTGAAGCCCCGTTCTTCTTCTAAATAGGAATAGCCGACTTCTAGACGAACCTGACCAGCTAAGAGTCCCTTGGCCCGAATCCGGCTGGCTACTTGGTCAGCTAATTCCTCAATCACGATCTCGATCTGCCGCTGGTCCAAATAGTCCCGGTCTAAGATCTGTGAGTTTCCGCAGCTTTTCCCATGAGGCCGGCGCTCTTTGATGATACTCCGGTCCACCCCCCAGCTGATGGCAAAAAGCTGGTCGCCCAAAAGACCAAATTCCTTGTGAAGTACAGCCGGATCGCTGTGGGCCAGCTGGTACATGTTATGGATGCCCAGTCTTTCCAGCCTCCGCGCCGTCCGGGTGTTGATGCTCCACACGTCTTCTAGATTCTTGACCTGCCAGATGGTGTCAGGGACATCAATATAGTGCCAGTAGGCAATCATCGACTTGCGGTGCTTGGCCGACAGGTCCATGGCCAGTTTAGCCAGCAAGGGATTTTCCCCAATCCCACAGGTTGTATACAAGCCCAGTTCATCATGGATGTCTTTTTGAATCTTTCGGGCCACCAGATAAGGGTCTTCGCCAAACAGCTTCCACGAAGCAGTCATGTCGATCATGGCTTCATCGATCGAGTAAACATAGATGTCCTCATCAGCGGCATATTTTCTAAAAATCTCCCGCACTGCCATGCTCTTTTCAATATATAAGGCCATGTGCGGCTGGACGATCATTAAATCTGGTGCTTCTTGCCGGCTGGGCAGGTCTTTGGCCCGCATAACGTTCTTTAAGCCGTACTTGCTCTTGGCCACAGGAGAAGCCGCCATGACCAAGGCACTCTTTCCGGCTTCTGGCCGAGACAAGACGACGAGCGGCACCAGCATCGGGTTCAGCCCCAGTCGCAAGGCCTCACACGAGGCAAAAAAGGACTTGTTGTCAATCATGAAAATCAGCCGGTGCGGCTCATAGCGGTAATCATACATCGTCTTTGCCCCCTCACTTGACATTTCTGGAATTTTGAACACTTGTTCGAATTTCGATAACTCTATTTTAGAACGTTAGTTCGAAATTGCAAGCGAACGCAGAAAAAAATTGCTTCAAAATTTTTGAAGCAATTTTCGGTTTATTCAGTTTTGCCTTTTTCATGTTATTCGGCTTAATAGTCGCCGTTCATGATCGTGTTCTTGACGATCACGTAGTCAACCCGCTTGATTGATTCTAGGTCCTTGCCGCCGGCGTAAGAAATTGAAGACTGCAAGTCTTCCTTCATCTCTTCCAAGGTGTCAGCGATGTGGCCCCGGTATGGCACCAGCATCTGCTTGCCTTCAACGTTGCGGTAAGCACCCTTTTGCACTTCACTGGCTGAGCCCCAATATTGCTTATAGGTCTTGCCGTCAATCTTGATGATGTTGCCAGGAGATTCTTCATGACCGGCTAGCATGGAGCCGATCATGACCATGCTAGCGCCGAAGCGGACCGACTTGGCGATGTCACCGTTGTGGCGGATGCCGCCGTCAGCGATCAATGGCTTTCTGGCTACCTTGCTGCACATTCTTAAAGCAGCTAACTGCCAGCCGCCCGTACCAAAACCGGTCTTGAGCTTGGTGATGCAGGCCTTGCCTGGGCCAACGCCCACCTTGGTAGCGTCAGCGCCGGCATTTTCCAGTTCCCGGACAGCTTCTGGGGTAGCCACGTTGCCGACCGTCAAAAAGGTATCTGGCATCTTTTCCTTGATGTACTTGATCATCTTGATCACGTAAACGGAATGACCGTGGGCCACATCGATAGTGGTGTATTCTGGGATCAAGTTTTCCTTAACCAGACTGTCGATAAAGTCGTATTCGTCATCCTTAATGCCAACGGAAATTGAGGCAAAAAGGCCCTTTTCGTGCATCATCTTGATAAAACCAGCCCGCTTTTCTGGAGCAAAACGGTGCATCACATAGTAATAGCCATTTTCTGCTAGCCAAACAGCTAAGTTTTCATCGATTACGCTGGCCATGTTGGCTGGAACGACTGGGATCTTAAAAGTTCGGTTTCCAAACTTAACGCTAGTATCGCATTCCTTACGGGACTTTACGATTGCTTTGTTGGGAACCAGTTGAATATCATCATAGTCAAAGGCTTCCATACTGAAATAATTACTCATTTTTCCAGCTCCTTTTCTAAATTACCTTTGATACTTTACTTACATTTTTATAAAAAGTCAAGACTTATTCGGACGATTCACGAACATTTAAAAAATATTATTCGGATTTTTATTGACTAATTGGCTCGTAAATGCTAATCTTTCATACGTAAGTTTAACGAAATTTTTTTGAGGTGAAAAAATGACATCAATCGCAGTTGTCGGCAGCCAATGGGGCGACGAAGGCAAAGGTAAGATTACTGACTTTTTAGGAACGACCGCTGACTTATCAGTCCGCGCCAACGGTGGTAACAACGCTGGCCACACCATCGACTTTGATGGCAAGGAATTCAAGATGCGGCTCATCCCTTCCGGGATCTTCGCAGCTAAGTTAGGTGCCGTAATCGGCAACGGGGTCGTTATCAACCCAGAAGTCCTTTTAGGCGAATTAGACAACCTGGAAAAGAGCGGCATTGACACCAGCAACTTAAAGATCTCAAACCGTGCGCACGTGATCATGCCTTACCACGTAATGCAAGACACTTATGAAGAAGAAGCTAAGGGCAGCTTGAAGGTCGGCACGACCAAGAACGGGATCGGGCCAACTTACATGGACAAGGCTTCTAGAATCGGCATCCGGGTTTGCGACTTGATCGACCCAGAAACTTTTGCTGAAAAATTGCGCTTCAACTTGGAAAGCAAGAACGCACTGTTCACCAAGGTTTACGGCAAGCCAGCGATGGACTTTGACGAAATCTACAACAAGTACGTTGAATACGGCAAGCGCATCGCTAAGTACGTTTGCGACACGTCTCTTTACGTAAACGACGCTTTAGACAAGGACGAAAAGGTCCTCTTTGAAGGTGCTCAAGGGATCATGCTGGACATTGACCAAGGTACCTACCCATTTGTCAGCTCATCTAACTCCGTTTCCGGCGGGATTGCTTCCGGCAGCGGGATCGGTGCCAACCGGATCAAGACGGTCTTAGGGATCTGCAAGGCCTACACCACTAGAGTTGGTGCTGGTCCATTCCCAACTGAATTGAACAACGAAACTGGCGACAAGATCAGAGACATCGCCCACGAATACGGTACGGTTACTGGCCGTCCACGCCGGGTTGGCTGGTTTGACTCAGTTGCCCTGCGTCACGCAAAGCGTGTAGCCGGCATCAGCGCTTTGAGCTTGAACCTGCTGGACGTCTTCAGCGGCTTTGACAAGATCAAGGTCTGCGTAGCCTACGACTTGAACGGTGAACAAATCGACTACTACCCAGCCAACTTGAAGGAAGTTGAAGCTTGCCAGCCAATCTACGAAGAATTGCCAGCTTGGGAAGAAGACATTACTTCTGCCAAGAAGTGGGAAGATCTTCCAGAAAATGCGCAAAACTTCGTTAAGAGAATCAGCGAATTGACTGGCGTACCAGTTGTGACTGTTTCTGTTGGTCCAGACCGGGAACAAACCATCGTTTTGCAAGACCCATGGACTTTGTAAAAAATTGATATCTACTAAGAGCCTCGTCTTTGAACGGAGCTCTTTTTTATTTGACTTTTTATAGCAATATTAAAAAATTAATATTGTACAATCCCAAAAAAGTGCTACCATAAGGGCGTAGGTAACAGGTTTTATTTGGAGGGCTAAAAATGAAAAAGCTAAAAGACATCTTAACAAGTAAAGTTGCTACAAGTATTCTCGTTTTTATCTTTATCTTTTATGCAGGTTGGACAGCCGCTGAAGCATTTATCGAATTCAAATACAAGATA
>NZ_JBJFHB010000022.1:42138-46014 GCF_051893255.1 Lactobacillus sp. | reverse complement strand
AAAATTGTTGGCCTCATTTTGCCGCTGGTACTTATTTCCCAAGCTCTTGACGCTGGTCTCCAGCTGGTCAACCGAGTCCAGCTTCAAAAAGGTAACCGGAATGGCCTGCTTTTTAAAGGCAGCGCTGTACTGGCTCTTCAGGGTAGACACGGCGTAGACCTGGCTGGGGTTGAGGACCGCGATTTTTTCTAGACTAGGTGCCATGGGGCTGCCAACCGTCGGCAGCTTTTGGTAGCGCTTGGGCAGAGCCGCCTTGGTCTTTGGCACGCCCACCAGGTCGATGTTCAATTTGGCAAAAATCTCCGCCAAGGCGTTGCTGGTCACCACGATCCGCTCCTCCTTGGCTGCTTTTTGATCTACATACTTTTTAGCTGCCAAGCCGCTGGCCGCAACCAGCAGGATCACTGCTAAAAAGGCGAGAATGATTTTTTGACTCTTTTTCATGATTAATACTACTTTTCTTTCTGCTTACTTTTCCGCATGAGATAAATGAGGCCGGCTAGGTCCAAGACAAACAGGCTGAGGACCAGGATGCTGCCAAACAAGAGGAAAAAGAAGTTGCGCTGGCTGGCGGCATTGACTGCTTGGTTGCACCGATTCAAGGACTGGGCCTTGGCGGCTAGGTCGTCTTCTTTTTTGTCCAGCTTTTTCTCTTTAGCCTTAACCTCATTTTCCAGGTCCAGGACCTGCTTGGCTACCGCGGCGTCGGAGCTAGAACCACTAGTGCTGGTCGCCGACGAACTTTGGCTAGACGCCGTTTTGGCAGCAGTCGCCGTTTTTTTCAAGCTCGGCAGGGAACTTTGGTCAAACTTGAAGCTGATCTGGTGGGTTGCCTGGTAGGTACCGGGCACGTCAATCTTGATTTTGGACGAGACCACTTGGGACAGGTCGCTGCTGTAGAAGCTGTAGGCGTAGTAGTAATAGCTGCTGTCCTTGGTCTTGTTTACGTTAACTGGCGCTTGCCCGGCCACTGACAAAACGGTCACCGGCCAGGCCGTCAGGGCCTTTTTGGTCTTAATGGTCATGGTGACCAGATACTTGCCATTTTGCACGGTCACTTCAGCTGGCCGGGCGTAGTAGCCTGAAGCCATGGAATTCTCATTAGTGCCGTATTTGTAGGTTTGGTAGTTGACTGACTGGGCGCTCGCTTTTTCCGCTGAAAAAAATCCTAGCAAAAGTGGCAGCAGCCAGGCAATTAGCCATTTTTTCTTAGTCATGCTTTTTAAACTTTCTCTTGTAAAGGTAGTAGCCCAAACCGCCGAGGCCAGTCAGGTTGGCCACAGACAGGATTAATATCAGGGGCAGGTATGGGTATTCGGCCAGCTCCTGCTGAGCCAATGTCCCGGCGGGAGCAGCCTTAACCTTGCGGACGCCGGCCCGCGCTTCTTTGATCGCCTGCACCGTTTTTGACTGAGACGGGCTTTGGCTAACCGCAGCTGATGCAGCTTCTGGCGTGCTCGTCGTTTCTTCTGAGTCAGCTGAATCTACGGTTGCTGGATCGCTGGTCGTAATTTGGTCAGTAGATGTATCTGCTTCGCTGCTTGTATCGGCACTAGTCGCTGGCGCAGCAGCGGAACTGGTACTGCTATTGACACTGCCAGGTGAAAACTTGAAGATCACGCTAAACAGTTGGTTGCTGATATTGGCAATCGGCACGCTCATCTTGATCTGCCCAGCCAGCTGCTTTTTAGCAAGGCTAGTCAGGTAAAAGCCGTACTGCCAGTAATCGTAGCCGCCCTGCTGGTAATGGCGGGTATTGACGACGGCTTGCCCGCCCATGCTGACGGGGGTGAACGTGGCGATCCCCGACTTGACCTTAACCGTCATGGTCACCAGGTAGCGGCTGCCCTGTTTAGCCACCGCAGCCTGGTGGGTGTAGTAGCTGTCGGCAATTGACAGGCCGGACTGGTCGCTCTTGTAAACGCGGTAAGACAAAGTATTGGGCGCGGTCGCTTGTCTAGTCTGGGTCTTTTTGGGCTGACTAGTCGTCTTAGTCGCTTTCTGGCTAGATTGACTAGTCGAGCTTTCTTCAGCCTTTTTCACGCCTTCTTGCCAGGGGGCAAAGTAGTAGTCAGCTTTCTCGCTAAAAGTCGTCCCGTTCATGGACAAGTCGACGGTCAAGATGCCAGGATTGGCCTTTAACAGATAGACCTTTTTGTCAAAAATTAGGTCAAAACTATTGCCATCTTTGGACAGGTTGGTCTTCTTGCCCTTGACTCCCTGCAGGCTGACGCCCTTTACCACCTGGCTGGTCGCCTTTTTGGCCATGGCCAAAAAGGACTTGGCAGCCGAGCTGCTAGCATCAACATGCACGGCAACCTGGGTCACCTGGTTGTCTTCGACGGTGATCGCGGCCTGCTGAATAAAGCTGCTGGCCGCCGACTTTTCGCTCGTGCCTGTCTTCAAGATGGTCATGTCGACGGTGTATTCAGCTGCGCTCGCCTTTTTTCCTCCCAAAAGCAGCATCCCCATCACCAAGAGGATGGTTAAGTACCATTTTTTCCGCATTGCTCCCCGCCCTTCATGTAACCGCTTATCAACACTCCAATTATAAGGGCTGGGGCCTATTAATTCAATAGTTTCATTAATTAAAGTATATTGCTTAAGCTCTTTAAAATTCTTTATTGACATATTTCACAGCTTATCAGATAATGATAGCGAATACAGGAATATTCTAATTTTGATTGAAGAGAGAAAAAAGAAATGAAGAAAACTGCAACTATCCTCGCCTCATTATCACTTGCTTTGGGCTTAGCAGCACCGCTCGCACCAGCTGTGCCAGCTTTGGCTGCAACGACCCAAACTACTACCAAGTCAGCCACTGTCGGCTTTAAGCTGTACAAGACTGGCACTACCGACGCTTCATCAGCCAGCCGCTTTTTGCCAAGCTCAGCTACCGTTTCTGGCGACACCCTGTCCCTCACGGTTTCTAAGGAATCAGCAGCCATGATCAAGTCCGTAACTATCAACGGCGTAGCTGGCGTAAGCACGACCAACTCTGATGGCTCAATTACTTTTGCCTTCGACAAGGCCTACAAGGCTGGTCAAGGTACGGTGACCTTCGTGGTAGCAACGCCAATGGGTCAAATGACCAACAGCGCCGACATCGTTTTTGACGCTCTGCCATTAACCGACGGTGCCTACACTGCCAGCGCTCAATACCTGAACGCTAGCGACACCACCAAGACTTCCATGGCCGCTTCATACTTGGCTAAAAACCTGAACGTGACTGTTGCCGGCGGCAAGGTAAGCTCAGTGAAGCTGACTGTTTCAGCAGCAGGCGCCGCCGTTTTGAGCAAGGTAACCATGAACGGCGTAGCCGGCACCCGCACTAACAACGCCGACAAGACTGCAACCTACACTTTTGCCGGCGACGCCTACAAGGAAGGCAAGGGTGAAATCAGCTTCGAGGTTAGTGCTCACGCAGGCTCAGCTGTGTCAGCTGTATTGGTTTTGGGCAGCTTAACCCCTGCTAAGGCAGCTACTGACACGACTAAGAAGACTACTGACACTAAAAAGTCCACTACCAAGAAGACTACTAAGAAGAAGGCAACCAAGAAAAGTACTTCAAAGAAGAAGTCCACTAAGAAGGCTGCCACTAAGAAGAAAGTAGCTAAGAAGAGCACTAAGAAGGCTGCTGCTAAGAAAAAGGCTGCTAAGAAGAGCACTAAGAAAGCCACTACCAAGAAAAAGGTAGCTAAGAAGAGCACCAAGAAGGCTGCTTCCAAGAAAAAGGTAGCTAAGAAGAGCACTAAGAAGGCCACTACTAAGAAGGCTGCTGCTAAGAAATAATTAATTTAAGCCAAGTCCAAATCGGACTTGGCTTATTTTTATCTTCATTTTCCCCCTGACAACGTAGCCACGGCTATTTTTCCG
>NZ_JBJFHB010000022.1:0-42038 GCF_051893255.1 Lactobacillus sp. | reverse complement strand
TCAAAAATCTGCCGTGGCTAGCAACGTTTGAGGGAGTCAATATCAAAAATCTGCCATGGCTAGCAACATTCGGGGGCAACAACAGCCAAAAAACACCTCGGCTAACTAGATTCGGGGGCAGACAGCGACCAAAAACACCTCGGCTAACTAAATTTGGGGGCAAACCCACAACCGCAGCCACCGCCCACGACCAACAAAATTTTTTACCCAACCGCATCCCGCCAAAACCGCGCCGCGTCGCCACTCTTACTTTTTCCAAAAAGTGTAAAGACACTAGTTCGGAAGGCGCAGCCCCGCCCCACCTCGGTCAGCGCCACTCTCGCCAAACGACTAATCTAATACTTGCACAAGGCCTTGTGACACCACATACCAAGGAGTCACACATGATTAGTCGTTACAAAATTGCCGAAGCCTGGTCCAAGCAAAAGCTTGTCGCCGGCGCGCTAAAGTCCGCCCACGTTTACCGCAGCTACACCGATTACGAGGACCTCTTCCAGGAGGGCATCCTGGTCTACGCCGAATGCCTGGCCAGCCGCGATCCCCACCTGTCTGACGAGGAGGTCGATCGCCTCGCTTTTAAAAAGGTGCTCTGGCGCATGCTCGATTTGTTAAAAAAGAATCAGCGCCGCTCCGACCACCAGCAAAGCCTGGAGGCGGCCTTCTTGTTACCAGCCAAGCCCGCCGAGTGGCCGATCGCACTCAAAATCGCCTGGCGACAGCTGCCCGATTTGGAAAAAATCGTCCTCGGCCAAAACCTACTCCAGGGCTATAGCCTGAAGGAAACAGCCAACCTCTTGAACCTGCCCTACCGGACAACCAGCCGAATCAAAAAGCAGGCCCTAGAAAAATTGCGGCAACAACTGGAATAAGAAATAAGCGTCAAACCTAAATGGTTTGACGCTTTTTACATCTTAATTTTTTGCTTTCTCCCCGATTGCTCTAGCGCATAATCCAAGTCCAGTGACTGAATTGGCATCTTCATGTCTTTTAAAAGTATCTTTTTAAAATCAATCCACTTTGCGCATTCAATTTTATCCATCAGATTCTTCAGCGTGATCCCTTGACCGGCAACGTACTTATCCACCATCTCTTGGCACTGCGAGTTGTAAAGAAGGTTGCTAGCCTTTCTATCCCACACCTCAGGGCTTAAGCTGCCATTAACCCGGTGAAAAAGCGCTAGGTACATAGCGTTATGAATTACAGACTCTTTGATCTGTTTATAGCTTTGCGCATAAGATCGCGGAGGATCTAGCAAGTAGCAGTTCTCACTATCAAGTTCGGTAAACCTGAGTCGCTGGTCATCACACTCAACTTTATCCATCTTTTGTAGTGCTACCAAATCTGTTCCTGATGCGTGGACAGAATTTAAGGAAAAAATTGCTCCCCCACCAGCTGAAACAACATGTTGTTCCTTAATCTCTAAGAGATTACTGATCATTTTTTGCAATGGCTTGCCACCAAAGACATCCTCATTAATCAAGTGGGTAATTAGCGAATTCGTACTTTTCTTTAACAGCAATCCGCCTCGCTTAGAATCTACCACTAAAGTTCGGTAATCGCCTAGTCGCTTTTTTTCAAAACCAAAAGCTAGAATGAAGCTGTTACTAATTCGATAATTGGCTGCTGGTTCAGCTAGCAAAGTACCAGCTTGGTAGGCTTCTTGACACCATTCTTTGTCATATACGTAATTCATATTTCACCTAATATTTGGGATTATAGCAATTTAGATAATGGAGCATTCCATTCCGGATGCTATCAAATTTGGGTTGCCCTTGTCTGGCTGGCTCTAAAAACTTGATCAGATAATACACCCGCTGATCATTCACATGACTGGCGTGCCGAAAGCCACCCCATTCCATGTTTTCTTCTAATTTGTCTCCAAATTTTTCAACCTCATAAATTGGCCCAAAGAGCTCCAAGTGCTGCTCAAGTTCCGTATCCTTAGTTATCTTACCGGCCAGCATGAAATCTAACGATGTTGGGTGTGGACAATCGATTATCTCATCTAGGGTTACCATATCAACTTTGGAGATAATATTCTTCCCAAACAAATTATTCCGAATAAAAGCCTTCCTTTGTCCAAGAAGTATATAATCCTTCATTTCCGGCAAAGCTAATAATTGCAGCTCCTTAGCAGATAAACTCTGTAGTTTTTTAGTTCTATGTAAAAATAGATCTAATAATAGATAAGCGGCTTCCTCGGCTTCACTTTTTAGCTGGAATCTTTTTTCTAAAAAAGATTTCCTTGCTGGTTTAAACTTCTCTTCTAAAACTTCCATCCCTGCTTTAATCAACTGTTTATTCTCGTCACTGATTACCGTTAGACGGTACTTGTTAAATATTAAACAAGCAATAGAAATTTCCTTTTCTTTTAATTGCGTATACAGTGGCTCCGAAAAAATAGTATTAGCAAGCCATTTATCTAAGATAAACTCTATTTCTTCCATTTTTCTATTCTCTATATTCCAATATACGTGATTGATCTCACAATTTTTAACTATACCACTTTCTTCCAGTTAATAAAAGCGTTATCATTAACTAAATCGAATTTTGTTATTTATCATTTTTCCGCATCACTTGTAATCAGACTACCCTCTACTTCATTATTTTCAAGCTTTTCATCAACGCAAATTAGATAAAATCGGTTATGATATACTTAAGTATTTTGAAATGACTTAGGGGGAAAACTATGATAACCGATAGTGAACTTGCTTATGGTATTGGGGAACTGGTCAGCATCGCCTTCTTGGCCCTGCTCTTAGCCAGCTCCACCAAAATTAAGCACTACAGTTCCCAGCAGCGCTGGTTCAATGCCAGTCTGCTAAGCCAGATCATCTATCTGGCTGGCGACAGCATCAATATTCTTTTCTTTCACAGAATCAGCTGGACCAGCAGCTTTTTGCCTAGACTGATGAACAGCTATCTGTCGGTCAGCATGAACGCCCTTAGCTTTACGACCTTCATGTTTATCGCAGCTAAAATGGAACTCCCCCTCGTTAATAATAAAAAGACGGTTCGCTTAGTCAGCCTGCCAGCAGTTGCCTTGTCTATTTTTGACGTGCTGGCTGCCCTCTTTGCCCCGCAAATCATCTTTACCACGACTGGGGCCCAGAATTTAACCAGCTTTTACTCTATAGTCTTCATTTCGATGCCTGCCCTTTACTCAGGAACCGCCCTGATCCTGACCTTTTCCCAGGCCTACATCAACCGGCACAACCGGATCAGTCACTACTACCTGACCCTGACTGCCTACCCCCTGCTCATGACCTCCTGCGGGGCCATTGAGCTCTTTATTTCGCAGCGCGCCCCGATTTTTGCATACTCTGTTACTTTTTATTTTGCTTTCATCTACCTCTACCAGCTGAATTCCACCATTGAGGACGCCACCATCGACTCCCTGACGGGCCTGCGGAACCGGGAAAATCTGAAAGACTACCTGGACAGCATCTGGCGGGCTGATGCCGGTGACCAGTACTACCTGTTCATGATCGACATGAACGGGCTAAAGTCCGTCAACGACGTCTACGGCCACGTAGAAGGCGACAACGCCATTAAGGCGATCG
The DNA here is from genome assembly GCF_051893255.1 of Lactobacillus sp. Taxonomy (GTDB): domain Bacteria; phylum Bacillota; class Bacilli; order Lactobacillales; family Lactobacillaceae; genus Lactobacillus. The sequence goes on along the minus strand of NZ_JBJFHB010000022.1, from coordinate 38,475 downwards.
GCAAGGCCATGGACGACGTTCTGGAAGTCGGCAACGACGGGATCGTCTGCCGCTACGGCGGGGACGAATTTATCGCCATCATCAAGGTGGACAGCGACCAAGAGGCCGCTAAACTGATCCAGCTCACCCGTGAGCGCATCGCCTACTACAGCCAGCAAGAGCACCTGCAGTCGACCCCGCAAGTGGCTGCCGGCTACATCCGGATGACCAAGGAAAAGCAGCCGCTGGACAACCTGCTCAAGCAGGCCGACAGCAAGATGTACGCGGAAAAGCAGTCCATGAAGACCGGCGACCGGGCCGCCAACTTTTTTACTGACGAGATTACCGGGCTGCCTAACGCCAACTACTTCCACAACTTTGCCGGCAAGTATTTGAAAAAGCTGAGCAAGGAAGGGAAGCAGGCCTCGATCGTCCTCTTCAACGTGGCCGGGATGCACGCCTTCAACGACCAGTTCGGCTATAAAAAGGGTGACGAACTCCTACGGAAGGTCTCCCGCCTCTTGCACGAAAACTTCAGAGAAGAAGAGGACGTCTTGCTCCGCTACACGGAAGACAACTTTTTGCTGGTCACGACCAGTCCAATCGAGCCGCTTTTAGCCCGGATTAAAAAGGTGGCTGGGGATGTGTCGCAAGCTGAGTCCGTTGGCCTCAAGGCCGGCATTTACCAGCTGGACAAGGAGCAAATCGACGTTATTGCTGCCGTCGACCTGGCTAAGCGCGCCATGCAGTCCATCGGCAAGAGCCGGCAGCAGATCTATGCCATCTACGGCCCGGCTGTCCAAGAAATCTATGACCGGCAGGACTTTGTCTTGCTCAACTTTAAAAAGGCCCTGCAAGATGGCGAAATCAGTGCCCACTTCCAGCCAGTCATCCGCAGCTTGACTGGACAAATCGCCAGTTTTGAAGCCCTGGCCAGATGGGAAAACCCAGAGCGTGGCCTGATTCCGCCCGACCAATTTATCTCTACCCTGGAAAAGGCCCGCCTGATCCAGCTTTTGGACCTGGAAATTTTTGAACAGGTCTGCCAGCAGCAGGCCCGGGCCCAGAAGGCCGGCTTGCCGATCCCCGTCGTTTCCGTCAACCTCTCGCCAATTGACCTGCAAAGCCGGCAAATCGTGGACGATGTGGAAAAAATCCGGCAAAAGTATGGCATCCCTGCCAAGTACCTCAAGATTGAAGTGCTGGAATCCATCATTAGCCAGGCGCCCGAAGAACTAGAAGGCGTGATCGAGGCCTTCCACGAGTGCGGCTACAAGGTCTGGATGGACGATTTCGGCAGCGGCTACTCCAGCTTGAACAACCTGAAGGACTTCAGCTTCGACTTGATGAAGATCGACATGGAATTTTTAAAAGGGTTTACCGAAAACTCCCAAAGCAAGATCATCATCTCTGAAGTTGTCGACATGGCCAAACGGCTGGGCATCGCCACTCTGTGCGAAGGGATCGAGAACCGGCGGCAAAGCGACTTTTTGAAGGAAATCGGTTGCCAGTTCCAGCAAGGCTACCTCTTTGGCAAATCGATGACGGCCGACGACTTGCAGGCCTTTTTGGCTAAGCACCAAGAAGACCTGGAAGCAATCGACCTGCGCGACTACTACGGGCAAATCGACCGCATTAACGTCTTGACCAACCCCATCCACAGACTGGAAGATCAAAACCAGAGTCTGGGCGAAAATATTGACGTGCCAATGGCAGTCGTCGAATTAGGGGAAGACGACAAGTTCACCTACCTCTACTTCAACCATACCTTGAAGCGGCTGGTGATTGACGGCAGCAAGGCCAAGCTGGGGCAAGAAGTTGCAGCCGAATCGCGGTTCAACCACTGCCTCACCGAGCAGATGCATCGCTGCCAGGGGCAAGAGGATCCAGTTTCCGCCGACTTCACTTATGAAGACGTGATTTACAAGGTCCGCATGCGCTGGCTGGCTAAAAAAGAGCGCGATGCCTTTATCTTTACCCTGGGACAGGGGGAATAAGCTGAAAAAAGAAGCTAGGACAATCTAGCTTCTTTTTTATGTCATCTTGAATATCTTATATAAAAATAACGCTATGATTATTGTAGAGGTGATTTGAGCCTTTACCCACCGCAAATCCGGCAAAATCGGTTATGATATGGTTAAGCTTTTTGAAATACTTGGGAGAAAACAATAATTATGATAAATGATCGTGCCCTTGCCTACTCCATTGCCGAGCTGGTCTGTATTGCCTTTCTAACTCTGCTGCTCAACAGCTCCAAAAAGATCAAGCGCTACACCCTGCAGCAGCAATGGTTCAATGCCACCCTGACCTGCCAAATCCTGTACCTGGCCGGCGACAGTATCAATACCCTATTTCTGAACCAGATCATTCCGGTCAGCCGCATTCTGACTAACTTCATGAGCATCTACCTGGCGCTGGCCATGAACGCACTCAGCTTCGTGACCTTCATGTATGTCGCGTCTAAAATGGAATTGCCGCTGATTCATGATCAGAAAAAAGTCCGCCTGATCGCCCTACCGCCAGTCGCTTTGTCATTTTTTGACATGCTGGTCGCCCTTGCTGCGCCCCAAATCGTTTTTCCTAACAGCGGGAACCAAAACTTTACCGACTTTTTCTCCCTAGTTTTTTTAGCCATGCCTACCATCTACACAGCCACCGTCTTAATCTTGACTTTCTCCCAGGCCTTCATCAACCGGCACAAGCGGATCAGCCGCTACTACCTGGCCTTGACCGTCTACCCCCTCTTGATGACGACTTGCGGCGTAATTGAAGTTATGCTCTCACAAAGAGTGGCCATCTACGCTTATTCGGTTACCTTTTATTTTGCTTTTACCTACTTTTACCAGCTCAATTCCACCATCCAGGATGCGACGATCGACTCCTTGACCGGCCTGCGGAACCGGGAAAACTTGAAGGAATACCTGGACAGCATCTGGCGGGCCGAAAGCGGCGACCAGTACTACCTCTTCATGGTCGACATGAACGGCCTGAAGTCGGTCAACGACGTTTACGGCCACGTGGAAGGCGACAAGGCCATCAAGGCCATCGGCAAGGCTCTCGACGAAGTTCTAGAAGTTGGCAATGACGGGATCGTCTGCCGCTACGGCGGGGACGAGTTCATCGCCGTCATCAAGGTAGCCAGCGACCAAGAAGCGGCAAAATTGGTGCAGCTGACGCGGGAGCGGATCGCCCATTATGCCCAAGAAGAGTACCTGCAGTCAACGCCACAGATCGCTGCCGGCTACATCCACATGCCCCGGGAAAAGCAGCCCCTCGAAAAGCTTTTAAAGCAGGCTGATAGCAAGATGTATGCCGAAAAGCAGTCCATGAAGACCGGCGACCGGGCGGCCAACTTTTTCACCGATGAAATCACTGGCTTGCCTAACGCCAACTACTTCCACAATTTTGCCGGCAAATATTTGAAAAAGCTCAGCAAGGAAGGCAAAAAGGCCTCGATCGTCCTCTTCAACGTGGCCGGGATGCACGCCTTTAACAACCAGTTCGGCTACAAAAAGGGTGACGAACTCCTCCGGAAGGTTTCGCGGATTTTGCACGAAAACTTCAGAGAAGAAGAGGACGTCTTGCTCCGCTACACGGAAGACAACTTTTTACTGGTTACGACCAGCCTCCTAAATTCTCTCTTAGACCAGATCAAAAAGGCGGCTGGGCAAGTCTCCCAAGCTGAGTCCGTCGGCCTTAAGGCCGGCATTTATGAGCTAAATGACGGCCAAATCGACGTCATCACAGCCGTCGACTTAGCTAAGCGCGCCATGCAGTCCATCGGCAAGAGCCGCCAGCAGATCTATGCCATCTACGGCCCCGAGGTCCAGGCCATTTACGACCGGCAGGACTTCGTCTTGCTCAACTTTAAAAAGGCCCTGGCCAGGAGTGAAATCACCGCCTACTTCCAGCCCGTCATCCGCAGCCTGACCGGGCAAGTCCACAGCTTTGAGGCCCTAGCCCGGTGGGAAGACCCAGAGCGCGGCCTGATTCCGCCCGACCAGTTCATCTCCACGCTGGAGCGGGCCCGGCTCATCCAGATGCTGGATTTGGCCATTTTTGAAAAAACGCTCAGACTGCAGAAGCACTTGCGGCGCGCCGGTTTGCCAATCCCCGTGATTTCCGTCAACCTCTCCCCCGTTGACCTGCAAAGCCGCGAAATCGTGGATGAAGTGGAAAAAATCCGGCAAAAGTACGACGTTCCAGCTAAGTACCTCAAGATCGAGGTGCTGGAGTCAGTTATCAAGGAAGCCCCAGGCCAGCTAAACGCGGTCATTGCGGCCTTTCACCAGGCCGGCTATGAGGTCTGGATGGACGACTTTGGGAGCGGCTATTCCAGCTTGAACAGCCTGAAGGACTTTGACTTCGATTTGATGAAAATCGATATGGAATTTTTGAAAAAGTTTACCGAAAACTCCCAAAGCAAGATCATCATTTCCGAAATCGTCGACATGGCCAAGCGGCTGGGCATCGCTACTTTGTGCGAAGGAATCGAGAACCGGCAGCAGGCGGACTTTTTAAAGGAAATTGGCTGCCAGTTCCAGCAGGGCTACCTCTTTGGCGAGTCCATGACGGCAGATGCACTGGAAGACTTTTTAACAGAGCATCCAGACCAACTGGAAAGCATCGACCTGAACGACTACTACAACCAGATCGACCAGGTCAACGTCTTGACCAACCCCATCCACAAGCAAGCTGAGCAAAAGCAGAGCCTGGGCGAAAACATTGACGTGCCCATCGCCGTGCTGGAGCTGGCGGCTGACGGCAGCTTCACCTACCTCTACTTCAACCATGCCTTAAAGCGGATGGTCTTAAGCGGCAACCAGGGGAAGCTGGAAGAAGTGGTAGATACGGAATCCGGCTTTAACGCCTTCTTGCTCAAGCTGATGCGGCGCTGCCAAGGGCAGACTGACCCCGTCTCGGCCGATTTCACTTTTGCAAATACGGTTTACACCATCCGCATGCGCTGGCTGGCTAAACAGAAAAAGAACGCCTTTATCTTTAATGCCGCTAAGCATGGGGAATAGACTATATGAAAAAGGAGCTAGATTTTGTCTAGCTCCTTTTTTGCGTCTTCAGATGTAAGTTAGTCTAATGGCTTGGTTTCAATCAACTCTCCAGTGAGGGCTACTTGGTAGCCTTGAGCAATCTTGTCTTGCCGCACTGGGTGAACGACTTGGAACTTACCCTGCTTGACCACGCGCGGATTGTCGCTCTTAAAGCCGGCTGGCAGCGGCAAGTTAGTACCGTGCAAGACGACTACGATTACCTTGTAGCCGCTCTTAGTGACTTCAATTGGCGCATAGTGCAGGGTCGTATTGTAGAGTTCCACGATCGTGCCCTTTGGCACATAGTAGATCTTGCCATCCCGGCGCGGGTCAATTGTTCCTTGCTTGTCCAAGATCTGTCTTTTGGCAAAAACCATCACAACATCATCCAGCATAATGTTGAGTTCAGAACATTGGTGGTACTCAAAAGCAGAAAAATCATCCGTATGCCCAATCGTGGCCCCGGCATCAATTGGCATCCCCGCAAAGACGTCCCGGCCAATGGCTTGAATGGCTTCCGTCTTTTCAAGTTCAGGAATTGACTGCAAGTAAGTTGAGCCAGACTCTGGCATAGCGACGTGGCTCATCACGTCTTCCACTTCATCTAGGGCATAGCTATAAACAACGCCGAAGTCCGCAAAGCTTGAGTCCGTTACAGGCAAGATTTCAAGACCAGGATTGGCTGCTCTAAATTCCTCTAATCTGCTCATGGCAAACCTCTTAGTCGTGGTAGACGCCTTCAGCCCACTTCTTGTTTTCTTCGTCAAAGAAGTGTTCATTGTCCTTTTGGTCTGGATTTGGCTTAGCAATGTGGTCGATCTTGTCGATCAGCTTCTTGTTTTCGTCGCTTGGCTTGTACTTAGCGTTCAAGAAGCCATCAACAATGTCAAAAATAAAGTCACGGCCCAAAACGATCCCGCCAAAGCCTAAAACATTAGCGTTCAATTCTTCACGGGCGTAAATGGCTTGAGTTTGGTCACCAACCATAGCAGCGCGAATGCCTTCATTCTTGTCAGCAGCAGTTGAAATCCCGATCCCAGTCCCGCAAAGAACAATCCCAAGGTCTGCGCGGCCATCAGCTACGGCTTCAGCAACTCTCTTACCATACATTGGGTAGTGGGTCCGGGTGTTGTCGTAAGTCCCCATGTCCAAGACTTGGTAGCCTTCATCCTTCAAGTGGTCAGAAATCAGCATCTTGGTTGCCGTAACAATGTGGTCATTACCTAAAGCGATGACAGTGTGCTTGTCAATTTTCGCATCAACGTATTCTGGTTGTGGACGATCATTATCTAACATTTTAAAAAAGCCTCCGTTAACTCAAACTAAATCATCTTTTCAAGCATGTCCAAGCGAACTTGGTGTCTGCCAGCTGCGTATTCAGTGTCTAAGTATCTTTGAACGATCGTGTTTGCCAGGTCTGGCCCAACAACGCCGCTGCCCAAAGCAATTGCCTTGGCACCGTTGTGCATCGCCGTCATGTGAGCAGTCCGTTCTTCGTTAACGTTAGCCGTTACCATGCCCTTAACCTTGTTTGAAGCCATGGCTGAGCCAACGCCGTAGCGGTCAAACATCACCGCCTTCTTGATGCCATTGTCCAAAACTTCGTGGGTCACCTTCAGGCTTGATTCGATAAAATCTTCAGCAGGTTCTGGGGTAACGTCTACAACTTCATAATCGTGCTTTTGCAGGTAGTCCTTAACTTCTTCCTTCAGTTCAAAACCGTCTTTGTCGCTTCCGATAACAACTTTCATTGTTATGCTTCCTTTCGTTTAGCTGTCAATGCCAGTACGGATTGACGTATATTGCCGATAATATTCCAACACGTCAGGAGAAGCTTGCTTGTTCGTTACTAATTCATCAATGTCATACAGGCTGTAGAACTGGTAAAAATCTCGGTGGTTAAACTTGTACATATCGGCAACAACCACTTTCTTTTGAGCATTGTTTAAGCCGATACTTTGAGTTTGACCTTCCTCAATGTCAGCTGTCAGCAGCTCAGCATCGCTGATCCCGTTTACGCCAACAAAGGCTTTATCATAGTTCATTGAGTCCAGCTCATCATTAGCTAAGGCCCCGTAAAAAGTCCCACTGATTCGGCGGTAAGAGCCGCCAACCAAGATCAATTGGTAGTTATGAGGATTTTTCCGAGCAGTCTCAAAAACCGGCAGTGAGTTGGTAACGATTCGCAAATTCTCTTGATCTAAGCGAGCAACCATAAACTCTAAAGTAGTACCCGGGCCCACATAAATCGTTTCGTTATCTTCAACCAGACTGGCAGCAATCTCTGCGATCTCCTTTTTCTCAGAGATATGAATTTCTCGCTTTTCGTGGAAATTCTGCTCGGTCTTCATCTGCAAAGACAAGGCTTGAACGCCGCCATGCAGGCGGATGACCTTGCCGGCCTTAGACAATTCATCCAGGTCCCGGCGAATGGTCATTTCTGAGACGTTCATCGTCTTTGCCAGATCAGATACCGCGATAAAGTTTTGCTCGGTAACCATCTTCATTATTAAATCAAGGCGTTCTCTTTTTAACATTTTCTAACACTCCTTGGTTGCTAATGATAGGTTATGTTCGCTTACAAACATAATATAACATCTGCAACCGCTTTTTTCAATACTTTTTTACTAAAAGAATACCACATTTTTCGGTATTTTTTCGAGACTATCAGCAAAAAGAAAAGGAGGAGATACTTCTAACATTTTTGATCAGAATTCCCCTTCTTTTCACATTAAGATGTTCATCTAACTAGAAAAAGCTGATGGCAGTCGATACCTGCTCACTGCGCTCAGGGGCAACTGCCTGCTCCCCCTTCTTATCAGCTATTTCACCAACCTTGCCGTACTGGTCAGGCAGGCCTCTAAAGCCTTCTACGCACAAAAATGGCGCATGCTTTTCTTCCGGACTCCAAATTGCCAAGTATGGGAAGTCAGACAAATCCAAGCGAATAGCGTGTTGGTGGCCGCTAACAAGGGTCACCTCACTCAGCTGGCCTGCATCATAAATCCGCAGGCCAGCATCCAGCATTGGATAGCTGACCGGCAAGCTTGAATCCTTTAAGGCAACTTCCGCTTCCTTGCCGCTTCTAAACGGTGCTGGATCAATCAAGAGTTCCGTCAGATTGGCAGTCTGCGGCTCAAAGCTCAAGCGATAATCGCGCAAGTCCCCTTCCAAATTGAAGGCTGGGTGGAAGCCAAGCGAGTAATACATTTCTTGATCCGTATTGTTGGTAATAGCGTAATTAATCAGCAATCGCTTGCCTTGCAGCTGGTAGCTGATTCGCACCGTAAAGTCGTATGGATATACCTCATGCGTTTCTGCATTGGACACAAAGGCTAAAACAGCGGAATCTTTTTGCACTTCTTCAACAGCAAAGTCGTAGTCGCGTAAAAAGCCATGTTGCTTCATGGCATATTTTTGCCCATTAAGCAGGTAGCTATTGTCGTTAGACCGGCCAATAAATGGGAAAAGGATTGGCGCATGCCGGCCCCAATACCGCTTATCAGCCTGCCAGACGTATTCAAAATTATCCTGTAAATTTTTAGCGCTTTGGACTTCTGCCCCCAACGTTGAAATTCTTACTTCCAGTTGATCATTTTTGAGAGTTAGTACTTCAGTCATTTTCAGCCTCTTTTTGATAAAAAAATTTCTATTTCTCAACAACTTGGACTTGATCATGGTATTCGGTAAAGAGTTCAGGGTCGATCCAGCCGGTCTTAGCCTGCATGGTGTTCAGCAATCCCGTCGTCATCCCATATTTCAAGACTTCCTCAGGTGCAAGACCGCTATCCATGGCCACTGCCATCCCAGCCAAAGTGGAGTCGCCAGAGCCAACCGGACTGACCACCTTGATCTTCGGAATTTTGGCTTCAAAGAATTGGTCGTTATGCTTGGCAAAAGCCCCCTTGGCCCCAAGCGAAACCACAATCCATTCAATGCCGGCAAAAATTTCGTTAGACAAGGCGGCTTTTAAGGCTTCCTCATCATCCAAATCAATTTTTTGCCCTAAAAGCTGCTGCAACTCACTTTCGTTTGGCTTGATTAAATCTGGCTTAGCAGCCAAGGCATCGGCCAAACTGGCACCTGACGTGTCCAGGAGCGCCTTTTTGCCACTGGCATGAATCAGGTTGATCATCTTGGCGTAGTAGTCGCTGCCCAGTCCTTTTGGCAAAGAGCCAGACATGGTAACCAGGTTGGCATCTTTTAGCAATTCTTGGAAGTGGTCCAAAAAGGCTTGGCCCTCTTTTTCAGACAAAACTGGGCCACCTTCCAAAACTTCGGTCTGCTTGCCGCCGTCATGCAAGATGGCGATGCAGCTGCGGCTTTCTTGGTCGATATGGTAGAACTTGTAAGCCAGTTCCAGCTGCTTAAGCTGATTTTCGATAAATTGACCAAAGTAGCCGCCGGTAATCCCGGTCGCCAAAACATCACAGTTGAGCAGGTTGATGACCTTGGAGACGTTCAGTCCCTTGCCCCCAGCCACCTTGTCAACCCGGCTGACGCGGTTCACGTCATCGATCACCAAGTGGTCAAGCTGGTAGGAAATATCAATAGATGGATTCATGGTTACAGTTAAAATCATTTTTATGCTTCTTTCTGTACTTTTGCTTTTAATTGTTTTTTGCTTTTTAAAAATTAAAACTCATACTTCCAGGCAATGTGCCGCTCCCACGTCTTGCCTGGCATGACGGTAATCGCGCCAAGGTCACTGCCTGGCAGGGGCGCCACTTGCGCTTCAAGAGTGATCCCGCCAAAGTGCGGCAAAGCGTTAATCTCGCTACGGTTTTTGCCAAAGTGGTTGGCCGTGTAGAGAACCAAGGCCGGCGCGTCGGTGGTCAGGGCCATCTTGACTAAGCCATCACTTGAAGTTAAAACAGCTGCCGGCTTGGCCCCATTCAAAACAAAGGGATGGTCTAAGCCGTTCCGGGCCTGAATCTGCTCATCATCTGACAAGATGGCTTGCCCCACTGGCCGGCTTTCTCTAAAATCAAAAACGCTCCCTTCAACGCTCTTCATTTCGCCCGTCGGCACCCCATCGCCTTTGACCGGCAGATAGTAGTCGGCATCCAGCTGCAACAAGGTTTGATCTACCTGGCTGCCCAGGCCATCTAGGCAGAAGTAGGTGTGGTTGGTCGGGTTAAAAATGGTCAGCTTGTCAGAGTAGGCCGTCATCTGGCATGACAGTTCATTGTCGTTAGTCAAGGTGTAGGTCGTCTCTAGCTGCAGGTTGCCTGGGAAGCCGTTATGGCCATCGTAGTCCAGCAGGCTAAAGTGAACGCTGACGCGGTCTTCGCCTTGCTCTGGCCGGAAATCCCAAACGCGCTGGTCGGTCCCAAAGCCACCGTGGATGTGGTTTTCCCCATCGTTTTGTGGCAGCTGCAGGATATGCGGGCCATTTTGCCACTGGCCCCGGTAAACCCGGCCGGCAATCCGGCCCACCGTACCGCCCAGGAAGTTCCGCTCTTTGTCGTAGTCTTCTGGCTTTTTCAGTGCCAAAATCACATGCCGCTCTTCACCATTTTTCAGCGGCACCGTCACATCTTCTGCCGTTGCCCCATAATTCAGCAGCTTGACCTGCATCCCTTGGTCATTAGTGAGTGTAAATTCGCACAGGTTCTTGCCCTGCAGATAACCGTATTTCTTGATTTGGATCTTCATTTTTTCTTTTTTGTCCTTTTTTGTTAATTTAATGTTTATTTTTACGCTGGAAGCGTTTAAAATATAATTATCAAACAAATTATAACAAACAGGAGCGAAAAATGAACACCCAATTTTTAAAAGACAACTTTGAAAAGACATTTAACCAGCCAGCCTTCGATACTTTCTTCTCACCTGGCCGGATCAACATCATTGGTGAACACACCGACTACAATGGCGGCCACGTCTTCCCTTGTGCCATCAGTTTAGGGACTTACGCTGCCTACGGCTCACGCAGCGACAACTTAATTTCCGTTTGCTCAGGCAACATGGACGATGACGTCGTCACCTTTGCCATCGGCGACAGCAGCCTAGAAAAAGACCCTAACCACAAGTGGATCAACTACTTCAAGGGCATGATCGCTTATGTTCAAGAAGAAACAAAGCCGCTAGATCACGGCTTCAACCTCTACGTCTGGGGCAACCTGCCATACGGTGCAGGTCTTTCCTCATCAGCCTCCATCGAAATGCTGATCGGCAAGGTTTTGACCGAAGAATTCAACTTGAGCGTTGACCCAGTCAGAATGGCCCAGCTTGGTCAAAAGACCGAGAACGAGTTTATCGGCTTGTCTTCTGGCATCATGGACCAATTCGCTGTCAACATGGGCAAGAAGAATCACGCCATCTTCCTCGACTGTGCAAGCTTAAAGTACAAGTACCTGCCGCTGGACCTGGGCGACTACGAAATCATCATCATGTCCACCAACAAAAAGCACACCCTGGCTGATTCTGCTTATAACGACCGCGTGCGAGAATGCCAAGAAGCCACCAAGAAATTGCAGCAAAAGCTCAAAATCAAACACCTTGGCGATATCAACGAAGAAACTCTGGACGAATATTCTTACCTGATCAACGATGAGACCTTGCTTAAGCGCGCCCGTCACGCCGTCAGTGAAAACCAGCGCACCATCAAGGCAACCGAAGCCATGATGGACAAGGACCTGGAAAAGCTGGGTCGACTGATCAACGCTTCTCACGTGTCTCTTCACTTTGACTACGAAGTCACTGGCAAGGAACTGGACACCTTGGCTGAAACGGCTTGGCAGCAAGACGGCGTCCTCTGTGCCCGGATGATCGGGGGCGGCTTTGGCGGCAGCGCCATTGCCATCGTCAAGGAAGGCAAGGCTAAGGAATTCGAAGAAAAGGTCGGCGCTGTTTACGAAGAAAAGATCGGCTACGCGGCCAGCTTCTACGAAGCCAAGATTGTTGACGGCACCCACAAGCTGTAGAAAGGGACTAGAAGGCTTTTTATGTTAATTGCAAATTTTGTCCAAAAAATCATCGAAAATACCGACTACCAAGAAATCGACCGGGTCTACCTTTTTAACAAGGTCCAGGCTCTGGTCGGCGACGGAGACGTTGCGGAAAAAAACGGAAATCTTTTTGACCAATTGGTAGACCTGGCTGTTAGCCGGAAGAAGATTCCAGACGACCAGACCAGCCGGGAAATCCTGGCTGACCAGCTGGCCGATCTGATGACCCCGGCCCCAAGCAGGGTCAACGACCTCTTCTGGAACAAGTACCACGATTCAGCCAAAACTGCCACCGACTGGTTCTACCAGCTCTGCATCGACAACAACTACGTCAAAAAAGACGCGATTGCTAAGAACGTTGTCTTCTCAGGCGACAGCTCCTATGGTCACCCGCTGGAAATCACCATCAACCTGTCTAAGCCAGAAAAGGATCCAAAGGCAATCGCCGCCGCGGCTAAAAAGCGCGATGACTCTTACCCAAAGTGCGACCTCTGCCTGGAAAATGAAGGCTACCTGGGCACTTACGGCAAGAACGCCCGCAGCAACCTCCGGATCATTCGGATGAACGTTGGCGGGGAAAAATGGGGGATGCAGTATTCGCCATACGCCTACTTTAACGAGCACTGCATCTTTTTGGACGAAATCCATGAGCCAATGGTGATCAACCAGCAGACCCTGACCAACCTGCTCCAGATCATCAAGACCTTCCCCCACTACATGGTTGGGTCAAACGCGGACTTGCCAATCGTTGGCGGATCGCTACTGTCTCATGAGCACTACCAAGGCGGCGGCCACCGCTTCCCAATGATGAACGCCAAGATCAAGAAGGAGCTGACTTTTACCAACTACCCAGACGTAACCGGCGGGATCGTCGACTGGCCGATGAGCGACCTGCGTCTGATCAGCCAGAATCCAACGTCCTTGATTGCCCTGGGCACGGAAGTCATCAACCAGTGGCAAAAGTACAGCGACGAGAGCCTCCACATCGCGGCGGAAAAAGATGGCGTGTTGCACCACACAGTTACGCCAATCGCCCACAAGGACGGCGATAATTACGTCCTAGAACTGGTTTTGCGGGACAACAACACTAGTGAAGAGTATCCATTAGGGCTCTTCCACCCGCACGCTGACAAGTGGCACATCAAGAAGGAAAACATTGGCTTGATCGAGGTCATGGGCCGGGCGATTTTGCCAGGACGGCTCAAGGCGGAAATGGCTGAAGTGAAGAAGTTCTTGCTGGATCAGCCAAATGAAATGGCCGACATCCACCGTGACTGGGCTGAAGGGCTGAAACAGGCCCATAGCGACCTAAACGAAGGCAACGTGGATGATCTGCTTCAGCAGGCCTTGCTCGACGTCTTTGACCAGGTTTTGGCCGATGCTGGGGTATTTAAGAATGATGAAGCCGGGGATGCGGGCTGGGACCGCTTCTTGGCGGAAGTGAAGTAAGACGAAAAAGAACAAGTTATTTAGTTCGATACAAATTAAAAAGCGATTTAGCTGTATGGCTAAATCGCTTTTTCGTTTGCTTACACCTTTTCAGGCTCAAGCATCTTGCTAATTTTGGGGCGGTCTTTCTCTGGCACTTCCAAGAAATCCATCGCTTCAGCCGGCGTCATGCCCTTGCGAATTGCGGTGCGCAGGTTTTGGACTAGCTTTCTTTCCTCACCTTCAGCAATGCCTTCTTTGCGACCTTCTTCTCTGCCCTCGTATCTAAAGTGGTTTCTTTGCGCAATGTAAGCTAAGCGGTCTGCTTGCCAGCCTTGGTCTTTGCTGTATTCACACATTTTTTCGTAGACCTCCTTAATAAAATCATCACTTAGGTCAGCCTGGCCATTCATTAAATCTAGGAACTTCTGCAAGGTAGGACTGACCTTTCCCTGCGTCCCTTTGGAATTAATGATGTAAACTAGCGATTCATCGGCAAGTGCAATCTTCTCTTCTGGGCAATAGGTCTTAAAGCAACAAATCTTTTGCTCACTGTCGACATTGGCAAAAGGGGAAAAAACGATTGCTGTTGCTGGCGGCAGTTCATCGTAGGACTTACCATGCAAGAGCAGGTAGGCATCGATTACGGCGCGGTAATACCGCACCCGCTTAGGCTTAAACTTTGAGGACTTCTGCATCTCAAGGTCGTAAATGCGTTTAGCCTCATCCGTTGCCCTAATGTCTAGCCGAACCGCTTTTGATTCCCAGCTGTTCTTGATCTGCTCTTGGGCACCTGTATTAACTTGCTGGATCTTTAACAGCGGGAATAGTTCTTGCAACAGTCTAGTACAAAGACGATTATCTTGCATTACCGTGAAGAACATGTAGTCATCGGTAATTCCGAAAATATCGCCGTCTTTACCAGGTTGATTTTCTTTAGGCATATTATACCTCCTTCGCTTTCTATTTTGGTGTCGGAGGTATTTTCCCTCCACTTATTATTACACCGAAAATCGCAAAATTACCGAAAGTCGTTACAATAGTCAAAGAGTGTAAAAGTTTTTCTAATAATATTGCCATAATTGAGAATAAAGGCAAAAGAAAACCTGCAGCCGTTGGGGGTGGCTGTAGGTTTCTGCGATTGTTAAAAATAAATTTTGGAGAAAAATATCATTTAGTAAATGTGTAAAGCAATAAATGAGTTATTAGCTAAAAAGCTAGATAGAAAGTTAAAGTATTTAGAAACGGATAAATTATGTATGATGTGTACCGAATGCTACTTATTCAACATCCAGCTTGTCGCGCCAGCTCTTAGCACCGCTCAAGGCTGCGTTCAGGTTTTCGATGTTTTCCTTGCCTTGAGTCCGCATCCATTCACGGCCGGCTTCTTCGCCTTCAGCAGCGAAGATCTTGATTGATGGCTTCCAAGTTGCCCGGCCACACAGCACGCCGTTGAACTTAGCGCCGGCTTCTTCAGCCATCTTGATTTCAGCGATAAATTCTTCTGAGGTAACGCCAGCTGACAAGAAGATGTATGGCAAGTTGGTTGCGTCAGATTGTTCCTTCAAAAGCTTCTTAGCTTCTTCCTTGGTGTAAACAACCTCATTGTCACCATTGAAGCCTTCAACGTATTTAACGTTAAATGGAATTTCTACCTTCAAAACCGTTACGCCGTAGCGAGGCTTTGAGAATTCCTTTTCGGCTTCAATGACCTTGTGAGCCTTAACTTTAGCAAATTCTGGGCTTTGGTTGTCAGCGATGTTGGCATCGTAAGTAAGGAGTTCCAAGAAGAATGGCAGGCCAACAGCCTTAGCTTCAGCACCGACTCTTTCAACAAAGGCGTGCTTCTTATCGTTGATCTTTTCGCCTTCATCTGGGTCGTAGTAAAGCAAGAACTTGATGGCGTCAGCTCCTTCTTCCTTGATCCGCAAGCCTGATTGGTTTTCGATCAAGTCGCACATTCTGCCTGGTTCGCTGGTGTCATAGCCAGTCTTTTCATATGAGAGAAGGAGGCCACAGTTCTTGTCTCGAACCTTGGTTGCTGGCAAGCCGTATTCTGGGTCGGTTAAGATACCTGAAGCGTACTTGGTCAATTCTTCTGAAACAGCCTTCTTGTATTCAACGATGGTTTCTTCATCGGCTGGCTTGTTGGCTGCTTCAGCCAGCATTCTCTTCAATGAGCCTCTTTGGTCAATGGCCAAGGCGGAAATCACGCCATCTTTGGTTGACAAGTTTTCCAAGTGTTCTGCTACTTCTTTAGTAATTTTAGTCATCTATTTTTTCTCCTGACTTAAAAATTAATCATTGTTTACTTTTGTTTCTTTTTGTTTGATTCAATTCTTATTATAGTCAAACGCTTTCAAAAAATCAACGGCTTTTGTTCTTTTTATTTCGAAATATGTTTATTTATGTTCCTATCGAACAAATAAAAAAGAATGGATATTTTCAACCCACCCTTTTTCTAAAAAGTTAACTACTTTTTGCTTTGAGATTTATCTAATGCATGACCTGCCCAGTCATAATACTTGCGACTATAGCGGTTACCCTTGTTGTCCCAAACGACGATCTTGTACAATGCATAGACAGTACCAATCATCGCCACTACTTGAAACACCCAAAGCTTGGTTGCAATACTGATTGCATTGATGACAATAACGAAGAGCGTCCATAGAAAGACACGATTTCTTCTTGCTAGCTCATCTGTGGCAACTTTCTTTGATTTTTTCATTAGAAAAACCTCCCCAAGCAAAACTATTAATTAATTGATTTAAAGTGACTACTTGCTTTCCTTAGCAGCTGCGTATTCAGCGTTACGCTTCTTCATTTGCTTTGCGTACCACATAAAGAGCAACAGGTAAGCAGCCAAAGCAAGTAATGCGTAAACAATGAACATGCCTTGCTTGCTCCAAGCGTTACCTACCAGGTAGCCAAGGAACTTTTCAATAGGCCCTTCCATCGTGGTGTCTGATACCAAGGTGTGAGCTGGAATTGCGGCACCAACTTGGTGAGCAACGTGAGTAACAAATGGTGCAACCAAAGTACCTGCCCACAAGAAGATAGGCAATTCCAAAGCACCAATGATGATCATCCGAATGATCTTACCACGGGTAACAACCAACAGGGCTGGTGCAACACCCATACCAATGATCCCACCTAAAGGCATCAATCTGTTGCCTGGCAAAACCATGGCTTCAAGCATCATGATTGGGGCTAAAACGTTACATGCAGCCCAAATTTCTGAACGACCAGCGATGAATGGCCAGTCCAAGCCGATGTTGAAAGTCCGGCCTGAGAACTTTTCGGTAGCAAAAGTAGAAATACCTTGTGAAAGTGGTTCAACAGAAGCAATAAACCATGAACCGATAACTGAGAATAATTCAATGCAGGTACCAGCAGTAAAGGACAGAGTGAACATGCTCTTCCAACCTGCTTCAGTAGTAAAATTGGTACCAGCTAACAGTGAAACAAAGATCCCGAGGTAAACACCAATCGCAAAACGGCTGCCCCAGAAACCAATCTTTTCATTCAGCTTAGCTGAGTCAAAGTCGTACTTGTCAAGCCATGGGAAGATCTTGTCAAACAGCTTGTTGAAGACCATGATAATTGGATTCATCATGTAGTTCATGTGAGTCGTGGTCATTGGGTTGCTGTCTGGTGCGTCAAGCAAGTCGTTAAAGGTTGGCTTCATCAAGTCAGAATTGATGATCTTTAAAGTACCGATGAAGAGGATCAACAAGGTTGCCAACCAAAGTGGCGCACCACAGTACATACTAAACAAACCAACGAAAGCTGAGTGCCAAACATCAAAGATATCGACGTCCAAGGTGTTAGTCTTGTTCAAAATCAACATTACAGCGTTCAAGATGATCAAAACTAGCAAAAAGTACAGGGTATATGGAGAACCCCAAGTAATAGTAGCCAGTGGCGCCCAGCCCATGTCCAGGATATCCATGTGAATCCCGGTGTGCTCAACGAATTGCTTCATTGGCACTTGGAAGGCATTGGTCAGCATCGTCATCACGTCACTAATCGCCGTTAAAGCGATGGCTAACTTCATACCCCCTTCGAGGGCCTTACTAAATTTAACTTTAAAACACAGAGCAATGACCGTCAGGACAACCAACATGATTGTTGGTGCGCCCATGTCGATCAGCGGCTTAAAGACTGCATTCGCGAAATTAATAATCGCCTGCATTTGTCAACATCCTCCCAACATTTTTATTAATAATTTTTCTTTTTTCTTAAGCCTCTAACGCTTAGCCTTCGGCTTCGATCTTCTTGCAAAGCTTATCGACTTCGTCATAAACAGGCTTAGCCATGGCTGGAATTCTGTAAAGAATTGCCCCTGCTTCAACTACTGGGATCTTTGGCTTAAAAGCTAAGTCGGTCTTAGCAATGGTCAGGTAAGCATCGTATTCGTTCAACATATCTTCGTTAACGTCCTTGATCATTACCGCATCACACTTAACGTTGTGACCACGCTTCTTCATTTCTTCTTCAATTGCGTCCTTAATTTGGTGTGATGAGTTGACGCCTGCACCGCATGCTGCCAAAAGCTTAATTTGTCTTGCCATAATAAGTACCTCCTAATTTTTCTCTTACTTATTAAAATGCTTAACCATAAATTGATAAATTTCTTCGGTGGATTGGGAGTTGAACAATTCCTTCAGTTGATCAACCGGGGTTGAGTTCAAAAAGTCCATAATTTGCGCAAGAATGTTTGCTTGACCTTCAGGATCATTGTTCAAAATCATGAACAAGAACTTCACAGATAACTTCTTATCTGGTTCAATCATGTTGTTAAACTCTACCAAATGGGTTAATTCGATAGGTACGATCAACCGTGCGTTTACGAATTCACCCTCCGTATGCGGAATAGCGATATTCGGCAAATCTTTTGAAATTGGTGAGGTATCAATTCCTGTTGGGTATTGGCGCTCACGATCAAGAATATGTTCAATAAAGTCTCCCTTAACATACCCTCGATCCAACAACTTTTGATAAACTTCGCTGATAACGGCTTTCTTATCAGTTTTGTCATTGATAAATACCGCATCTTCTGCAAACAGACTTGGCTTTGCCTCTGTCAACATTTTGCACTCCTTTCACATCGCAGTCGAACGCTTTTTGATTGTTTTTGTTACTTTTCGTTCGATTCACTTGTTATTATAGTTAACCGCTTACAGAATTTTAATAGTTTTTGTGTCATTTTGGTATTTTTTGTTCCACATCATTGCATTACACTTTTCTTCTTTCATTCTATACGTGTATAGCTTTTAGCCTCACAAACAAAGCGCTATAATAGAAATTGGTATAATAAGCTGATAATTAGGAGGATTAGCAAAATGAATGCTCGCGAGAAGAATAAGAAAATTTCAAGCAAACGACAGCAAAAATTACATCGAGCTGGCGAAGAAGAAAACAATTTCGAACATCTGCAACGCTTGTCATCTGCTCAATTAATTTCAAAATTAACTAAAAAGAATTTAGCCTACTTTAACACCTTGCAAAAAGCACTTGAAGATAAAGGATTAAACGATGCTGATGCTCAAAGCAAAAGCGAGAAGCTTCTCGCTGAAATCGTATCTGCTCAAGATCAAGGCGAGACTGCTAAGGGCTTATACCATATGTCACCAACCGAAAAGGCTGAGGATCTGCTTAAACCTGTTAAAAAGGTTGTTAAACCACAAAAATGGCAATACTTTACCGTTGCTTCTTTAGCTTTTCTAGGAATCTTTTCCCTATTAGCCGGCGTATATGAGCTCACCGAAAGTGGCAACCTGAACCAAGCAAAGCAAATTGGCTGGTTAACAATCTTGACTTTATCCCTGATTATGGGATATATCGTCGCTCGTTATAAAGAATTGGTTGCTGCTAAAATTCAGCGCAGTCACTTAACTCTGTGGTCTATTGTTTGTCTACTTGTTGTTCTAGCTTGGATTTGGTTCATACAATCTGCTAACTGGGCTAAAATCAATGTTTATTTGCCAGCTGCGATTTATTTGGTGGTAACCGTTATTTCAGTTGCTTTACTCATCCCTTTAATGCGTAAATTCCAGATTTCTCACATCTTTTTTGGTGACCGTGTCAAGCAAAAATAAGTAATAGTTTTATCTTTTCGATATCTTTAATGCATACAAAAAAGGTGAGTCATTCGACTCACCTTTTTTCAATAGGTTTGTTAGAAAAGCTATAAGAAAAGAGATTATTTAAAAGTAAGTATGTTGCAACATGGAGTGTTGCTAAATCATGTGTACGATAAGTTTTGAGTTTTAGATATTATATAGGTTACGGAAAGAAATGCTAGTTTATCGTTAATAAGTCCAGCCCTTCACCTCCTCATCGGTTGAAATTTCCTTGCTGTCAGCTAAGCCGCGGTACCAGTAGGCACTTTGCTTAGGATAGCGAGCTTGAGTTTCAAAGTCGACATAGAACAAGCCATAGCGCTTGGAGTAGCCGTTAGTCCATGAGAATTGGTCTTGCAGGGACCATACAAAGTAGCCCTTAACCGGAATTCCATCTTGAATAGCCTTAGCCACTTCCAAGATATGAGCCTTCAGATATTGAATCCGCGGTGCATCATCGATCGCCTTGTCTGGTCCCAAGAACTTGTCCTTGTAGCCCATCCCATTTTCAGTGATGTAGATTTCAGGAACATCCGGATAGCTGTCGTGAACCCGCTTGAGCTGGTCGTACATCCCCTTTGGATAGATGATCCAGTCCCAGTCGGTGGCTGGCAGGTCTGCCGGGTGAACTTCTTCCCCGACGCCCTTCATCTTGTTGACGTCAGTCCCCTTTTCACCGCCGCCATTGTGGTGGAAGACGTTTTCGCCGTGGTATTCCTTCATAAACTTGCTGAAGTAGTAGTTGACCCCAACAAAGTCTAAAGACTTGGCAGCCTTAGTCAGAATTTCTTCGTCTTCTGGCTTGATTTCGATCATTTGTTGATCATTGGCTTCAATGATTTCTCGTACCAAAGCTAAGGTTTCAGCTGAATAATGGCCTGCCAAAGTCCCATCCAGGTAGAAGCGATTTTCCAGAGCATCCTTCAATGCTGCAGCGTGCTTGTCGCCTTCGCTTGGACTAGCTGGGTAAACCGTCTGCAAGGCGTGAACTACGCCGATTTTGCCTTCATAGCCGCCTTCTTTAAAGGCGTTGACGATTCTTGCGTGAACCAGGTTTTGATTGTATTCAGCCTGGAAGCACTTGGCAAATTCATTAGTGTAAGCCGGCGGGAAAGTGCCAGACACATATTGCTGACCCGCCATGGAAGTTGGTTCGTTGATGGTGATCCAGCACTTTACTTCGTCGCCAAATTCCTTGAAGCAGAACTTGGCATAGTCGACAAAGGCATCCAGCATTTCTGCTGATAGCCAGCCGCCTTTATCTTGCAAGGCTTGCGGCGTGTCAAAGTGATGCAGGGTCACGAAAGGCTCTACGCCGTCTTCGTGGCATTTTTTAAACAATTTGTGGTAGTAGGCAACCCCGCGCGGTTCCATCTTGCCCGTCCCTTCAGGGAAGATTCTAGCCCAGTCAATGGACACGCGAATCGCGTTAATATGAAACTTCTTGCACAGATCCAGGTCAGTTGGATATCTGTGGTAAAAATCAGCAGCTGGGTCGGGGTTAATCGTTCCCTGCTCACGCAGGTACTTGTCCCAGATTACTTCCCCCTTGCCATCTTCTTTGGTAGCCCCTTCTACTTGGTAGGCTGCAGTAGCCCCACCGAAGTAAAAGTCTTCAGGTAAGTGATATACAGTCATTTTTTCTTTCTCTATTTTTTCTCTTTTGTTTAGTTACTTTTTTGTGTTATTTGTTACTTTTTCAAAGAGTTGACCACAAAGTTAAAGGCCTTGTCCTTGTTTTGCGTTAATTCAATGTATTGGCGACCAGTCGTCGTTACTAACTTAGCACCAACCTTGTTCGCTACTTCTTGCAGGTTATCCTTCATGGAGTCCATTTGCGGTGCTAGGATGATCAAGTCCATGTCGTCAATTACGTCCATGTGCTGGCCATAAGCCCGGGCTACTGAGTGTAGCGGCAAGTTGCGTTCACCAGCCAGCTTGTTCAAAGCCTTAGACAAAATCCCTGAGGTACCACCACCGGCACAGATAACCATGACGTTGGTGTCTTTGTTCAATACCTTGGATGCGTCGGCACTTGCAGCTGAGTCATCCTTCTTAGTTTCAGTGTTTTTAGCAGCAGTTACAGCAGCTGAGCTTGCAGCGGCTGGAGCGGCAACAGTAGTTGCGACAGCCTTCTTTTCGGCTTCTTCTTCAGCCAAAGCAGCTTGTTCTTGAGCGTAAACGTCGTTGTCGTATACGCGGAAGAATGGAAGCCAGATCAAAACGTCTAAAATCAAGGCCAAGATGACAAAAACAAATGATAATGGGGCAAAACCAGTACCAACCACGATACCAATAGGTGCTGGAACCGTCCATGGCAAGGTTGCGATGAATGAGTTCATCTTCAAAACGTCAACGAAGAACTTGAAAAGCATGACGTTGACCATTGGCGTTACAACGAATGGGATGAAGAAGACTGGGTTCATGATGATTGGGGCACCGAACAGGATTGGTTCGTTAACTGAGAACGTTACTGGGATAACGGATGCCTTACCTACAGCTTTGTTTTGTGCCGACTTAGACAAAAGCAAGAAGATGTAAGCCAAAACTAAAGTTGAACCAGTACCACCCATGTTCATGATGTAGTCTTGGGTGTTAACGGCCAAAACGTGTGAAGCGTGTTGACCAGCGTGCATCAAGGCCGTGTTCAAGCCAACGTTGGTGGTTTCAATTGCGGAAACGGCTGGAGCCACGATGGATGGACCCTGAACCCCTACGAACCAGAAGAAGGCCATCGCACCGGCGATCAAGGCCAAGCCAAGGTAAGAATCACTAGCGTGGAAGATTGGTGACAGCAAGTTGATGATGCATTGTGACAGGTTTGCGTGGAAAGCACCTTGCAAGATCAGGTTCAAAACCCAGAAGACAACAACTGAGAACAGCATTGGGAAAATGTCAGTAAAGGTTTGAGCAATGTTTTGTGGAACTTGGTCTGGCATGGTAATTCTAACATTGTGAACAATGCAGAACTTGTAGATATTTGGCACGATGCAGCCTACCAGGTAAGCAGCAACCAAGCCTTGAGTCCCCATGTAAGTCAGGTCAATGCCAGTCTTAGGGTTAGTGACAATCGCTACAATGACAAAGCAGATTTCAGCTGACATAATAACTGAAACTGTGTTGATTTGATTAGTTTTTGGCAGCTTAACATTCAAGCTGTCAGTCAAGTTCTTGGCACAGGTCGCAGCCACGAACAGTGACAACAGACCCATTGAGAAGTTGTACGGAACCGTCAAGGCGTTGGCTACGGCAGTTGGCCAGTAAAAGCCCCAGGCGTTAGGTACGTAAGCAATCAAACTAAAAATACTTGAGAACAAAATGATTGGCATGG
This sequence comes from Lactobacillus sp., assembly GCF_051893255.1. Taxonomy (GTDB): domain Bacteria; phylum Bacillota; class Bacilli; order Lactobacillales; family Lactobacillaceae; genus Lactobacillus. Next base: position 15,614 of record NZ_JBJFHB010000022.1, on the reverse strand, counting down.
CTGCGATAAAGCCATCACGAATCGCGGAAACGTACTTGTTAGCCGCAAACTTCGCGAATGCAGGCTTCATTTTGTTCATTTTCGCTTCAAAAGCGTGCATGTGTTTCTCCCTCTAGTTAATAAACGATATGTTTCAACATTCTTCTCATTTTTTCGGTTTACCTAATCGATTTCTTTGCCTTCCAGCTTGTTCAGCCGGGCATATTGATCGATAATGGTTTCCATCTCATCCTTTAACAACATGGTCGTCATCAAGGTATCTTGGCCGTGGACCATAATGAAAGTCACATCCATATCCATGCCGCTGGCTTCCTTGCTCAGCAGCTTGGTCTGTTCATTATGGGCGGCGTTGATTGAGTCGTTAGCCTCCTTTACTAACTCTCTAGCCTTGCTGATATGACCCTGACTCGCCTCCTTTGATGCTTTAATCAATGCCGTTCGGGCATCCCCGGCATAAGCCACGATGGCAAAACCGGTCATTGATATTTCTTCTTTGGTTACCTTTTCTTCGGTTTCTTCCATTATTCCTTTGCTCCTTCGATTAATCTTTCAACATGAATGATTAAGTACAAGCCTTCCATCTTAGAAAGCTGGATTTGATACTTGTCAAAAAGCAGTTGACCAATTTTAGTGACGGTTTCTGTTGCTTTCGGAAAATCCTTGCTAATGCTTTTAACGCTCTGCATAGAGATATCAGCATGATCTTCAAAGTGCTCGTGTTGCAAGCGCGAGACATAGTACTTGATATGGGTCATTAGGCGGTTAAAATCATCCTCGTTTTCATCCGTCTTATTGATCCCCTCTGCCTTCAGCACCTGAATGATCGTACCCATAATCTCTTCATCAAGGTGGTTGACCGTCTTCGTTTGGTTAACCTGATCGCCATGAGCATTGATGAAATGCAGGGCAATGCTGCTGCGTTCACTAACCGGGAATTCGATGCCGAGCTGCTTTTTAAATCCAGCTAAAAAGTCATCGGCAATCTCATAAGCAACCGGAAACTTCTCGCCTAAGTCTGGCAGAACATAGTTCTTCTGATACCGGCCCTTTTTCAAGCGCTGGTAAGCAGAATACAAGTGCATGGTCAAAGTTACATATAAGTAGCTTTCAACTTTGAAGCCATATCTCTCCTGACTCTCTTCAATCAGGGAATAGCTGGTTTTAACAAAGCTGTCTGGGACATCCTTTAGCAAGCCGGAGAGATCTTCAACCGTATGCTCATCATGCATCTTGAAGGTCTTCTCAATTTTCTTACGATCGATTTGATCGCCCTTCCTTTTGCCAAAGGCAATACCTCTTCCCATGACAATTGCCGGAACGCCTCTTCTATCCTGGATAACTGCTACGTTGTTATTCAAAACTTGTGCTATTTTCAAAGGACTCTTCCTCCCCTACCTAACTCAAATGCCTTTTTTGGCAAAAAAATAACCGCCCTTCCCAGCCTATAGTCTCCCCATGGCCTTCAGAGTGCGGTTTTGCCTAATTCAATAGTAACAATTCGCAATTTAAGTCATTAAGTCTGCAAGGATTATCCTAGCACTTCGTTAACAGTTTGTAAACACTTACACAATAAAAATGTTAATTTTTATTGAGTTAATCATTTGGCAATTTTTAAAAATATTTAGGTATTTTTATCAATATTGCCATGAATTCTTAGCTATTGTTTCATTTTTCGATTAATAGTATGCAAGTTTAGCAATCACATCAATCAACCGTTTTGCCTTCGAGCTTGTTGATTCTTTCATAAAGATTAATGATAGTTTCCATTTGATCCTTCAATAACATGGTCGTCATCAAAGTATCTTGGCCATGAACCATAATAAAGGTTACGTCCATATCCATGCCGCCAGCTTCCTTGCTCAGCAGCTTGGTTTGCTCGTTGTGAGCAGCGTTGATTGAATCGTTGGCTTCCTTAACTAGGTCGCGGGCCTTCGTAATGTGGCCCTCGCTAGCTTCTTTCATCGCCTTGATCAGGGCGGTTCGGGCATCCCCAGAGTAGGCAACGATCGCAAAGCCCGTCATCGAAATATCGGTTTTCGTGATTTCCTTGTTTTCGTCTTCCATTTTTTACCTCTTACAAACGAAAAACCACACCTCTCAAACTAAATAAATAGTTCAAGAGATGTGGTTTTGCCTAATTGGATAGTAACAATCCACTTTTTGATCTTGATTATTATTCTTCTGTTTTCCGAACAACTATATGGTAGCACTTTCTTTTCGGTCTGTAAACCCTTACAAAGATGTTTTTTTGCTTTTTTGTCAAAAAAGCACAGAAACGCACAAAAAAGGGAGCCGGATCCACCGATCCGGCTCCTAACATACCTAAATTGAGTTTTTCGGAGAGATATAATTACTATTTTTGGAGAGGAAACTTTAAGTTAAAAACACGTGACTGCCGTGACTAGGCCCAGGACAATTCCAGGAGCGTTGGCCACGATGATTGGCCAGTCGCGCTTGGGCGCATTCCAGCCATAGGCCACCCACAAACTAGCGTTGATGGCGGCGACTAGGGGTTGCACCGGATTCCCTTTTTGACCACTAAGGTTGCTGGCGATCTGGGCAATGTAGGACACATACATCAAGACGGAGATGGCCGAGGCTACCCGCCCTAGCAGCAAGAATCTTTTTTCTTTCTTAGTCAAATTTAACCCCTGCCTTGAAAAATTCACCGATCTGTTTAACCGCCAAATCCGTTTCTGGCATGTCGAACAAGATAAAGACATGGAAGAGGTCTTGCCAAACGTGCCACTGTACATCCACGCCAGCCTTTTCGCACAAGTTGTTCAAGATGGCACTGCTGTCATACTTGACTTCCTCGCTGCCGCAATTGATGAACAACGGCGGGAAGCCCGTGAAGTCGCCATAGATTGGTGAAATCAGCGGATCAATCTTAGCCGGCTCGTCAAAATATGGTACCGGAGCCGTGGCGCCGACCAGCATCGGATCGCGTTCGGTTCTCAGGTATTCAGAAGCTGAGGCGTTCAGCTGGTTGATCACTGGTGAAAAAACAGATACTCGTTCTGGAAGCTTTTTCCCTTCATCCTTTAACTGTAAAGTCAGAGTCAAGGCCAGGGTGGCCCCGGCACTTTCACCAAAGACCAGGACTTGGTCATAGAGCCCGCGGAGGCAGTCGTAAGCCCGCATCACGTCTTCTTGAGCAGCTGGATGGCGGCCTTCTGGGTACTGGGTGTAGTCGACCGCGAAGACGTCAATCCCGCTGCCGATGGCCTGGCCCAATTTGATGGCTAACTTGCGGCGGGAGTAAACCGTCCCTGTCGCATAGGCACCGCCGTGAAGGAACATCAAGACTGCCTTCGGTGAATCTGCTCTTAAGTAAAATTCCCCCTTCACGCCGCCTTCATCAACCGCCTTCAGCGTCACCTCTTCTGGCAAGTCGTACTTGTTGCCTTCATCAGCGCCTTTTCTGGCAGCCAGGGCGATTTCTGGGGTCAGCGGTGCTGCCTGTCCCGGCTTAATGTATTTTCTAGAAAATTCAATTGCTTGCTTTGCTTGTTCGCTTAACATTATTTAGCCTCTTTTACTTCTTTAAACTTCAAGTTGCCAAAGTTGATCCCGATCAGAATTGCGACTACCAGGAGGGCAGCAAAGACGATCGTCCCGCACAAGAAGGTGAATTCTGGACTTTCGTTGTTAAAAGTCTTGCTCAAAAATTGTGCAATGTATGGTGACAAAAGCTGTCCAATGTTAGCCGTAGTCATGACTACGGAAGTAGAGAATGGCACTTGGGCTGGGGAAGTGAAGATCCCAATGTTAGTCATGCAGGAAACCATGGTCATGGATACGGCAATCCCGCTTAACACGATGCCGACGCCACTCAAAGTGAGGGAGTTAGACATGGTCAAAATCAGGTAGGACAGGAAGCCTGAACCTAAAGAAATCGCGAGTGAGAACTTTTTAACAGCTTGTGGCAGGGCCATGAAGATGAAGCCACCGGCTGCCATGGCAAAGGACATGATGCCCAGCAAGGTGCTGGCGCTTTGAGCAGTACCGTAGCCCTTAGAGATAACGAGTGACGCAAACTTGATAGTTACGAAAGCAAAGGAAGAGTTGAAGAAGAACATGAAGGCCGCCAAAAGCCAAATCTTGCCGTCCACCTTCTTGGAGTTAACCGGCTTTTCTGCTTGAACAGCTGGGCCAGCTTCATGCTTACCCAAGATGTTTGGTACAAAAATCGCTACCAATAAGAGAACTGGCAAAGCCATGGCGTTAACCCAGTAAGCTGCGTGCCAGCCTTGACCCATCAAGACACCGGCGGAAAAAGTCATCAAGAACATCCCCAAGCCTTGGATCACGCTGGACAGACCCATCAAGCGTTGTTGTTCTTGGCCCTGGTAGAGGCTGATGATCAAAGATTGGGAGTATGAAGCCAAAAGCCCCGTACCAACGCCGACCCCGATTCTTGAAGCAAAAATCAGTGGGAAATTGTTGGAGAAAACTGGGATTACACCAGAGATCAGCAAGACCGTCAAACCGATCAAGATGGTCTTCTTAACGCCAATTTTTTCGGCAATGACATTACTCAAAGGGGTGAAGAAGATAATCCCCAATGAAGAAACTGTCATGGTTAATTCGACCAAGGTTGGCGCGGTTTGCGGAAAGGCCTTGATCATGGCCGGTACAGTTGCCGCGGTAGCGCCGCTGGAAACCGTAAAAATGTTCAATAGCAGAATTGAGAGCTTTGTCCAAAAGCTGTTAATATTTTTCTCTTTACTCATCTTATTCACCTAATGCATATTCCTTAAATACTTGGTTAATGGATTCGATATCCTTGTCTTCAAAAGGCTTGAAGCCAATCCCCCGCATCTCCCGGCTTAACTGGAAGAGCGAGTATTGCCCGAAGTGGTCCAGGTTGCCTGGAATGGTTAAAAAGCCCCAGAATGGCACCAACTTGCTTAATTTTTCAGTTAAAGCCGCGTGGCTCGCAAATTCTTTCAGTGGCGTGTGGACGTCGCAAGCTTCAACGATTGGCGCTTCTAGCTGCAGCTGAAGCGTGTAGCTCCCGCTCTTCAAAAGTTCACCATCAAAAGCTTGCCCGTTAACGGTCATTTGCCCGGCGGGCAGATCCAGCTTGACCTGGCTGCCCAGGGGAATCTCAAGCAGAATAGTTACCTGGTCGGCTTTTTCCAGCTTGACGCTAGCTTTAACCAGACCCGTTGGCAACATAACTTGTCCGGCCACTTCCTTAAATTTAGAGCTGATCAGCGGCTTGAAGATGACATTTTTGCCTGCTTGCGTTAAACCCACGAGGTCTTCGTAGGCCCAGGCCATCACGGCCCCACTTGAATAGTGGTTCAGGGAGTTCATGCCGTTTTTGGCAATGTGGCCATCCTCTTCAACGGAATTCCACCGTTCCCAGATAGTGGTGGCCCCTTTTTTCACTTCGTAGAGCCAGCTTGGGAAGTCGGTATTTAAAAAGAGGCGCAAGGCCAGCTGCTCTTGGCCATTGTGGGTTAAGGCTGGCAGCAAGAGCGGCGTGCCAACAAAGCCGGTGTCTAGGTGGTTGCGGTTGCCTTCAATCTTGGTTACTAAGCTGTTAACCAGACCCTTTTTGGCAGCTGCTGGATACAGGCCAAATTCCAGGCAAAGAGCAAGACCCGTTTGGGTGTTGGCAATGGCTAAACCGTCTGGCGTATAGAAGTGCTTGATAAATGCTTCCTTGATCAGGCGGCTCAGCTGCCGGTAGTACTGGTATTCATGCTTCATCCCTAAGACTTCCGCTGCCTGGCTAACGATCTTGGCTGAATAGTAGTAGTAGGCGCTGGCAATCAAGTCGTCTGGCGTCTTCCCCTTCAGCTTCATGATGTCTTCCGTGTCCAGGGCCAGCCAGTCGCCCAGCTGGTCATCGCCCAGCCACAGGTGCTCATTGCCGTTAGCAAGTGCCCGGTCGTGAACCCAGTCCACCCAGGACATCATGGCACCAATATTTTGGCGCAAGATCGCCTTATCACCGCTTCTTTGGTAGCTGACCCAAGGAATGATCGTCGCCGCATCGCTCCACACGGCCTTGCCGCCGTCATCGTTGCCAACGGATGGTACGTAGAGTGGCACCTTGCCAGCTAGACGGCTTTGCTCTACGGCAATGTCATAGGAAAACTTTTTATTGAATTGGTAAGTATCCATGTTGTAGCTGGCCGTTAGGGCAAAAATTGCCGCATCCCCAGTCCAGCCAAGGCGCTCATCCCGCTGCGGGCAGTCGGTTGGGATATCCACAAAGTTGGACTTTTGTCCCCACTTAACGTTCTCAAAGAGGCGGTTGACCTCGGCATTGTCAGTTTGAATCTTTCCCGTTTCGGCCATGTCTGAGTAAAGGGCTACAGCCTTAAAGTCGCTGGCTGTGAGATCACCTGACCAGCCAGTCAGCTTGGCATATCTAAAGCCAAAGTAGGTGAAGTGTGGCCGGATCCACTTTTCTTCCCCGCCACTGACATAGGTAAATTGGGCTCTAGCTGAGCGCAGGTTGTCCCGGTAAAATTCCCCATCTTGCATGATTTCACCAAAGTCGATTGTGACCTTGTCGCCCTTAGGCAAGCGGTTCTTGAATTCCACCCAGCCAGCTAAGTTTTGGCCAAAGTCCAGGACTTGGTCGCCGCTTTGGGTCATTATTACCCGGGGAATAAATTCCTCGTGGGCTGTAATTGGCAGGCTGCGGCGGTCCAACAGGTATTTGCCGGGAGCCTGTTTCACCACCGCTTTTTCCAAGATTTGCCGGGAAATAGTTTCGTCAAAGTCTTCCCCGTAGTAGATGCCGGAATGAGTTACTGGCGACGTCACCACGTCCCAGCTATCATCAGTGGCAATGACTTCTTCACCGTCTGCACTTGCTAAGCGCAGGTCGGCGATCGCCTTGAGCTCGCTGCCATAGTTGTCTGGCACCCCGCCGTGCTGGGCCAAGCCCAGCTTACCCCGGTACCAGCCATCTGCTAAAACGATCCGCAAAAGGTGGTCGCCTGGCGTAACTAAACTAGTCAGGTCGTAGCTGGCTCTTTGCACGTAGTAGCGGTAGTCGGTAAAGCCTGGCGCCAGGTACTCGTCGCCGACTTTTTCCCCATCCAGGTAGGCTTCAAAGAGGCCAACGCCGGAGACATAGAGACGAGCATTTTTAACCGTTTCTGCCGTAAACTTTTTCTCTAAGATAAGGGAGTGAAGGTCCAACTTGCTGGTCCCAATCCAGTCACCGGCCATTTTTTCTTTCAAGTAGCCCGTTTCAAAAAAACTGGTTTCGGCAAGCTCTTGTCCATTAATCTTGGCGGCCACTTCCACCATGTACCGGCTTCTTGGGACTAAAGCTAAGTCGACGTCCTCAAAGATCAAGTCAGTGGCTGCTTCCCAGCCGCTGTCGTAGACAACTGCTTCGCCCTGCTTGATTGCCAGGCGTCTATCGATTTCGTTAGTCTGGACGGCTTCGTCCAGAAAAGCCGCGATGTGTAATTTCTTTCCCAGGTCAAAGCCCAGCGGCTTGACCAAGTGGTTGATTTCAATTTTGCTGATTTGCATTAATAATCCCTCTGTTTCGCTTGTAGCGCTTACAGTGGATATTGTATGATATCCATAGCAGGATTTTTTCGTAAAAATGCTATTTATTTAGTTTTTGTGCACAAAAAGAAAGCGGTTTAAAAAATGGACCTTGAGCGACTCCTCCAAACCTTCCATGACGGCACCGCCCTTAACCTTTACGTCCTAACAGGTCAAGGGCAGGTAGAGCAGGAATTTATCCGGCCCCTGGCACCCCATTTGCCGGAAATTTTTATCAAAAAATGCCTAAAGCAGGTCAACGACCTGGACCTGCTCTTGCCCGATAACAAAAATTCCCTTGGCAAGTTCCGTTATGCAGACAAAATTATCGTCGGCTGGAACGCCAATATCACCATCGCTGGTCAGGGCAATCTGGACCGGCTGGCGCCCTTGCTTGGCTTTGACCAGTTTGCCAGTTTAATGAAGAGCCTGTATTTTGCAATTTTTCGCACCTGGCCGCAAACGGAGCTTACCGACCAAGGCTTTTTTACTGGGGAAAATCTGACGATTGAGCCCATGCAAAAAAGCGCCGATTACGAAGGCTACCTGGCTGAACAGGAACTCATGGAGGCTGTTCAGCTGGGCAATTTAGACCTTTATAATCAGCGCTTTCGCTCGTTTATTAAAGAAGGGAATATTGGACTTTTAGGGGCCGGCAAGCTGCGACAGGAAAAGAACCTGGCTATTTCCGCCACCACCCTCTACACCCGGGCTGCCATCCGGGGCGGGTTAGCAGCTAGCGAGGCCTACGCCTTGAGCGACCAGATCATCAACAGGCTGGAGAAGGACACAGTTATCTCCAACTTTTACGAGTATTCCCGGGCGATTGGGGAAATTTTTGTCAACCGGGTCGCTCGCAGCAACCGGACGAGCCTGACGCCCCTGGTCTACAAGGCCGAAGAGTACATCTACCACCACTATGCAGACATTACTAGTGTCCAAGAAATCGCTGACCGGCTGGCAGTCAGCCGCTCCTACCTCCAGCACCTGTTTAAAAAGGAGACCGGGATGACCCTGGTCGCCTTCATCAACCAGGTCAAAGTGGCCCAGGCCAAGCACGAGCTGATTTTTACCAATCGGACCCTTAGCGAGATCTGCGATGATGTCGGCTTCTCCAGTGGGAGCCTGTTTTCCACCACCTTTAAAAAGCTAGCTGGGATCAGCCCGCTGACTTACCGGAAGCAGTACAAGTAACCAAAAAAATCGCTAGCATACGCTAGCGATTTTTATTACTTTAATAAGTCCTTAGCCATTTCGTAGCAGCCCAAAACTGCAGAGCCGTTGTTTGGCACGATTGGCCGCACGATCAATTCATCCACGTTGCCAACTTCTACGTAGTCGTTGTTCATTTCCTTGAAGTACTTTCTTACAGTTGGCATGTCGCCTTCGTTCAAAACGGAGCCGCCGACCACCATCACGTCTGGCCGGATGGTCAGGTAGATGTTGTAAAGCATTTCTGCCACGTAGTAAGAAATCAGATCAAAGACTGGGTTGTCCCGGTCCAGGTCTTCGCCTGGGATGCCAGTTCTGCCCTTCAAGGTTGGACCAGCCGTCAAGCCTTCCCCGCAGGCATCCCCGTGGAATGGGCAGCCGCCTTCGTAGTTATCATCAGCCCGCTTAGGGATCCGCATGTGGCCCATTTCGGAGTGGTTGGTGTATCCAATAAAGTGGCCTTGCTGGATGGCACCAGCGCCCACGCCCGTCCCAATAGTGATGTACAGGTATGTCTTTTCGTTATCGCGGCCACGGGCGATGTATTCCCCGTAGCAAGAGGCGTTGACGTCAGTCGTCAAAACGGCTGGTACGCCCAGTTCTCTTTCAAAGTAGCCCTTCAGCTCAGTGTTGGACCAACCTGGCTTTGGCGTCTTGGTAATGTAGCCAAAAGTCTTGGAGTTCGGGTTGATGTCGATGGGGCCAAAGGAGCCGATGGCCAAGGCGTTTACTGGATTTTCTTTAAAAAAGTCCCGGCACGCTTCCAAGGTTTCCGCTGGGGTCGTGGTTGGCACCCGCTTGCTTGCGACCGTTTCGCCGCTTTCCACGTTTTGCACGCCTAAAACAAACTTGGTACCACCAGCCTCAATACTGCCAACAAATTGTGTCATTCTGTGTATCTCCTATACTGTCAAAATCAAGTTATGCTTCGTCGCCTGGCTTTGAAGCAATAATTGTTGCGCTTCCATCTAAAGTATAGCAGGAAATTGTGGTTGGCAAAATCAAATGGTCACCTTTTTTCAAAGAATATGCTTGGCCATCAACCGTCAAGGTGGCAGAGCCGTCGATGACGGACATCAAGCGGTACTTGTTGTCCTTGATTTCAAAGTCGCCCTTGCCCTTAACGTCCAGCTTGAAGACGCCGAAGTATTCAGCCATGACGAACTGGGTCACGTGGACATCGCCCACGTCCCATTCTTCGTGGTTCAAAACGGGGTTCTTAAATGGTACCTGAACCGTGTCGATGGATTGCTGCAAGTGGAGTTCGCGCAGCTTGCCAGTCTTCTTGTCCACCCGGTCAAAGTCGTACATCCGGTAGGTGGTGTCGCTGGATTGCTGGGTTTCCAGCACCATGATGCCGCTGCCGACAGCGTGCACCATGCCGTGCGGTACGTAGAAAAAGTCGCCTTCGTGAACGGGTACGGTTCTGAGGAGCTTTTTCCATTCTTTGCCATGAACCATGTCGGCGAATTCCTCGCGAGTTTGGGCGTTGTGACCGTAGTAGAGCTTGGCACCTGGCTTAGCCTTGATCACGTACCAGGATTCGGTCTTGCCGAGTTCGCCTTCGTGAATCCGGGCGTATTCGTTGTCGGGGTGCACTTGGACGGACAGGTCTTGGTTAGCGTCCAAAATCTTGGTTAGCAGCGGGAAGACGTCACCTTTCGCATTGCCAAAAAGCTCCCGGTGAGCATCCCAGAGTTCGTTCAGCTTCATCCCCTTGTAAGGGCCGTTCTTGATGGTGGCTGGGCCATGCGGGTGGGCCGAAATTGCCCAGGCTTCCCCGGTGTGGTCGCTCGGGATGTCGTAGCCAAATTCATCGCGCAGGCCAGTGCCGCCCCAAATTTTTTCATGAAAAACCGGCTCTAAAAATAGTGGTTCTGCCATTTTTCTCTAAATCCTCCTAAAAACATGCTTTTTTTAATTGTAAGCTTTTTAGTAGCCACTTTAAAGGTAAATTGCAGTTTTTATTCTAGCTCATTGCTATCGCTCAGCTTACGGTACCAGTAGCCGGACTTCTTCAACGTCTTCTTTTGCGTATGGATATCGTCGCGGATCAAGCCATAGCGGTTGCGGTAGGCGTTCATCCAGGACCAGCAGTCGATCGCCGTCCACAAGAAGTAGCCCTTGCAGTTAGATCCTTCTTCAATCCCCTGGTGGAGCCACTTTAGGTGGTTGCGGATGAAGTTGATCCGGTAGTCATCTTGAACCACGCCGTTTTCATCCATAAACCGTTCTTCTCTGGAAACGCCCATACCGTTTTCTGAAACAAACCATGGCACATTGCCGTAATTATCACGGATGTTGATGGCGATGTCGTAGATGGCCTTGGGGTAGATTTCCCAGCCCTTGTCCACGTTCATCACCCGGCCAGGCATCTCATAATTATCAAAGTAAATGTCAGGCATCCAGTCTTGCAGGCTTTCAGGCGAAATGGCTGGCTCTTGCACCCGCATTGGCTGGTAGTAGTTGACGCCCAGCAGGTCGATGGTGTTTTCCTTGATCAGAGCTAATTCTTCATCCGTTGCTTCCCACAAGACGCCGTCTTTTTTCAAAACTTGGGTCAATTTTTCCGGGAACACGCCCTTGATGGCCGCATCTAGCCAGAGATCAACGCACCAGAGGTTGGCAAATTCGGCAGCCTTTTGGTCACCTTCAGATTCAGATCTAGCATAAGCCGGCGTCAGGTTCAGGATAATCCCGATGGTGTGGTCATCCCCCTTAAAGCGGGCGCGGAACTTTTGAATGGCCTTAGCCGAAGCCAGGTTGATGTTGTAGGCCACCTGCACTGACAAGGGCCCGTCCACCTTCAGCGGGTAGTGGAACTTGTAAAGGTAGCCCCCGTCCAGGATGACTTTTGGCTCGTTAAAAGTAAACCAGTGCTTCACCCGGTCGCCGTAAAGCTCGTAGGCCTTGTCAGCGAACTTGGCAAAAAGGTCCGTCACGTGCTTACTCTCCCAGCCGCCGTACTTTTTTTGCAATTCATAAGGCATGTCAAAGTGGCAGAGGTTGATGTAAGGCGTGATGCCATTTGCAATCATGCAGTCGATCATGTCGCTGTAGAACTTGGCGCCGTCGGGGTCCACCGTGGCCGTTTCAAAGTCGTCGATCAGGCGGGACCACTGGATGGAGGTCCGCAGATTTTTAATCCCAGCCTCCCGCATCAAAGGCAGGTCCTTTTGATAGTCATTGTAAAAATTAGACGCCGTGTCTGGCCCGACCCCAGCGTAAAAGGCTTGGGGGTCAGTGTCGTACCAGTAGTCAAAAACGTTGCGGTGGCGCTTGTTAAAGCGGCCTTCTGATTGGGGACCTGAGGTAGCTGCGCCCCAGGCAAAGTTTTCAGGAAATTTCATCATTATTCTTCTCCATGTTCTTGTTCAAAATCGTAGACGCAGCCGCGCAAGTTGGCTTCACCGCGGTACTGGCAGACGGCCAGGTCTGGCTTAACAGTTGCGATCTTAACTTCTTTTCTGATATTAGCGATTTCGTCATTTAGTAAAAGCAACAGGTCTGGGTTATTAGAAATGGCGCCCCCGATGATGACCTTCTCGGGGTCAAAGCCGTGCTGGAGGTTGTAAATGGCGTTGGCCAGCGCCCTAATTGACCGCGTGCGCTCTTTCAAAGCGGCGGGATCGCCGGCCTTGGCTAGGTCGTAGACCTCCTTGCCAGAGCAGTTTTTACCTGTGGCTTCGTTGTACCGCGCCGCCATTTGGACGGGCGAAGCCGCCTCGCTCAAGGTTAGCCCGGCATCGCCGGTCGTCTGGTAGCCGAATTCTCCGCCGTAAAGGTGGGCGCCGTGCCAGATCTGCCGGTTGACAATCAAGGCGCCGCCAACCCCGGTCCCGATGACCAGGAAGGCGAGTGAATCGTGCCCCTGCCCGGCCCCTTCGGCCAATTCCGCAAGCGCTGCGCAGTTGGCGTCATTTTCAATGGATACCGGCAGGCCAAAAAGCTTTTCCAATTCCGGTACGATCGGAAAGTTGTGGATGTAAGGCAGGGCGCTGGCCCCTTCAATCACGCCGGTCTTCTTGTTGACCGCACCAGGTGAGGAGATCGCTACGCCGGTCACATTGGTTTTTTCCTTAAACTTGTCCACTTCCGCTTTTAAAGCCTGGTAGAAGTCCGCCAAGTTGTCCGGCGTGTCCACCGCGTGCTTGTCAGTCAATTCGCGTTTTTGCCAGAGGGCGAACTTGATCGTCGTTCCACCGATATCAATTGCTGCTAATGCCATTTTTAACCTCGATTTTTTCAAAAAAAACGACCCAAGCGTCACTTGATGCTGGGCCGTTTCGTTAATTACTTTTGGGCCATTTTTTCGTAAACGGCAACCAATTCCTTGGCTAGGTCAATGTAAGTAATTGCCGTCATCAAATGGTCTTGAGAGTGAACCAATAATAAAGTTACAGGAATGTGTTCGCCGCTAGCTTCCTTAGTCAGCATGGCAGTTTGAGAATTGTGGGCGTCAACGAGCGCCTTGTTGGCTTCGTCGAGCTTCTCATTGGCAGTTTTAAAGTCGCCCTGGTGGGCAGCGTCAATCGCTTCCTTGGCAAAGGCCCGGGCGTTGCCGGCGTTCACGATTAGACCCATAATTGATTGCATTGCTTGTTCTTCAGTTGTGTTTTCACTCATTTTAATACCTAATGTTTGAGAAAGATGTCGTGTTTCGTAGAAATAAGATTTTGATATGTAGAGTCTTTTTTAAAAAAGCTTCTGCTTAGGCTTCAGCACTTGCTTGTTCCCGCTTCAGCAATTCTTGGTCGTACTTCTTGGCAAATGGGAAGTAAACCAGAGTGGAGATGACCAAGACGCAGAATTGCCAGATAGCGATCTTCCAGCCACCGATGAAGAAGCCGGAGAGAACGGCTGGCGTGGTCCATGGTGCAGCAACCCCGTTCAGTGGTGGCAAGATGCCGGCACTGATCAAGCCGTAAGTTGAAAGGCTGACGATCAGCGGTACGCCGAAGAATGGAACAGCCAGGAATGGGTTCATAACCAGTGGCAGACCGAACAGGAATGGTTCGTTGATGTTGAAGATGGCAGGTACCAGTTCGATCTTACCGATGGCCTTCATTTGTTGAGACTTAGCAAAGAAGACCGTGAAGACAACCAAACCAATGGTGATCCCTGAACCAGTTAAGTTGATGAAGTTGTTGTAGAATTCGTTGGTGATGACGTGGGCACCGTTAGCCAGGGACAATTTCCCTGCGTGGTACAAAGCAGCGTTGGCTGCGGTGTTTGGCAGCAAGAAGGCGCTGGCTACAGAACCAACAATCAAACCGCCGTGAACGCCGAAGAACCAGAAGAATGGTACGGCCAAGCCGATGACGATCGCACCGCCCCATGAGTCGGACAAGCCTTGCATTGGCATTTCCAGAACCTTGTAGATCCAGTTCAGCATGTCAGTGTTGCCGAATTGCTTGAAGGCTGCGAAGAGCAGCATGCAGACCGTCAAAATGATGCCGGCTGGAATCATGGCTGAGAATTGCTTAGAAACGCTGGCTGGCACTTGTTCAGGCAGCTTGATTTCCCAACCCTTCTTCATCATGACGCTGTATGTCCAGCCAACCAACAGGCCGATGACGATGGCAGCGACCATGCCTTGGCCACCCATCCATGAAGTGTTCAAAACGCCAGTAACTGGTGACAGAATAAAGGTCTTCATGGCGCTTGGCAGCTTATCCAAGTTTTGGGTCACAGCTGAGCCAGTTACCACAACCTTGCCAGCTGAGTTAGAAATACCGCTGGACAAAGCTGCCTTCATTGGACTGTCAACTTGCATGAATTGGAGCAAGAAGAAGGCACACAGGGCAGTTAAGGCACCTGGAAGTGGCTCAACTTTTTCATTCTTGATGTAAACATAGGCAATCCCGACAACGGACCAGATGGAGATCATCCCGAAGCTGGCCGCGTAGGCTTGACTAAAGAAGGCTGACCAGCCACTGTTCGCCAATGCCGTAGAAACTGCGGGAATTGGGAAGTTGGACATGATCAAGAAGATAGACCCGATGATGATGAATGGCAGGGAGTAAACCATCCCATCTTGAAGGGCCTTAACAGCCTTCGTGTTAACGAACTTCATGATTGGCGGCAAGATTTTAGCGTTAACGAACTCGCTAAAGCCGCCCTTCTTACTAGTATCAGTACTCATCACTTTTTCCTCAATCTTTTACTTTAACCTTTTACACTAACCAACCAGCTTCTTGGCTTGTTGAACTACCTTTTCGCCGTCCATCATGCCATACGCCGCCATGTCGATAACTTCGACTGGAATGTTCTTGCCTTCAACCTTCTTTTCAAAGTCGGCCAACATGTAGCGGACTTGTGGCCCCAGCAAGACGCAGCTGATGTTCTTGTTTTCCAAGTTAGTGTCGGCTTCAGCGGCTGGACAAGCAAAGATTTCGTAGTCCAAACCGTCCTTCTTAGCAGCCTCCTGCATCTTCTTCACGAGCATGCTAGTGCTCATCCCAGCTGAGCAACAAAGCATTACTGTCTTTTCAGCCATTCTAATTACCTCCTAAAAAATATCTCAATCGCTTTTATCTGTTATCGCTTACAATCCATAGTATATACTCTTTGAAATAGAATGTCTAGTTCTTTTTAGAAAAATATGGTTTTTATTTTGGTGGTTTTGGTAACTAGGACAAGCGCAGCCGCAACTTTGACTCAACTGAACCAGACTTTTTAATAATCGCGGCAACTTTTTACTCAACTACAGAAGCCTTTCTCATAATCGCTACACGACTTTACTCAACTGCAGGAGCTTTTCTCATAATGAGCTTCTATCTTTACTCAACTGCGCCTCTGTTTCTCATAATTTTCCCTAAAATTGACTCAACTAGTTCTTCGTCTCTCATAATTCGAATTATTAAAAG
>NZ_JBJFHB010000021.1:0-12708 GCF_051893255.1 Lactobacillus sp. | reverse complement strand
GGGGCACTTCCGTACCTAACTAAAGCTCAGTCATCAATTTTTCGAACTCATCCAGGCGCTCTTCAAAGATCTTAAAGGCGTCTTCCAAATAATCCGGCTTAGTCATGTCTACGCCGGCTTTTTGCATGGTGGCAATTGGGTAGCAACTGGACCCCGACTTCAGGAAGTTCAGGTAGTTCTCCTTATCCTCCGCCGTCCCGTAGCTGATCTTGTTGGCTAGGGCCGTGGCGGCCGCAAAGCCCGTCGCGTACTGGTACACGTAGAAGTCGTAGTAGAAGTGCGGGATCCGCGCCCATTCCAGCTGGATCTCGCTGCCCGTCTCGATCCGCGGTCCGTAGTATGCCTGGTTCAAGTCGTCGTAGTAGTTTGACAGGTAGTCGCCCGTCAGCGGCTGCCCCTCTTGGTCGCTCTTATGGATGAACCATTCGAATTCCGCGAACTGGGTCTGCCGGTAGACCGTCCCCTTGAAGGAGTTCAGGTAGTAGTTCAAGAGAAAGGCCCGGGTCTTTTTATCGGTAACCTTGTCTAAAAAGTAGTTGGTCAGCAGATTCTCGTTGGTTGTGGAGGCAATTTCCGCGGTAAAAATTGGATAGTCCCCGTACACGTAAGGCTGGTTTTCGCGCGTGTACATGCTGTGGACCGAGTGGCCGCTTTCGTGAATCAGAGTGTAGAGCGAGTCCAAGTCGCCTTGCCAATTCAAAAGCTCGTAGGCGTCCGTGTCGTATGACCCGCCCGAGTACGCCCCGCCTTGCTTGTGCATGTTCGGCACGTAGTCGATTACTCGATTGTTAAAAAGGTAATCAAGATGCCTCAAGTAGTCCGGCCCCAGCGGCGCCAGCGCCGCGCGGGCCTCTTTTTTCGCATCGGCAAAGCTGTAGGACAGACTTGGCGTTCCCGTAAGCGGCACGTACATGTCCCACATGCCGAATTCGTCCTCAGGCTCCGTTAACCCAAGCAGCCGCGCCCGCAAGTCCACGTAGCGGTGGAGCAGGTCCAGGTGCTGGTGGACGGTGCCGACCAGCTGCTCGTAAACGGAGACGGGGATGGCATTTTCGTCAAGCGCCGCTACTAAGGCGTTGGGGTAGTCGTGGACCAGGGCCCGGTAGTTGTCGGCCTTGACGTTCCCAGCCAGGGTCGAGGCAAAGGTCGACTCAAACTGCTCGTAGCTAGAGTAGAGCGCTTCAAAGGCGTCCATCCGCAGGTCCCGGTCGGTTGACTGGATCAAGAGGTCGTAGCGGGCCTCGGTCAACTGCACCGTGTCCCCATCTTCATCTTCGACAAAGGGAAATTCCAGGTCTGAATTGTTCAAAACGTTAAAAGTGTTGCTGGACGCGCCCAGGGCATCCCCCGCCAAAGACACCAGTCGCTCTTCCTCAGCTGGCAAGACGTGGTCGGCCTTGCGCATGATCTGGTCCAGGTAGTGGCGGTATTTTTCCAGCCGCGGCTCTTCTTGATAAAAAGCTTCCAGCTTCTCTTCCCCTAAGGCCAAAAGCGCCGGGGAGATGAAGGACACGCTGGCCTGGTAGCTAGCGGCTAGCTGCTGGGCCTTGGCGCTGACCCCGAGCAAAAACTTGTCGCTGGTGTCGACGTCACTGGCCAGCCCCGCATAGGCGTAGACCTTGGATACCCGCCGGTCCAGGTCAAAAATCTGCGTCAAATTTTCGTAGAGCTGGTGGCCGCTGGCCGTAAAGCCCTCTTCTAAGTCGCCCACTTGGTCCACTTCCTGGTCCAGCTGGTCGCAGGCAGCCTGCCAGTCGCTGACGCTCTTAAAAATCCGGCTCAAGTCCCAGGTTTCGCTCTCTGGCACCTGGCCGCGTAAAGGAATCTCCATGTTGTTACCTCTTTTTTGGTTCTTAACTGAATACTAGTATTCTACTATCTTCGAAGCTTTTTGCCAAAAAATAAGATAGCTTAAAATTTTATCCTTTTTCCTTTATTATGTTGGTTTTTAATGAGAAAATAATACAAGACATTTCAAGGAAGGACTAGGGGCATGGAGCAAGGAAGGAACAAGAGAAAACAGCAGAAGCTTTTGCGCAACGTGACCCTGGTCAGCCGCCAGGCACAAAGAAAAAAGCTAAAGCAGGGCCCCGCAGCGATCCTCTTCATCGTCTGCTTTGCCCTGGTGGCGGCGGGCGTTTGGCTGACCCACGCCTACTTTGCCATCAATTCTGCGGCCAACAGCATGAACAAGTCCGGCAACACGGCAACCAGCCTCCAGATCGCGGCCAAAAAGCCCATCTCTTTGCTGGTTTTGGGCGTGGACCAGGGGATGGAGGGGCGCCACGACCAAGGCAATTCCGACACCATCATCTTGGTCACCGTCAACCCGACGACCAAAAAGACCACCATGACCTCGATTCCCCGGGACACCCTGACCGAGATCCTGGGCGAGACGTCTTCTACCAGCTACTTCATGTTCAAGGCTAATTCCGCCTACCAGTTTGGCGGCAGCAGCGGGTCGGTCAAGACGATTTCGGCCATGCTCAACGTGCCGATCAACTACTACGTCGAAGTTGACATGAAGGCCTTGAAGAGCCTTGTCACCGCCTTGGGCGGGGTCGACGTCAAGGTGCCTTTTAACTTTACTTATGACTGGTGCACCTTTAAAAAAGGCTGGCAGCACTTAAACGGCCGCCACGCCATCGCCTACGCCCGGATGCGGTATGATGACCCTAAGGGCGACTATGGCCGGCAGATGCGCCAGCGGCAAATCATCCAAGCCGTGGTCAAAAAGGCCCTCAGCGTTAACGGCGTTGCCAACTACCAAAAGCTGCTGAAAGTTTTTGCCAAATACGTCAAGACCAACCTGACCTTTGGTGACATGACCAGCCTGGCCCTGAACTACCGGGATGCGGCGGCCAATATCCAAAGCGGCTACATCCAGGGCCATGACGCGACGATCGATGGGACCAGCTTCCAGATCGCTTCAACCAAGGAACTCCAGAAGTGGTCCAACAAGCTGCGCAAGAACCTGGGTCTAGCGACTCAAACCCTGTCCAACCAGGAAACCCGGCAAAACACGCTGAACGAGACCTATAACGGCGTCGACTTCACGAAGGCCAGCACGATCACCAGCTACACCATCTACAATGTGAATTCGCTCACGCCGCACAGCGGCTGGTAAACTAGGGCTTTTGCCCTAGTTTTTTTCTGTTCGGGCCTGTTTTTTGCGGCTAAATAAGTTAAGATGAATGTATAAATTTAAGGAGGGAAAAATTTTGAAAAAGTATTACCCTTATCTCTATGGCGCCTTTTCAGGCTTCTTAACCTTTATCGCCATGTTCTACATCTGCCGGCACTCCTTTGCCATGACCACCGGCCTGTCCGCCATCTGGGGCGTGATCGGGGCGGTCCTGGTTTTTGCCAGCACTTCTTACACGGAGTACGCGATTGCCGAAATCGAGCGGATTGCCGACAAGTACCACCTGGACGAGGAATTTTTGTCCAAATTGACCAACATGTCGCCCAGCTACTTCCGGGTAGCCGACGACCGCTTGCACTTGACGGCGCCGCGCTATTTTTGGCCAAAAATCCTCAAGATCTTGAAAAAATACGACCGGGAACGCGACCAGGCCGAGAATTTCCACTTATAAGGAGCGCGCTGTGAGTTTACTAACTGTTGAAGGCTTAAGCCAGGGCTTTGGCGACAAGACCCTGTATGAGGACGCGAATTTCGTCTTAAACAAAGAGGACCACATGGGGGTCACCGGGCAAAATGGGGTCGGCAAGTCGACCCTGATCAAGATTTTGACCGGGGAAATTTTGCCAGATGACGGCAGCGTCAAGTGGCAAAACAAGGTCACGGTGGGCTACCTGGACCAGTACGCCAAGCTGACGCCGGGCTTGACCCTGCGCGGCTTTTTGCAAACGGCCTTTACGGGGCTCTATGAGGAAGAAAAAAGGCTAAACCAACTTTACGTCGATTACGGCGAAAGCGGCGACGACAAGCTGTTGGCCAAGGCCGGGGCCCTCCAGACTGACTTAGAAGAGCACAATTTTTACGACCTAGACACCGACATCGACCAAGTGGCCCGGGGGCTGGGCTTTAGCCGCCTGGACCAGGACGTGAGCGAGCTGTCCGGTGGCCAGCGCTCCAAGCTGATTTTGGCCAAGCTGCTATTGGAAAAGCCGGACGTCCTGGTGCTAGACGAACCAACCAACTACCTGGACGTGGGCCACATCGACTGGCTGGTTGACTACCTGAACGCTTTTGCCGGCGCCTTCATCGTGGTCAGCCACGACTACGACTTTTTGGGCCGGATCACCAACTGCGTGATCGACATCGATTTTGGCACTATCACCCGCTACACCGGGACCTTGAAGCAGGCCCTGCGGCAAAAGGAAGCCAACCGGCAGACCTACCTGAAGGCTTATGCCAACCAGCAGCGGCAGATCGCCAAGACTGAAGCCTATATCAGAAAAAATAAAGCCGGCACCCGGGCCAAAAGCGCCCGGTCCCGGCAAAAGCAGCTGGACAGGATGGAAATTCTGACCCCTCCGCAAAACGGCAAGAAGGCTAAATTTGACTTCCCGTACGTTGAAACAGCCTCCAACTTGCTTTTGCAAACGCAGGACCTGGTGATCGGCTACGACCAGGCTTTGGTTAAGGAAGCCTTCAACTTCTCCGTTGGCAATGGGGAAAAGGTTGCCATCACCGGCTTTAATGGAATCGGCAAGACCACCTTGCTTAAGACCCTCTTGGGGCAAATCCCGCCTATCTACGGGGGCTTTGACCTGTCCGCTACGGCTAAGTTGGCCTACTTCAAGCAGGACTTGACCTGGCCCAACCAGAATATGACCCCTCTGCAGTACTTAGAGAGTGAATTTGACCAGAAGAAGCCCAAGGAATTGCGGCAGGCTTTAGCCCGGATGGGACTGACAGCCCAATTGGTCATGAGCCCGCTTAAGGAACTGTCCGGGGGCGAGCAGGAAAAGGTAAAGCTGGCCAAGATGCAGTTTGAGCCGGCCAACCTGCTTTTCCTTGACGAACCGACCAACCACCTGGACAATGAAACTAAGGACAGCTTGCGGAAGGCCATCGTCAACTTCCCAGGCGGGGTCATCATCGTCAGTCACGAACGGGACTTCTTCAGAGGTGACTGGGTCGACAAGGTCGTCGATATTGAAGCCATGAATAATTGATTTAGCTGCCTTTAGGCAGGCTCGCGGTGAAAAAAATGAGCACAGACGCGTACATGAAAAGAGTCGTTCATACTTGTTTGAAGGCTGGCCGCCTCATGCTGGCCGGCGGTAGCGAAATGTACCGGGTGGAGGACACCATGCGCAGGATCGCTGTCAACGCCGGCATCAAGGAGGTCAATGTTTTTGCCATGCCAACCGGCCTCTTCGTCAGCCTGGATGATGGGGAATGCAGCACGGTGACGGAACTGGAAACCGTAAAGAAGCGGGCCATCAACCTGGAACTGGTTGACCGGGTCAATGAATTCTCCCGGGAATTCGCTGACAAGCGGATTGACCTGGAGCAGCTGGAAGAAAAGCTACGGGAAATCGAGGAGAATACCCCGACCTTTCCTTTATGGCTGCAGGTCATTGGGGCCGGGATCTTGAGTGCCACCTTGATGGTCCTCTTTTTGGACGTCTATGACTGGGTCGACTTCCCGGTTGCCGGGCTGATCGGGGCCAGCGGATATTTGATGGACTCCTGGCTGAAGGGCCATACCAAGGTCCGCTTCCTGGCGGAGATGATCGCGGCCATGGAGATGGGGCTACTCACCATTATCATTAATAGGATTTTCCCGGCCTGCAATGTGAACAATATTTTGATCGGGGCCTTGATGACCCTGGTGCCTGGGCTGGCTTTGACCAACGCTTTGAGAGACTTGTTCATGGGTGACTGGGTGTCGGGGATCGTGCGCATGTGTGAGGCGGCAATGACGGCGATTGCCTTGGGCGGCGGCGTCGGGATCGTGATTAGATTTTTAGGAGCTTAGTCATGCTGGGGATGCAGGTTAGTTTCAACATCTGGGACGTCTTGATCAACTTGGTCTTTTCATACATTGCCACGGTGGGCTTTGCCTTGACGGTGAATATTCCCCACCGGGTGATTCACTGGAGCGGGATCTGCGGCTGCGCGGGCTGGATGGTCTACTGGCTGGTGACGGAGGCCTCTGGCGGGCGGATGATTTCCAATACCCTGGGGGCCTTTGCGGTGGGCTTGGTCGCGGTGGTTTTGGCTAAGTGGAAAAAGTGTCCCGTCACCCTTTTCAGCGTACCGGGCCTGGTGCCGCTGGTGCCGGGAGCGCCGGCTTACATGGTGGTTAGGCGGCTGATTGACGGCAAGTATCTCGCCGCCCAGCAGATGATGATGCGGGTGGCTATCGTGACAGTGTCGATCGCTTTGGGCTTCTTGCTGTCGACCCTGTTTCAGGAAGCTTGGAACAAGTACATCAAGCGGCTCAAGCTGCGGGAGAAGCTGAAGAAGTAGCTTTACAAGGCTTGGGAAAGAGCGTATAATCGAATATCGACGAGTCGAGGAAAACGCAAAGGTGCGTATTTTTGAGATAGAGGGCATCAGGCCTTTGGCCAGACGCGGGAAGCGTCGATGCTGACACACCCTTGATGTGAACGAGAAGGAGTCACATTTGCCGCTTGGCAAGTGCCTTGAGTAAAAGCCGCTAGAAGCAAGTACGCTTCTGGCGGCTTTTTTGTTGGCTTTGGGTAAAAAATGAAGTAGGATAGCAGCAGGGGAGGGATGCCTTATGGATTTCAGAAAAAGGGAAAAAGGAATCCATGGATTACGCGATTGCCAGGGACAAGTTGATCCGGCAGGGACTTTTGCCGGAGGACCCAATAGTTAAAGCAGATGATGCTTACTGGGAACAATTTAAATAGATGAGCAGACGAAAAATGGAGCAGGGCCAACCTTGCTCCATTTGTTATTTGCTGTCATTTCACGCTGTAACTGTTTTCCTCTTGTCCAATCGAATCAGAAACGGTAACTTTCCAGCCCATCCCGTTCCGGCGAACCGTGACTTCCTTGTAATAAGGGAGATTGGCATCGCCCTTGTCTATCTTCTTGCCGGATTTGGCGAAGAGGGCCTGGTTCTTTTTAACCGTCCGCTTGGTTGAGAAACTGCTGACGTAGGTGGTCCCCATGCCGAAATGGCTGTCAGCCTTGACCTGGTTCAGATAGTAGATGTCGCTGTAGCCATGCTGGGGCAGGGTCTTGTTCAGAACTTCAGTTACCACGCCTTCCTGGATCGACTTGTAGATCTCGTTGGCCGTAAACAATACGGAGAAGAGGGCAAAGAGCCAGATTGGCGAGGTTAGAATCAGTGTGATGATCTTGTGCTCATGGTAGAGCTGCTTGATTGCCTTCATTTTTTCTTCCTCCTGATAAAAAAAGACAAACATCTTCTCCTTCCGATTATAATCCCTTATCAAAAAAATCAGCATATTCCAGCAAAAAAGCACGTGAAAGATTCACGTGCTTAAAAATTATTCATTTGATCCTTCCAGTGGTCCTTCTTGGGCGATCGCATCAGCCTTGGTCGATTCGGTCGTGCCATGCGCGTGCTTTACCGGAGCGTACAAGCTGAAGCACTTCATCGGCTCGTCACCGGCATTGGTGACATTGTGCCAAGTGTTGTCTGGAATGAAGACAGCTTCGCCAGCGTGAACGATCTTGTCCACGGTCAAGTTGTCTTTCTCCTTGCCCAGCTGCACCCGGCCGGTCCCACTGACCAGGTAGATGAACTGGTCGTTGTCGTGGTGGATCTCCAGCCCGATGTCGCCGCCGCCAGCAGGGATGCACATCAGGGTTACTTGGAAGTGGTCCCCTGTCCACAAAGTCTCACGATACTTTTCATTCTCTAAGGCCGCCTGCTTTAAGTCCAAAGCACATGGATCCGGTCCGTAGTCCTTGAAATCAAACATGACAATCACCTTTCTATAGATAAAAATGTAATCACTATCATTTGCTGACGACTTAAGTGTAACACTTTTCTCCATTTTGTTCAAAAAAATAATGTCAAATATAGTTGACATTATGCCGGACATAGTTGATACTTAATGTAAAGTATATTTGACATCGAGAGTTGAGAAAGGGAAAAATTATGACACTCTTTTTAATCGTGGCTTTGACCATCTTTTTAGCTGTCTACTTTGCCATTAAAGACCAGCAGAATCGCCAGCGGCTGGATGAACGCCAGCTTCTGCTCCGGGGGCGGGGCTACAAGTACGCCTTCTGGACAGTGCTTGTCGCCAATATCCTTTACAGCCTGGCCTGCATCAACTTTGACCGGCCCCTGGCTACGCCTTTTGCATCCAGCCTGGCGACCATCATGCTGGGCGGCACTGTTCTTACCTGCTACTGCATCTTCCAGGATGCCTTCCCAGTTAAGGGCCGCTTGAGCCTGGCGGTTGCCTGGACCCTTATCTTCCTTTCCCAGCTCATGATCCAGATTGACGATCTGATGAGCGGCAGAATCATCTACTTTAAGAATGGGGCAGCAACTGATGCGGCGGTTGGCCCGATGATTCTTGTCTCCTACCTGGCAATCGTGGGCAGCCTCTTGATCAAGGCCATTATCGACCGGCGGGAGGCTGAATAAGTCATGAAAAATCTGCGCCTTAAAGCGGCCAGAGCAGAAAAAGACCTCTCCCAGCAGCAATTGGCCGACATCGTCGGGGTCTCCCGGCAGACCATCAGTGCCATCGAGAAAGGCAACTACAACCCAACCGTCAACCTTTGCATCGCCATCTGCCAGGCCCTGGATAAAACCCTGAACGATCTCTTCTGGCCAGAATAGCTGGCTAATAATTCAGCTATAGCCGAAGATTTTTTCACTGAGATCGCATATAGTTAGAGAATTTTGAGGATGGATATGGTAAAATAAGCGGGTAATAGAGGAGACTCTATTTCCCTGGCAATCAGTGTTTTCCCCATGTTTCTGATGCCGGGAGGTTATAAATCAGTCAAGTGCTGGTGACAACCTATATTTTCCTATTAATCCTAATGAGAACCGGCTCTGGCCGGCTCTTTTTTTCGAATGAAGATGCTTGCACATTCGCTTATTTTTGGTTAAGGTTAATACAGAATCATGCAAGTAAGTAGGCGGAAAAAATGAAGATAAATTTGAAAGACTTAACTCAAGCAATCGAAGACCAGGCTTACCTGTCCGACATGGAGACCATCAAGTACGCGGACGTTTCCCGGAGCAAAAAGAAGCTCCGCGAGCACGCCGCCAAGATGGTCAGCGAGGTGGCGCTGGCTTTGAAGAAAAATTCCCTTATGCAGGTCCAGCTGGTTTTGGAAGGCAAGAGCCCGATTACTTTTGCCCTGGAAACCAACGTCGTGAACCTGCCTTTGGCTTATTATAAAAAGCTGATCAACTTCTTTGACGAAGACGAGGAGGTGCCGGTCAAGGTCTACTTCGAAACGGCCAACGACGACCTGAACGCCTCCCACTTCCGCATCGACCTCCTGATGGACGGCGACGAGCTGGTGGCTGATCCAGACAAGGCGACCGACCTCTTGACCGACGCTATGAGCGAGAAGATCAAGCAGATCAAGGAAAACGAGAAGGCCACCCGGGAAGCTGCCAAGGAGGCCAAGGCTGCCAAGTAAGGAGGGCGCGCCATGTGGAGCTGGAATGTTTTAGGGGTGGCCCTGTGGGTCGCCGTCATTGTTTATTTAGTTTTTGTCATTAAAAATATCCGCCAGCGGCGCCTCAAGATGATCATCACCCGCCAGCGGACTTTTGAGGTCAAAAATTTTCTTATCAGCTGCTTGGAAGTCGCCGCGCTGCTAGCAGCCATCGTCTTCCTGGGTTGGGAGACTCTTTTTAAAAAGCCGGATCTGACTGATCAGGCGCAGATTGCCAGCCGCGTGACCTACCACGCCCTGGTGCTGGAGCCGGCCGCGACTAAGAGCTACTATGTCAAGCAGACCGAGGGCAGCTACGTTTACTATGTAAATGGTAAAAAGTATACCGTACCGACCGGCATGGCGGCCGTGGCGACCGGGTCCAGTCCGGCCGGCGCCGCTTCGGCGAACGGAGTGCCGTTTAGCCGCGCGGCCTTGGTGAAAAAGGACGTTCAGTACCAAAAGGCCTACGTGGCCGTGTACGAGGCGAGCTACAAGAACACCGCGGCCAACGGGCTGGGGATGCACGCCGGCAAAAGTGCCAAGCGCTACTACCTGATCCGGGTGCCGGACGCCTCTTTTGTTGAAAAGTAAAGTAAACCGTCAAGCCTTCGGGGCTTGACGGTTTTTTGCTTGGGTTGGTGGTGGGGTGTGGGCTGTTGCTGGTGGTTGGTTGCTGGTTGGTGGTTGGTGTCCCCAAAGTATGTCAACCGGTGTGATTTTTGGCGAAATCCGCCCCCGAAGTATGTCAACCGGTCTGAATTTAGGTGAAATTTGCCCCCGAAGTATGTCAACCAGTCTGATTTTTGACGAAATCTGCTCCCGAAGTATGTCAACCAAATTTGGTTGAGTCAACTCGGGGGCGAAAAAGCGTCAAAAGTAGTCCGGTTGAGTCAACTTGGGGGCGAAAAAGCGTCAAAAGTAGTCCGGTTGAGTCAACTCGGGGGCGAAAAAGTGGGAAAACGAGCTCGGTTGAGTCAACTCGGGGGCGAAAAAGTGGGAAAATGAGTCCGGTTGAGTCAACTTGGGGGCGAAAAAGCGTCAAAAGTAGTCCGGTTGAGTCAATCTGGGGGCAAAAAATGGCAAAATCCAGTCCGTTTGAGTCAATTTGGGGGCGAAAAAACGGAAAAATGAGCTCGGTTGAGTCAACTTGGGGGCGAAAAAACGCCAAATCGAGTTCGGTTGACATACTTTGGGGGCCAGCCCACGCCGCACGCCCCCACACAAAAAAGGCGAAGCGCTCAGCGCTTCGCCTTTTTCTTAACGCTTGCCAAGATGCCGCCGTCCACAAAGGCCAGCAGCAGGTTGGAAGTCGGGAAGTCCAAGACGTTGCCCGACATGTAGCTGGCGCCCAGGATCAGGCAGCTGGCCAAAAGCAGGCTGGACAGGTAGAAAGTCCGCCGCTCGCGCCGCCGCAGCCACGCCAGCCCGCCGTAAACAATCACGGCCGGGTAGGCCACCAGGTAAAGCAAAGCCCCCACGATCCCCAGCGAGTAGCGCTGGGCAACGAAGTCTCGCTCCAGGTTGAAAATGTTCGTCTCCCGCATGTAGCCGATCCCCAGCCACTTGTCCAGCGGGTTGTCATTATACGCCACCACTCGGTCCAGCATGGCCTGCTCGACCTTGCGGTTGGCCAGGCGGTATGAAGCCGGCTTTTTCAACATGTCGATCCAGAACTGCGGGTCCTTTTCGTACGGGTAGGACTTGCTGATGAACTTCTTGTTCAAGGCGTACTTTTTGTAATATTTTGCCAAAAAATCTTTCTCAAACGCCGCCAACTTGGCAGGGGAATTCTGGTACTGCTTCAGCCCCCGTGCTAGTAAGGCATTTTCGCGTGCGATCGACGAGTCGTGGCTCTTGGCCCAGTAGATCTCGTACTCGTAGCGCTGGACGGCTGGCGACACCTTGTAGCAGATGGCAAAAATCCCCAGCATCGCGGCCAGCGCGACCAGCGGCTTCCAGGCAAACTTCTCGTTTTTCAAAAGCCAGACGTGGACCAGCCACAAGATTAGCGTTACGACGAGCGAGGCCAGCAGCCCGTACAAGGCCACCTTGGTCCCGACCTCCAGCATGGCCAGGGTCTGGGACAGGGCCAAGAGCACGGTCTTCCAGGCAAACTTTTTAATCAATAAGTAGAAAACGATCGGCGCCAGCATCAAGAGAATCGCGCTCAGGGTGTTGGTGAAGTAGAAAAAGCCCTTCGAAGCACTGTGCGAGTAGCCGTAAAGCGGGCCCATGAACCAGGTGAAGATGTTGCCGGAAATCGTCCCGGTCTCGTAGGACTTGAGGGAGACGGCGAAGAGGTTGGAGATCACGATCGTCCCGGAAAAAAGCCCGCTGACGATGGCCAGGCCGCGCAGGACCAAGTCTTCGTCCGCCACCTCAGCAGTAATGTAGATCAAGACCAGCGGCAGGACCATTCTAAAAAGGTAGAAAAGCTCGCCAAAAGTGGAGTAGCCGTAGGTTGACCCGGCGATCCCCTTGAAAGTAGTCATGTGCCAAAGGTGGAGTCCGCCGTATAAAACCAAGGCGCCGGCGTAGATCCAGATCCAGGCCTTGATCTTAGGCCGGGTGGCCGCAAACAAAGCCGCCAGGGCCAAGACGCCCAGGATGCGGACGATGGTCGGGATGGTGAAGGGCAGGATGGTCGCCATTTTCCCCCGGTAGAGGAAGTCTAAGTCCAAAAAGGGCTGCAGGATGACGAACCAAAACAGCGTTTTTTTCAATTTATCAGTCATGGATGCCTCGCTTTCTATCTTTACAATCATAACAAAAAACCGCGCCAACCGGCGCGGTTTATTTTACTTCTTCTTGGCAGGCTTAGCTGGCTTTTCATCCTTGTCAGCCGCCTTCATGGTTGGCTCGATCTTTTCGATCGTCACGCTGTTGGTGGACAGGGCCTTGGCCTTCTTGGCGGAGCGGGCTGGCTTCATGTTCTTGAAGTTGACCACGAGCTTGTAGTTAAGGTCGCTGACGGCGGTAGCGTCCACGTCATCAAAGGAGGTGATGGCCAAGAGGGCAGAGTTTTCATAGATTTTTTCCACAGTGCCCTGGAACTGCTTCTTCAACTCTTCTTCTGACTTGGCATTAACGACTGC
>NZ_JBJFHB010000020.1:0-3051 GCF_051893255.1 Lactobacillus sp. | reverse complement strand
GGAAGTGAAATGATTAATACCGTTGGCATCTACAATGAATGCTTTGACTTTTGTACCTGTGTGATCATGGCAGTTTTGATTATCAGCCGCTTGATCAAGGGCTACCAGCTGAGTTTTGAGCGACGCGGTTCCATGGTTTTAACCCTGCTGGATGTTGATCTCTTTTTAGCGAGTTTTTTGGAACTAACCCGGTCGATGATGCTGAACAATGACGCCTTTAACCTGTCAGCCGTCATTGAAGCGGTCGGCTTTTTGCAACGGATCGCCTATATCAGCCTGTCTTATCTCTTCTTCCTCTTTGCCTACTTCTTGGTGCATGAGGACCAGCCCGATGGCAAAAAATGGCTCCTCATCTCCTCTCCTTACATCTTTATTGCGGCGGAACTGTGCATTCCTTATTTCCGGGACAAGATCTACCAGCTAATTGGTAATTCCTATTACTTAAGAGGACCTTGGCAGTGGCACCTCTACCTTTATTCCATCATCTACATGGCGGGGGCGGTGGCCATTGTCTGGAAAAATCGGCAAAAGCTGCAAAAAGAGAAGCAAAAGAAGCGTTTTTGGTGGATCCTGTCTTTTGAATTGGTCTATTTAGTCACGATTTTCCTGAGAGTCAGCTTTGAATACCTGCAGATAAACTACTTTATGCTGGCCATCGGCTTGATGACTTTGACCATTTGGCTCAACGACTATGACTTAGACAGCTGGCGGACCCAGAGCCTGATCGATGAATTATCCGGCATCAAGAACCGGCAGGCTTTTAGACGGGACTTTGGCCAGTTTATCGGTCATGACCTGTGCGTGGCCATGATTGACGTGGACAATTTCAAGGAGTTTAACGACGAGTCTGGCCACGTGACCGGCGACAAGGTGATTGAAACCATTGGCCGGAATGGGCTGATCCAGTTTGGTGATGAATTCTACCGCTATGGCGGGGATGAATTTATCGTGGTCAGCCAGATGAAGCCTCAAGATTTTGTGGCTAAGCTGAACTTACTAGCCCAAGATGTGAAAAGTGCAGATGTGGGAAGCCGCCCCATCACCTTGACCATTGGCTACTACTTTGGCCATCCGCGAACGCCATCTGAAGTTCGCGAGCTTTTCCACCTGGCTGACGCCAACCTCTACTTTGGCAAGAGCCGGGGGCGGGATCAGATTATCGGCGAAAAGCCTTAAACGGCGGGCTTTGACGAAGAGTCAAGGCCTTTTTTATGTGCTTTTGAACTTTTGCAAAGGATTTTGAATCAGCTTCAAATTGTTAAAAATATTTTGCCGAACAAAATATTCTTTTTTTAAAACTATACGGGCCTAAGCGGGCGTGATCACTGAATCCGTCTTTGCGACTTGTCATTCTTTGCCCCTTTGTCTAGACCACAAGATCTGGTATTTTGTGCTATGCTTAATCCATAGAGGAAACCACATATAGTGGTTATCAACATTTAATCCACAAGATAGGCTTTACATTGTGGAAAAATAAGCATTACGAACCTAGATAAAACAAAAACTGAGAAGAGATAAGAGGTAGATCATCATGTTAAAGCCAGCACCAGAAGCAGCAGACCTGAAGTTTGCTAACGCACCTAAGAAGTTTATTAAGAGAGACGGTGCTTCCTTTAAATTTGAACAATTCAAGCTGGAAATCGTTTTGGACGAACTGGGCCTGACTGATCCAGAAACCAAGGAAGCCGTTTTGGGCAAGCTCTACGGCAAGCTTGCAGCCTACACGGTTGATGCCGAAACTGTCCACAAGGACTTCAAGGAAAGCCTGAACGAATTGGGCTTTTTGGACGAAGCCAAGGAATACGAAGCCAAGCGCCAAGAAGACGAAGAATTCTGGGCTGAACAAACCGACACTAAGCGCCGGTTGGCCAAGCTGGTTGACAAGGACCCAAGCATCGTTCACGAAAATGCCAACAAGGACTCTGACGTTTTTGCCACTCAAAGAGATTTGACTGCCGGAACGGTCGGCAAGACGGTTGGCTTGACCTTGATGCCGCAGCACATCGCCAAGGCCCACCTGCGCGGGGACATCCACTGGCACGACTTGGACTACACGCCCCTGTCACCAATGTCCAACTGCTGCTTGATCGACTTTGACTACATGCTCAACCACGGCTTCAAGATCGGCAACGCCTTTGTGGAAGTACCAAACTCCATCCGGGTGGCCACTAGCCAAGTAGCGCAAATCATCACCAGCGTCGCTTCCAGCCAATACGGCGGCTGCTCTTTTGACCGCTGCGACGAAGTTCTGGCTCCTTTTGCCGAAAAGAACTACCAAAAGCACCTGGAAGAAGCTCGTGAATTCATCGACGATGAAGACAAGGTGGAAGCTTTTGCGAAAAAGCGCACCAAGAAGGACATCTACGATGCCATGCAAAGTCTTGAATACGAGATCAACACCATGTTCTCCAGCCAAGGGCAAACTCCATTCACCACTTTGGGCTTTGGCTTAGGCACGAGCTGGATCGAAAAGGAAATCCAAAGGGACATCCTGAAGGTCCGCATCGAAGGCTTGGGCAGAGAACACCGGACTGCCATCTTCCCTAAGCTGGTCTTCACTTTGAAGAAGGGCTTAAACCTGCACCCAACCGACCCTAACTACGACGTAAAGCGTCTGGCTTTGGAATGTGCAACCAAGAGAATGTACCCAGACGTTTTGAGCTACGACAAGATCATCGACATCACTGGCTCTTTCAAGGCGCCAATGGGCTGTCGGTCATTCCTGCAAGGCTGGAAGGATGAAAACGGCCAAGAAGTCAACTCAGGCCGGATGAACCTGGGCGTCGTTACCATGAACCTGCCAAGAATCGCCATGGAAAGCAAGGGCGACATGGACCGCTTCTGGGAAATCTTCAACGACCGTCTGGCTCTGTGCCGCCAAGCCGTTGAATTCAAGGCTCACCGGGTTACTGAAGCCAAGCCAGTCAACGCACCAACCCTCTACGAATACGGTGCCTTTGGCAAGGGCGTGGGCGATGACGGTGACGTCAACGACTTCTTCAAGAACGGCCGCGCAACGGTTTCTCTTGGCTACATCGGCCTGTACGAAGT
>NZ_JBJFHB010000019.1:6087-13114 GCF_051893255.1 Lactobacillus sp. | reverse complement strand
TCAGCGCCGTAATCATTGGCACCCGGTAGCTTTCCAGGCACAGCAGCAAGATGATCATGCTGATGAAGAAGACCAGGACCAGGTAGTCCAGATATGGGAAGAGTGGGAGTTTAAACTCGTGCTGCTCTTCTTTAGGCGTCTTCTTCCGATAGACCAGGTGAGTCGCGGTCATGATGATCCAGATGATCAGGAACATACTGGTCGCAATTGCAGAGATAAAGCTAAAGGCTTCATCGCCCATGATCAGGGTCAAGATTGGGGCGCAGGCGATCAAGAGGGCGGAGAAACACAGAGCCCGGAGCGGCAATTGTCTGTGGTTGAGCTGCCCGAAGAACTTGTTCCACTTGCCTTCTCCTCCTAAAGTCACGGAGAAGAGGAGGCGGCCGGCGCTATAGATAAAGCTGTTGGTTGAAGAAATGGCCGCGGTGATCACGACAAAGTTGATCAGGTTGCCGGCCCCGCTAAAGCCTGCACCGTTTAAGGCTTGGACGAATGGCGAGCTGGCGGTCGTTACCTTGTTCCAAGGCAGGATGGCCAAAATCGCTACAATTGCCAAGACGTAGAAGAGGATGATTCTGACTGGCAGTTCGTTGATGGCGCTCTTGATGGTCTTGTGCGGGTCCTTGGCTTCAGAAGCAGTCAGCCCGATCAGTTCCACCCCGATAAAGGAGAAGATGACCATTTGGAAGGCCTGTAAAAAGCCGCCAGTCCCCTTAACGAAAAAGCCGTTATTGTACAGGTTGCTCAAGCTGACTTGCCCGTACTGGGTCTTTTGCCCAGCGACGAGCATGTAGCCGGCAAACAGGACAAAGAAGACGATCATCAAGATCTTGATGATGGCAAAGGCAAATTCCAGGTTCCCGAAAAAGCGGGCTGAAATCAGGTTGATCACCAGCAAAACGGCGACCGACAAGATGCCGGGGAGCCAGGTCGGCAGGTGGGGGAACCAGGCCTTAAAGTAGATGCCTAAAGCCGTCGTTTCCGCCATGGCCAGGATGATCCAGCTGAGCCAGTAGAGGTAGCCAGTCACCTTGCCGATCGAGGGGCCGAGATATTTTTCAATAAATTCGATATAGGTGTGCTTCTTTAAATCCGAAAGGATCAATTCACCCAAGGCCCGCATCAAGATGAACAGCATCAAGCCAACGATGATGTAGATCAAGATGACGGATGGGCCGGTCTTTTGGATGGAATTGCCCACCCCCAAGAAAAGGCCGGTGCCGATCGTCCCGCCCAGGGCAATCAGCTGGATGTGGGCATTGGTCAAAGACCGCTTATAAGTCGTTTGTTCGTTAGTCTGTTTCTTTTCTTCCATAAAACCTCCATTGAGTTACATGAAATATTTTAACACAAGCTAAATAAAAGTGAAATTAATTTAAGTATCGGTTAGCAATCTGTTAAAAATCTTAACTTTTGCTGGGGGAGCTTGTCGCTTTTTGGCTAAGAATGAGATAATTAAGTAATAAGGGAAAATAACTGGAGGCTTTTTTATAAGGAGAAGAGGAAAAATGTACGGCATCATCAACAAGTCAGCAGAATGGCTGCTGGCAGACGACTTAACGTCCCGGACCGATGAAGTCTTGTACGGCTGGGCCGTGAAGGCAACGGATAAAAAAGAAGACTGCTGGTATGTGGAAACCCACTACGGCTATGAGGGCTACCTGCCAAAAGAGGCAGTGACCCCGGTCAACCTGGTCGAACTGAAGGCCCGGGTAATCAAGCTCATTACCCGGCCAGTGATCGACGTCCTAGCCCTGCCCAAGGTTTCGTCCCCAATCCTGCAGACCCTCTACCGGGGGAGCCTGGTCAAAACGACCGGCAATGAGGCAGACGGCTATGTCGAAGTTGAACTGGTCAGCGGCGTGACCGGCTGGGTGTCGCACACGGCCATTGGCGAAAGACAAGACGAGGATGACTACTTGTGGAGCGAGAACCCGGACTACTTCTTGCTGCAGGGCAAGCCTGATGAAGACAGCTTCAGAGCCGCTGTGGTTGAAACGGCTAAAAAGTACCTGGGCGTTCAGTACCGCTGGGCGGGAAAGACGCCGCTGGGGATCGACTGCTCAGGGCTGGTCTTCATGTCCTACATGCTGAACGGGGTCTTGATCTGGCGGGATGCGGAAATCAAGCCGGAGTGGCCGATCCACGAGATCGGTTTTGACGACCTTTTGCCAGGGGACTTGATCTTTTTCCCAGGCCACGTAGCCATGTACATCGGCCAAGGCAAGTATATCAACTCAACCGGCTATTCCGAGCACTTTGGCGTAGCCATTTCCAGCTTGAGAAAAGAAGACCCGGACTACCGGGAAGACCTCTTCAAGATGATCTCTGGCTGCGGATCCCTTTTTTAAAAAGGCAAAACAAAAAATAGAAGAAACAGAAAAATAGCAAAAGAAAAAAGATTGCCGTGAGGCAATCTTTTTCATTTCTATTACTTAGCAAAGCCGTTTGGGTGCTTTTGGTGCCAGTTCCAAGCGCTGGCGATGATGTCGTCAACGTTTTCGTGTTGTGGCTTCCAGCCCAGGACTTCACGAGCCTTAGTTGAGTCGGCAACAAGTGAGTCAGGGTCACCGCCGCGGCGAGGCCCGATGGTGTAAGGGATGTCGATGCCGGTAACCTTGATGGCAGCGCGGAGGATTTCCAAGTTGGAGAAGCCGTTAGCCGTACCCAGGTTGAAGACGTCGCTTTCGTTGGTTTCCATCAGGTGCTTCAAGGCCAAAACGTGGGCGTCGATCAGGTCAACCACGTGAACGTAGTCGCGGACGTTGGTACCGTCTTTGGTGTTGTAGTCATCGCCAAAGATGGTGAAGTTGCCGTCGCCTGACAGGGCAGCCTTCATGATGTTTGGAATCAAGTGGGTTTCTGGGTGGTGGTCTTCACCGATTGACCCGTCTAAGCTAGCGCCAGCCACGTTGAAGTAGCGCAGGGCGATGGACTTGATGCCGTTAGCCTTGTCAGCCCAGTGCATGATCTTTTCCATCATCATCTTGGTTTCCCCGTAAGGGTTGATTGGGTTAAGCGGGGTTTCTTCGGTGATTGGCAGGGTCTTAGGGATGCCGTAGGTAGCAGCGCTGGAGGAGAAGACGAGGTACTTCACGCCAGTTTCTTCCATGGCTTCCAAAAGGCTGATCATGCCAGAAACGTTGTTCTTGTAGTACTTCAGAGGCTTTTTTACAGATTCGCCAACCAAAGAGTAAGCAGCAAAGTGCATTACAGCTTCGATTTGTTCATCCTTCAAAACCTTGGCAACAGCTGGGGTGTCCAGGAGGTCAACTTGGTAGAACTTGGCCTTTGGGTCAACCGCTTCTCTGTGCCCGGTAAAAAGGGAGTCCAACACAACAACATCATTGCCATCGGCAACTAACCGTCTAACTGCGTGTGAGCCAATATAGCCCGCACCGCCAACAACTAAAATTTTCAATTATTTACTCCTTTTCAGTTAATAGATACTTTGCAAAGCCTATCGTACAAGCCTAGTATAGCAGAAAATAGCGCTTATAACACGGACATTTATAAGGAAATGGCCTTGTTGGCGGCGGGTAAAAGACTTGCCGGGATTGGCGTATGTAGGTGCCAGACAAAGGAAACTGGCCGCTCGCCGGAACTTTTGACATAGTCGGCGTTCCCTAAAAAGATGTAAGGGGCCGTGTATGACCCGCGATTTTTATATTCCCGGGCAAAAAGTGAGATATAATTACCCGTTTGCCCCTGGTGGATGTAGCGCTGGATCTTGGCACTTGCCAGCCGGTCCTGGCTCTGGCTTTGCCAGTGGAAAAGCTGGGCATTAATCGCATAGTCCTCATACATGGTGGATGGGGAAAAGTCTTTTTCGCTCTTGTTCAGGTTGATCAAGAAGATGTCAGTCTTTTTCTCGGCAAAATACTTCACGCCTTCCCGGAATTCTGGGGACTGGTCTTCGTTGAAGTAGTCAAAGGCGGCCATGATTTGGTTGACATTGTAGTGGCAGTGGAGCTCTAGGGGACAAGGGTAAGGATATTCGTTGGCTTTCGCCACAAAATTGAGGTGGCTCCGCTTATATTCCAGGATTTCCAACAATTCATTTTTGACAAAGTCCTCTTTTACAAAAGTAAAAATCCCATCAGCCAGGTCCCGAAATCCCAGTTGGGCCGGCTTTTTCTTGTAAAAGCTGTAATAAAGCATCCCCACCATCAAGCGTTCGTTGGCAGTATATTCTTCCTTATCTTCCTTGCCTTCTCGACCTTCAGTCAAATACGCAATCCAAAAGTCCAAGAGGGGCTTGGAATCAATGTGGAAAAAGCTGCTGAACTTTTGGTAAACCGAGTTTTCCACATCCCGGTCATCATCAATTAACCCCGCCCACTTTTTCAAGCGATGCAAAGACCGTGAGCCATTAGCCTGGTAAAAGTCATAGAGGCTCATCTCGTATTCGTCTAAAAAGTTGGCTAGAGTTAACTCTTTCCCGGTTACTTCCGAGAACGCGCCAACCTGCTTGATCAAGTTCAACTTGTTGGCCGTATTTTGCTTGAGGTTATTTAAAATGTACTTTTCAGCAACTGGTTCTAGTTCCACATAGCAGCCGGCCGGTAGGTGAGGAAATTTGTCCTCTACTTCTTGGCTCAGCCGGTGGCGGCTCGGGCCGATCAAAGCCCGGAACTTGGCCTGGTAACTATAATTGCGATTGGCCTGGCCGATGAAGTCCAAAACCGTCAAGCAGTCTTTACCTGGGTAAAGGCGCAAGCCCCGGCCCAGCTGCTGGAGAAAAATGGTCGGACTTTGGGTTGGTCTTAAAAAGAGGATGGTGTTGACGCAAGGGATGTCCACCCCTTCGTTATAAAGGTCAACGACAAAAATGAAACGGATCTTGCCGGAAATTAGGTCTTCTTTAACCCGCTTGCGGTCCTCCTTCTTGCTTTGGCCGGACAGGGATGCACTCGGGATGTGGTGGCGGTTAAAGTAGTTAGCCATAAATTCGGCGTGCTTGACGCTGACGCAAAAGGCGAGTCCCTTGACTTCACTTAGATCGCCTAAATATTTCACCGTATTTTTGACGATCAAATTGGCCCGGGCATCAGAGGCAGTATACACATTTTCCAGTTCGCTGATCTCGTACTGACCTCGGCTCCACTTAAGGCCGGAGTAGTCAATATTGTCGGTTACCCCGTAATACTGGAAGGGAGCGAGCAACTGGCGGTCAATGGCTTCCCCCAAAAGCATCTGGGAGGCAATCCGGCCATCAAAGTATTTCAAAACGTCCTGCCCATCCATCCGCTCCGGCGTTGCCGTTAAGCCGAGCAGGATTTTTGGCTGGTAATAGGCTAAAAGTTTTTGGTAGGACTTGGCAGCAGCATGGTGGAATTCATCGATGATGATGAAGTCGTAGTAGTCAGGCGGGGTTAAGTCGGCGATTTTCCCAGAATTAAAGGACTGGATGGAGACAAAAAGCTGGCTGAGGTCATCCGGCTTATAGCCGCCCACGTAGAGCTGGCCGAAGTTGAAGTCGTTTAAGACTTCGCGGAATTTTTGCAGGCTTTGCTCCAAGATTTCCTGCCGGTGGGCGACAAAGAGGAGCTTAGCCCCAGGATTTTTAGCTAAAAAGCGTTTGAAGTCAAAGGCGGCAATTACGGTTTTCCCGACCCCAGTCGCAGCAACCAGGAGATTTTTATCATGGCCATAAACTTCCCGCTCAGCTTGCAGCTGGTCCAGGATATCTTGTTGATAACTATAAGGGAGAATGGAGCTTTCTAGGTGAAAAGTCGAAAGCTCTGTTTTTGACAATTCCTGCTTTAACTTCTTCTGGCAGGCTAAATTATCTGGGTCAAAAGTCTCAAAAGCAGGATCATTCCAGTAGCTTTCAAAAGAAACCACAAACTTATTCACAATGTCGATGGATTCCTGCTCAGTCACCTTAACGTTCCATTCCAGGCCGCTAGTCAAAGCCGAGTTTGACAGGTTGGATGAGCCAATATAAGCGGTCGAAAAGCCGCTCTCCCGCCAAAAGAGGTAGGACTTGGCATGGAGGCGTGCGTGCTGAGTTTCGTAGTTGATCTTGACCTCAGTATTGGGCAGCTGACTCAAGGCAAGGATCGCCTTATAGTCGGTGGCCTTGGTGTAGGTGGTGGCGATGATCCGCAAGTGGTGGCCCTTTTTAGTAAAAGTTTCTAGATCCCCCAAGAGTGGGCGAATAGCCGACCATTTAATGAAAGAAACCAAAAAGTCGATCCGGTCAGAAGAAGCAATTTCCTTCTTGAGCTCGCTCAGCATGCTGGGTTCAGTTTTACTGCCGGTAAACAAGGTGTTTTCTACCAGGGAAGTTTCAGGCCGGATGGGAAAAGTCTTTTTCAGCTGGGCCACTTTTTCATAAATGGAAGTTAAGATTTCGCCCTTTTC
The DNA here is from genome assembly GCF_051893255.1 of Lactobacillus sp. Taxonomy (GTDB): domain Bacteria; phylum Bacillota; class Bacilli; order Lactobacillales; family Lactobacillaceae; genus Lactobacillus. The sequence goes on along the minus strand of NZ_JBJFHB010000019.1, from coordinate 6,745 downwards.
CAGGATCTGCAAGTCTTGGTAGTCCTGGTCTTGGGTATGTTCTGCGACTTGGTCAATGATGGAATTGGCTAAGCTCAGCTGGGCTAACAAGGATTCGGCTTCTTCTTTTGGCTTGTAGCTGTCCCGCAAATAGCGCAGACCCGACCGGATGACTTGGGACAGGTAAATGGTGAGCAGGCTATAGGCATCAGCCGCAGTTAGGTTGTCTAAGGAAACTTGGTAGCGATCTGGGTCGAGGGCTTGCAACTGCTCAAGAATTTTTTGGTTAACGATTTGTTCGTAGAGGCCGTCTTTTAGCATGACTTTCCTGCTTTCTGAAGAGATAACTTAATTGTAGCAGCAAACGGCATGGGTTAGTAATGAAAAAGGAGCTGTCTTCTCTAAAGAAGATGCTCCTTGCTTATTTAGTTGAATTCACCCAGCGGAAGGCCAGGGCAATCAGATAGATGGCGGCCGCTAATAGCAAGAGGGTCCAGCTCGCTCCCCACTTGCCGGTGGCCACGCTGACTACCAAGTAGATCACCGCCCAGACGATCCAATAGATCAGATTAAACTTTTTACGCTTGGCCTTTTTAGCTTCAGCATCGTTAGTCTCTTCTTCTGGGTCAGGTGTGTCGTCGTCTTTTAACTCATCAGCCGGAACGTCGTAGAAGACCGC
>NZ_JBJFHB010000019.1:4480-5987 GCF_051893255.1 Lactobacillus sp. | reverse complement strand
GCAATCGTCGTCCAAGACTTTTGCACCGTGAAGGAAACTGCCAGGGCAATCCCGGCAATGGCGATAAAGACCGCCAAGGTTACGTAGTAGCTCTTTAAAACCTGGTGGGTAAAAGACAGCAGAACTGGTCCCACCATGCCGGCTGCGGCCCAAGCAGTCAGGATGCTTCCGTGAATAGCGCCAAGTTCCTTAGTGCCAAAGACGTCCCCCAGGTAGGCCGGAATCACTGAGAAGCCGGCGCCGTAGCAAGACATCAAAAGGCACAAGGCAATGGCAAAAATCATTGGAACATGGGTGAAGATCAAGATGATGAACATGGCTATGTCGACCGCAAAGATCAGGCTGTAGGTGAGTGGCCGCCCGATGTAGTCAGACAAGGTCGCCCAGACGAGGCGCCCGAAGCCGTTGAAGAGGCCGATGATGCCGACCATCATGGCCGCGCCAGCTGCGCTCATCCCCGTCAATTCCTGCGCCATTGGGGAAGCGGCTGAAACCAGGGCAATCCCGCAGGTGATGCTGATGAAGAACATGAACCATAACAGGTAAAAAGTCTTGGTCTTCAAGGCTTCGTTAGCCGTGAGGTTGAGTCCAGTCAAGGACATGGACTTCTTTTGCGCAGCCTTAAAGCCTGCCAGGTCTTCATCAGTTGGCTTTTTGATAAATTGGGCCGAGACCAGCATGATCAAAAAGTAGCCAGCTCCCAAGACGTAGAAGGTCCGGGTCAAGCCGACATGCGCCATCAGGAATTGGGCGATGGGGCTGGTTAACAGCGCCGCAAAGCCAAAACCCATGATGGCCAGGCCAGTAGCTAGGCCTCTTCTATCTGGGAACCACTTGATGATGGTGGAAATTGGCGTAACGTAGCCAGCGCCGAGGCCCAGCCCCCCGATCACCCCGTAAGCGAGGTAGAGCAGCCACAAGTGGCCGCTTTGGATGGCGATCCCGGTCAGGGCAGTCCCTAAGCCGTAGCAGATGGCGGCGATGGTGCCGGTCACCCGCGGGCTGAACTTTTCCACCAGTCGTCCCATAAAGGCGGCTGACATCCCCAGGAAAAAGATTGCCAAGCTAAAGGCAAATGAAATCGATGATTCGCTCCAGCGGGTGGCAGCCGCGATTGGCTTAGCGTAAACGCTCCAAGCATACACTGATCCAATCATCAAGTGCAGCATGACCCCCGCCAAAGCAACAACGTAGCGATTAGTCTTCATGAAAAATCTCCTTGTGTATACTTTGGACTTTTGACAATACACGAACAATGTTCTTGAATAGGGCCAACATTATTCGATGAACTTAGAATAACATAGGGAAGCTGTGGTGACAAGGTCCGGAATCTGTATATTTAGTGGTGTAACCGCTAAACCGACTACTAGATCTAGTAGATTTTTTTCTAAAAACAGTTACCGGTAACATGAGCCAGGGATGCTGAAAGCGCTTGTGGATTAGGCTAAGATAAGATGTGAGATTAAACAGCCCTTAGGGCGAGGAGGAAAAATGGCACTTGATACAA
>NZ_JBJFHB010000019.1:1829-4380 GCF_051893255.1 Lactobacillus sp. | reverse complement strand
GACTGGTTCTACCACAAGGCTAACGGCGACTTTGGCAACAAGGTCGGCGACTGGAGCGACGTCATCGACCTGGACTACAGCCACCAAGAGCTTTGGGACTACCAAATCGAGACCCTCTGCATGTGGGCCAAGTACGTCGACGGCTTCCGCTGCGATGTAGCACCCATGGTGCCCATAGCCTTTTGGCAAAAAGCTCGAGAAGAAGTCGCCAAGGTGCGGCCTGGCGCCATCTGGCTGGCTGAATCCGGCGACCCGGGCTTTATCCGCTTCTTGCGGGCAAAAGGTGCGGTTGGCGGGTCTGACGCTGAGCTCTACTCTGCCTTTGACATGACCTATGATTATGACATCTACGCCGATCTCAGGAGTGCCTTGACCGGGCAAAAGGACTACCGCGACTACATCGCTGGCCTCAACCGGCAAGAGGGCGTTTATCCTGAAAACTACGTCAAGGCCCACTTCTTGGAAAACCACGACGTCCTGCGGGCCCACGGCATGATCGACGATGAATCCGCCTTGCAGGCCATGACGGCCTTCGTCTACTTCATGAAGGGAGCAACGCTTATCTACAACGGGGAAGAAAAGGGCGACGCTCACCACGTAACTCTCTTTGACAAGGATCCAGTTGACTGGAGCGGGGATATTGACTTAACTCCGCTCATGCAAAAGATGCACGAGATCAAGCAGCTGCCGCTCATGGCCGAAGGCAACTTTGAAGCCAAGATCGTGCGTGACGGCGTCTTTGAGGCGGTCTACACGGAAACGACGGCTGTGGATGCTGCAGAAGAGCCAAAGAAGCTCGTAGGGATTTTTAACACAACTGGCCAAGCTGTTGCTATTCCAACTAAGTTGCCAGAAGGCATCTACCACAACCTCTTTGACGGCAGGGATGTGCAGGTCTACTCCGACATCATGCGGGTCGGCGAAATTACGATCATTGAAGCCTAAAGAAAAGACTCTAGTTATGGATTGTCCTTTTGCTCTACGGCCTGTCTTACTTGGTAGTCGGCTATGCGACTAACCTGGCCAGTTCCAAAAATTCGCCAGTGAAAAATAATCTCTCTTATTATCTCAATAACTTTTTCGGCTCAAGACTGCGGTCTTGGGCTTTTTTGGTGGGAGAAATTCAAGCTCCAAAAGTTGTGTTTGACATTGTCCCTTCATTTGCTATAATAAAAGAGTTGAAAAAATGCCAATTTAGCTCAGTTGGTAGAGCATCTCCCTCGTAAAGAGAAGGTCGTTGGTTCGATTCCAATAATTGGCACTCAGAGTACTAAAAAGCCCGTCGCTTCACTCGAAGCGGCGGACTTTTTTTGTGTCTGAGATTACTTAGTTTTTTAGAAAAAATGCCAGCAAAAACACTCGCCTGGCAGGCAAAAATTTTTTCTCGTGCTATAGTTAGCATAAGTACTAAAGATGCAATTTCTCAGGAGGCAAAAATGAGTAAAGGAGATACGCTTTTTCAGCACGGCACTTTAGCCATGCTGGTGGAAGGCCTGTTTGACGGGACCATGACGGTCAAGGATTTGTTGACCCGCGGCGATAGCGGTATTGGCACCTGCGCCGGGTTAGACGGGGAGATGGTGGTTTTGGGCGGGCGCGCCTACACCATCCGCCGGGACGGCACGGTGGAAGAGCTGGCAGGGGACGTAACCGTGCCCTTTGCCTGCGTCCACTTTGATGAAGGTAAAAATTCTCAGGCAATCACTAATTTATCCATAACTGATCTAGAGGCCAAGATCCTCCAGGAAAATTCCCGCAACGTCTTTTTTGCGGTAAAAATTACTGGGACTTTTGCCCAAATGAAGACCCGAACCGTCTTTAAGCAGGAAAAGCCATACCCTGGCCTAGTCGAAGTAGCCGATCAGCAGGCGATTTTTACCGGGGAGGACACGGAAGGGACCGTCATCGGCTACTACGCGCCCGACCTTTACCAAGGCGTGGCCTCAAGTGGTTTTCACCTCCACTATTTGAGTGATAATCACCAGTTAGGCGGCCATATCCTGGACATGGCAGTTAAAGATGGAGAATTGACTATTCAGCCTTTTGCCAATTTTAACCTCCATTTGCCAGTAGACAACTCTGACTTTTTAAAAAAGCAGATCGACACTGACCAGCTAAACGCCCAAATCCGCCAAGCAGAGCACTAGAACGGAATTTTTATGAAGGAAAAAATCAAGCAATCCCTCAGCCAGCTGAAGATGACCCTGCCAGCCTTGTTTTTGGCCTTTAAGGATCGGGAAACGCCGATTTTGGCTAAAATCCTGGCTTTTTTGACCATTGCCTACGCCTTGTCGCCAATTGACCTGATCCCCGACTTTATCCCGGTTTTAGGCTATTTAGACGACGCCGTTATTTTGCCACTCTTAGCGGCCCTCAGCATCAAGCTGATTCCCCAGCCAGTTTGGGAGAGGTGCTTAGAAAAAAGCCGCGGCATGTGGGAGCAAGGCAAGCCGAAAAAATGGTACTACGCTTTGCCGATTATTATTTTCTGGCTATTGATTATTTGGCTGATTGCTAAAGCCGTCATTAGCCACAAACAATAGCAAAATAA
>NZ_JBJFHB010000019.1:0-1729 GCF_051893255.1 Lactobacillus sp. | reverse complement strand
AAAAACGCTTACAGCGTTTTAGCGGAGAAATTTGTTGTTTTTATATATTTAAGTGATGTTTTTTTAGAGAAAGTGGGGTAAGAAATGAATGAGATAGAGCAACATTTGCAGAATTTTGCGGCCGGCGATGACCTGTATCTGCATCTGTACCTGGGCTGCCACAAGCAAGGGGACTCCCATGTCTTCCGCGTGTGGGCACCGCATGCCCAGCAGGTTTGGCTGGTTGGCGATTTTAATAATTGGGAGAAAACTTTGCCAATGGCCAAAAACAGCTACGGCGTTTGGGAGACCGCAACTGCTGATGCTAGACCAGGACAGCTTTACAAGTTCTTAGTCAAGCAGGCTAATGGCAAGGAAGTCATGAAATTTGACCCAGTAGCCCTTGAATATGAACCGCGTCCCGGCAACGCAGCCGTAATTTCAGATTTGCCAATCAAGCACTGGACTGATGGGGCATGGTTTGGCTGGCACAAGCGGTCAAATCACTTTGCCCGGCCAATTAATATCTACGAGGTGCACGTCAATTCCTGGAAGCAGCATGAAGACGGCAGTCTTTATACCTTAAAGGATCTGCAAAAGGAACTGATTCCTTATGTTAAAGAGCAAGGCTTCAACTACATTGAATTCCTGCCTTTGACCGCGCACCCGCTGGATGCGTCATGGGGCTACCAGACGACTGGCTACTTTGCCTTAGAGCGGGCTTACGGAGAGCCGCGGGATCTACAAGATTTCGTGGAAGTCTGCCACAAGGAAAATATTGGGGTCTTGGCCGACTGGGTTCCAGGGCACTTTTGCATCAATAACGATGCCTTGGCCTACTATGACGGCACGCCAACTTACGAATTTGAAGAAGGCTGGCGGGCGCAAAATAAGGGCTGGGGTGCCTTGAACTTTGACCTGGGCAAGCCGCAAGTGCAGTCCTTCTTATTGTCCAGCGCCCTGTTTTGGCTGGAATACTACCACCTGGACGGGTTAAGAGTCGATGCAGTTTCCAACATGCTGTACCGCGACTATGACCGGGGCCCAGGCGAGTGGAAGCCAGACCAATATGGTGGCAACCGCAACATTGAAGGCATTGAATTTTTGCACAAGTTCAACAAGGTCATCAAGGGGATGCACCCAGAATGCCTCTTGATTGCTGAAGAAAGTTCTTCCCAAGTCAAGATTACTGGCCGCGTAGAGGATGGCGGTCTCGGCTTTGACTACAAGTGGAACATGGGCTGGATGAACGACGAATTGCGCTTTTACTCAATGGATCCGCTCTTCAGAAAGGACAATTTCGATCTGTCGACCTTCTCCTTTATGTACCGGATGAGTGAAAACTTCATCTTGCCGCTGTCCCACGACGAAGTCGTTCACGGCAAGCGCAGCTTGATGAACAAGATGTTCGGCGACCGGCCAGACCAGTTTGCTCAGCTGCGGAACTTGAACACGATGCTGATGACTTACCCAGGCAAGAAGCTTTTATTCATGGGCGGCGAATTTGGCCAATACATCGAATGGCGCTACAAGGAAGGCCTGGTATGGTCTTCATTAGATGATGAGCTAAACGCCAAGATGCTGAAGTTCAACCGCGACTTGAACCACTTCTACCTGAATGAGCCAGCCTTGTGGCAGCTCGAGCAAGAAGAGCGCTCAGTTGAAATTATTGATGCTGACAACCGTGACCAGTCAGTCTTGTCCTTTATCAGACAAGGCAAGGTAAGACATGACTTTGTCATCGTCTTGC
>NZ_JBJFHB010000018.1:0-3298 GCF_051893255.1 Lactobacillus sp. | reverse complement strand
TGAGCATCATTTCCGTTACTTGAGTAAGATCGTGAGCAGCAATTCCGTTACTTGAGTAAGTTTATGAGCAACATTTCGGTTACTTGAGTAAACTTGTGAGCAGCATTTCTGTTACTTGAGTAAGATTATGAGCAACAATTCCGTTACTTGAGTAAGATTGTGAGCAACATTTCTGTTACTTGAGTAAGTTTATGAGCAACATTCCCGTTACTTGAGTAAATTTGTGAGCAGCCGTTCTGCCAGTTGAGTAAAAAATGTGCAGCAACCCAATCCCAAACGAAAATGAGGTGCCAATTGGCACCTCATTTCTTATTACACCTTCTGCGGTTCGATCAACTTACGGTATTCTTCCCGCTTCTCGCTAGGTACCTTCAGACGTACCATTGCCTCGTCCGGTGACATTCCAGACTCAACGAGATAGCGCAAGTTTTGGATCAGGTTTCGCTCTTCGCCAATCTCAATCCCACGCTTCTCACCGATGTTCCGCTCGTGATTCAACGTTACTTGGTATTCCATACGGTCCTTCCTCCACTGTGCATCATGATTGTAGTACGACATCTTATCACAAATCGCCTTGATGAAATCATCGCTTGTATCCGCCACGCCGTTCATCAAATCCAAGAACTTCTGCATGGTCGGGCTGACTGAGCCGACCGTCCCGCGAGAATTGACCACGAAGACCAGCGATTCGTCGTTTAAGACGATATCATATCCTTCTTTTCGGCAAACCGTCTGGAAAAAGTAGACCTTCTCGCTCCGCCCGGCGAAGCTATCGAACGGTGACAAGATAATGATCACCGCTGGTGGCAGCTTGTCATAGTCCTGGCTAACCTTCAGGGAATTCAGGTCAATCACAGCCCGATAATACCGGATCCGCTTGTGCTGAAACTCGTTGTCTCTTTGCATTTCGATGTCAAAAAGTCGCCCGCGGTCATCCGTCGCTTGCACGTCCACCCGAATCGCCTTTGACTTACGGCCATGCTTGTACTGCCGCTGCATCTGAGTCTTGACTTGCTTAATCTGCCAATCTGGTAAAAATTCCTGCAAAAACCTAGTGCAGATGGCCTCATCCTGCATGACAAAGTAAAACATATAGTCATCCGTGATTCCAAGTGGCTTCCCATCATCGACTGGCGCAATGAAATCATCAGGTAAATTTTCTTTAGGCACATTATACCTCCTCTCTTCAAAAAAGTATCGCCGGAGGCATCGCACAAACCCTCCACTTATTAGTACGCCAAAAATCGAAATTTTCGCGAAAAAAGTTGTGGATAAGTCAAAGTCGTAACACATTCCGGCCTCTGTCAAAACACCAGTTCCTCCCACTAACCATTTGTAACCAACTTGTAACATTCACCGTCTTGCGACACCCTTGACAAGAGCTTAAGATAAGTATATGGTATTAGTTTTTGCTTCGACCGGAGGAAATAAGCATATGAGTAATAAGTGGAAAAAAGCAGTCAGCGCGCTGACCCTGGCCGCCGCGGCCTTTAGTTTTGCCGTCGCAGCGCCCCAGGAAGCCAGCGCCCAAGTTAAGGGCCACCTGTCCAAGGTGCAAGTTATAAAAAAGGCCCCCATTTACACCAACTATAAAAAGGGTAAAAAGACCCACAAGTACCTGAAGAAGGGCAGCGTGCAAAAGGTTAAGGCCACCGCAACCGACACCAAGAAAAAGGTCTGGATCAAGGTCGGCACCAAGAAGTGGATCGCCAGCAAGTACACGGTCGTAATCACCACGACCGCCCAAAGCAAGGCGAAGACCACCAGCACCACCAGTGCCATCACCAAGGCGGCCAACCAAGCAGCGCAAGCTGCCAACAAGGCTGCACAAGCCGCCAGTCAGGCCGCGCAGTCAGCCAGCCAAGCGGCTCAAGCCGCTAAGCAGGCAACCGCGGCTTTGACCACTAACCAGGTCAACCAAGCAGCGTCTTCACAAGCACCAGCTGGCTCATCTTGGCAGCAAAGCCGGGTGGTCAGCCTGGCCAAGGCCCAGGTGGGCAAGGCTTACGTTTGGGGCGCAACCGGTCCATCTTCCTTTGACTGTTCTGGCCTTGTCCAATGGGTCTACAAGAACGCCGTTGGCAAGACCGTTTCCCGCACGACTTACACCCAGGTTTACGAAGGCGTGAACGTTACGGTAAGTACCAGCAGCCTGCAGCCAGGCGACCTCCTCTTCTGGGGGGATGCCGCCGCTCCTTACCACGTAGCCATCTACGTGGGCAACGGCCAATACGTCTCCGCTGCCGACGAGCAGCAGGGCGTCATCTTAGCAACCCTGTCCAGCTACTACTGGCCAACAGTTGCTAGAAGATTGCTATAGTTTTCGTGTTAAAATAGAGTTAGCAGCAGTAGGGAGGAAAAGGGACATGAAGAAGAATATTTTAATCAAGTTTTCTGCCGCTGTGCTGGCTTTTTTAGGCATTTCCATGACGGGGGTTACGCCCGTCAGCCATCCGGTCAAGGCAGCAAACAAGCGCGTGAAGGTCATCAGCAAGCGCTACGTGACGGTCTGGTCCAACTACCGTTCCGGCCACCACAAGGTCACCCATGTGAAAAAGGGTACCAGCCGCTTTGTCTACCAAACCGCCAAGGACAGCATGGGCAACTTATGGTACCGTATTGGCAAAAATAAGTGGGTTCTCGCCAAGTACTTCACCAAGGTCGAACAAAAGCGGGCTGCCGTTAAGGCGTCCCGCGCCGCTGTTAAAAAGGTAAAAAAGACGACTAAGACCAAGAAAACAACCAAGGCTGTCAGTGCCGCGACCCTAGCCGCTTCTTGGTCCGCTCCGATGGGCTCTAAGGCCCGCGCCAAGGCCGTGGTTGCCCTGGCCAAGGCCCAGGTGGGCAAGTCTTACGTCAAGGGCTCCAAGGGCCCTGACGCCTTCGACAACGCCAGTCTCGTAGCCTACGTCTACAAGCAGGCGGCTGGCGTCAATACCGGTTCAACCGCCAAGGCCCAGGCCACCAAGGGCATCGCGGTCAGCGCCTCCAAGAAGTCCGGCTTCACGGAGGGCGACCTGCTCTTCTGGGGCAGCAAGAGCAACCCGTACAACGTCGCCATCTATGTCGGCAATGGCCAATACGTCATGGCCAGCGGCGATCAGCAGGGCGTCGTGCAAACAAGTTTATCAACCTACTTCTGGCCATCTCGTGCTAGAAGAGTCTTATAGCAAAAAGGTCCGAATCATCTGATTCGGGCCTTTTTTGGCTAAAAATGGCAAAAATGTGCAGCCGAAGTCCGGTTGACATAGAACGGGGGAGGGATCGAACCTGGTTGATATAAAATGGGGGGCGCAAA
>NZ_JBJFHB010000017.1:0-50344 GCF_051893255.1 Lactobacillus sp. | reverse complement strand
AAAGATGAATATCGTACTAGTTTTTATACTACTTTCATTACCATGCAGTGTTTTCTCAGCAAAACCGAATTTGCAATTCTAAACAATACTATTCGCAAGCAACTTAGAAATATGGACCAGAAGATTGTTTCAATAAAACTCAATACTATACTCGCAAAACTTGGTTTTCCAAATAATTGGCAAAATCAAAAGCCTTTAAAACAATAACATAAAAAAGCCTTGAGACTCAGTGTTCTCAAGGCTTTCCTATTTTGTGATGGAGATGAGGGGAATTGAACCCCTGTCCAAACGCATTCCGTCACCAATATCTACGATCATAGTTATATTACTTGAATTTCACCAGCACCAAACGCCATATAACAGGGCAAACAAGTCCTAGCTAGCCTGATGATCTCTTCTTACTTATTCAGGCGTGATAAGCAAGCGTATCCCGTAAGGTTGATACCGCAAGACGGCCACGGGCCGGTCATCTATTGGCAGCTGAGCGCAATTAAGCAGCTACAGCGTATGAGTTTTCGTTTGCAGTTAATTTAAACTGTTAACGTTTTTACGTAGACGTAACCTACGAATCGCAATCGGTGCGAATCTACGCCTGTCGAATCCCAAAACATCCCCATAAAAGAAGACATGCTAATTTTATCAAAAAATCAGCATGCCCTCAAGATTTTTGCTTAATTACTTAAGCTTAGCCAAACGAACAACGTCACGTTCGATCATCAATTCTTCGTCAGTTGGGATTACCAAAGCCTTCAGCTTAGAATCCTTCGTGGTAATGAAGCCCTCTTCGTTGCTTTCGTTAGCAGCATCGTCAACTTCAACGCCCATGTAAGTGAACTGGCTCAAAACGTCCTTTCTCATTGGATCGTCGTGTTCACCAATGCCGGCAGTGAAGATGATGGCGTCTGCCCCATTCATTTCAGCAATGTATGAACCGATGTAGCGAACTACGCGATCATCAAAGATTTCACTAGCCAGTTTTGCTCTTGGAGAGTCGCTGTTTCTGATATCGCGCTTGTCGCTAGAAATACCAGAAATACCCAAAAGACCTGACTTGTGGTTCAAGATGTCGATCATTTCGTCAAAGTCGGTCATGCCTTCCCTGTGCATGATGTATTGCAAGGCTGATGGGTCAACGTCGCCTGAGCGAGTACCCATGGTTACGCCGGCAAGTGGGGAGAAGCCCATTGACGTGTCGTAGCACTTGCCATCCTTAACGGCAGTTACGGATGCACCAGAACCCAAGTGACAAACGATCAGCTTCAGATCCTTCAAGTCCTTGCCCATCAGTTCAGCTGCTCTTTGGGATACAAAACGCACTGAGGTACCGTGGGCACCGTACTTACGAGCCTTGTACTTTTCGTAGTATTCGTATGGCAAAGAGTAGAGGTAGTGAACAGCATCCATTGATTGGTGGAAGGAGGTGTCAAAGACACCTACTTGCGGAACATCTGGCAAGAGTTCCATAAAGGCTTGAATGCCGCGGCCTTCTGCTGGGTTGTGCAAGGGTGCGTAATCAGACAGATCAAAAACCTTGTGCAGGTTGTCCTTGTCGATAATGGCTGAGTCTGGGAACAAGTCCCCACCACTAACGATCCGGTGGCCAACGCCGACAATTTCCTTAACGTCTTCAATTACGCCATATTCCTTCAGCCACTTCAGCAAGGTTTGAACGGCAGCCTCTTGGTTTGGCAAGTCAACTTCCGCCTCATGCTTTTCACCATTGGCTAACTTAATGGAAAAAGTTGACCCATCAATACCAATCCGGTCACCTAAACCAGATGCCAGGGCTTGTTCATCATCTAATGAAAAAATCTTATATTTGAATGATGATGAGCCAGAGTTGATTGCTAAAACCTTATCCATAATTAAATTACTCCTTTAACTTACTTCACAAACTTAATCATCTCTCTTAGTATACCACTCGTTCAGCTTAATATTAAGGCCAACCAGTGATTCTTCACTCTTGAGATTATCAAGCTTTGTGAGCAAGACTTCCTTTGGAGGACGGCTTTGGCCGTGGTTTTGGAAGACAAGGATGCTCTTTTCACCTATTTTACTTTGGAATAGGCGGCTTGGCAGCTGCACGATGGCCTGCAAGTGGACCTTATCAGCCAGCCAAGGCATAAAGTCAGCGCCAACTTGTCCGGTCAGCATGCTTTGCGGCACTAGCAAGAAGGCAAAGCCATCTGGAGCCAGATTTTTAACGATTTGTTCCACCATCAAGACATGGGAGTAAGAATGACCTTCCTTGGTGCGGAGGTCAAAGTTTTGGGCGTTAGCGTCATTAGCGTAAAAGCCGATTGGCAAATCGCTAACGACAGCGTCAGGCTTAACTGGCCAAGGAGTCAAGGCATCTTGGCAGTAAAAGTCAACGTCAAGACCAGCTAGGTGGGCACCAACGTCAGCCAGGTTCAGCATTTCTTCATCGTTGTCAAGTCCGACCAAGTCGAAGTAATTGACTGAGTGGTTTTCTTGAGCAAGCTGCTTGGTAACCGTAAACAGCAAGTTGCCGCTGCCCAGGGCTGGGTCAAGCAAGAGCTGCTTTTTCTTAGGCAAGAGCTTGTCCATAAACAAGGTCAAGACCGTGGCCATGATTGGGGGAGTTGGCATTTGGTTGGCATCCCGGCCATCGTCATTGATCGCCTTCAGCATCAAGAGACCATATACTTGGCTCTTTTGCTGGCTGGACCAATGGTCATAGCCTAAGGCAGCATACTTTTCCTTGAGTTGGTCAACGGTGGCTTGGTCTGGGGCGCCCATTTCCACGCGGATGTCGCCATTTTCCAAGTTGTCAAAAGTTTCCGTCAAGGCTTCAGCCAAGGGAACGTTCAAGGCATCTTGCAAGCATTGAACTGCGTCAAGCGTTTGGCTAAAAAGTTCTTCAATTCTATTCATCAGATTCACCCTTCTTTTTCGTACATACTTATTTTAAAGAAAGGCAAATCAAGCCGCAAGCATTTCAATTTCCCAGCAGGTACTTGATCAAGAGACTGTTGTTTGTAACGGACTCTTTGTAGGTGCCTAGGTAGCATTCAATCAGCAGCAAGCAGGTTGCTGTTAACAGAACGGCGCTGAGCAAGGCACTAGCCACTTGCGGTTTGGCTAGCAGTCTTTGCAGGTGCCGGATTTTTTCCATCATCGCTTTTTTGCTCATTTTTCTGATCCTTCGTTTCCTCCTTGCTTTTGACTTGCTCATCATCATCCTTCGGCGCTTTGTCCAGCTTGAGGTAGAGTTTAGAGTAGTTCTTGTTGGGCTCAGTGATACTGATCTTGACTAGGCCATCTTGGGCTTCAAAGCTGGCACCCCAGATTGTCAGTAGTGGCATGTAACCACCATTTGGAGTTGAGAGGATTAATTCACTACTATGATCGATCGTTTTTAACACATAAGTTTTATTGTCTTTTTTGCCATCGGTCACCTTTACAAAAGTCAATTTATCCTCGTCAGAATTTTTCAAATCGACGTAGACTTTATCGCAATCCTTTTTCAAAAAGCGATCCAGTTGCAAATAAGACAAGGCTAGTTGATTGATCGGTTGCTTTTGCCTTTCAAAGCTTTTTAACATGGACAAAAGATCGCCCGACAAAGAGATGGCAATTGCAGTTACGAGTACTGCTAAACAGGCTTCTAACAAACTAAAGGCTGGTTGTTTACTTGAGCGCGTAAGTCTTGTTTTCTTCCTCGTCATAAACTTTTTTATCCCCCCTTAGTTGGTAGTAGTGGCCATGGACCTTCACCCGGTCAACCTGACACTTTTTTAGGACATGGTAGGCTAATGCCTGATCGCAACGTCTACTGGACTTTTCGACCAGAGTTTTACTGCCATTGAGGCAAACCGCAGTCGTGTTGATTGCAACACAAATGATCGCTAAGGCTACGATAGCTTCTACTGCCAAAAAGGCTGGACTACTTTTCTTTGCTTTGGCCAAAAGCCATACCGAAGGTGTAAGTTTTCTCATTTTTTCCCTCGTAATAAAAGCGCAAGGTGCAAGGCTGATTGACTAAACAATCCTGCGTGATCTTCAAGTTATGCTTATTCGTAGAAAGAGTTACGCTCATCCCTTTAGGAAGCTCGATTGTTTGAACTACATCCCCTTGCATAACCTTGATTTTTCGATCGTCATAGATGTTTTGGATTTCCCCTGCCTTGCCGGTAATCATCACTTTCCGAACCGTGTTATCGATGGCATCCATCACTTGATCTGTCGTCCGAACAAAGCGTAGGTGGTCTTCATAACCGGTTAAGGTAAACTCACCAATTCCAAGAACCAGGATCGTAATCGCTAGGGCGATCACCGTTTCTAGCAGGGTAAAAGCCCGGGATTTCATTGGCCAGACTGCTTCTTAGTTTTATCTTCAATTACCTTTTCAACAGTAAATTGCTGAGCTTTTGCTTGGTCTGCCTGTTTTTGTGTTAGGTAACTTTCAGTAACCATCGTTTCAAAATCTTTTGGATAACTTCCCTTATCTTCGTGGTAAAGCTGTACTTGTGTTTGCAGAGTAGTTTCAAATGCATCTTTAGTTCGTCCATCTGCACGATCCTTCTGTGCTAGCAAGTTCGGCGAGATCAGCAACACTAACGTTGCAATGATCGCAACCACGATCACCATTTCGATCAGGGTAAAACCCGGCTGCTTTTTTGGAAAAAGCTTCTTTTCCAAACGATTCATCATTTTCATAATTTTCCTCACAATCTACATCCGCTGCATGCTGCCATAAATCGGCAACAGCAGCTTCAGATACATCCCAATAATGCACAGGCCAATCAAAATGAAGCAGATTGGCTGGACATTCACAATCATTTTTTCAATTTTCTGCGTTAGGCGGGTAAACAGCAGCTTGGCTAAGAGCAGGCACTGCTTGCTAAGGTCTCGTCGGCTGGCGCCAGTTTCGACTAGCAAGAGTAAATTAGCGTTTAAAAACGGCTCTTCTTGAATGATCTTGGATAAATCCTTCCCTCCTTTCAATTGCTCACTTACCTTTTTCCCTACGGCTTCTTGCAAAGATCCCTTGGTCTGCTGGCTGGCAAAAAAGCACATCTCCTGTAAAGAAAAGCCACTGGCCAGCAGCATCCCTAAGTCGTAGCAAATCAGATACTGCCCGTACAATTTCACGGCTTCGCCGATAAATGGCACCTTGGTTAGCTTTAAAAGCGACCCATAGTCCTGCTTTTTAAAATAGCCGGCCATGATGGCAATCGCTACAATTAAACTAATCGTCGCGATTACCAAAACATAGATCAGCAAATCTCCTTGCTTTTCAGAGCTGTCGGCAAACTGCACTGACAAAAAGTTTTGCATGAAAACCAGCAGCAGAGTCATCATGATGGCCAGGACTATCGGATAAGCCAATTCTCCTTCCAGCTTCTTGATCTGCTCATTCTTCATCCGGCCCAAGTGGGCCAGCTGAGCGAGGGATTCTTGCAGCTTACCTTGGCTGAGGGCAATGTTCAGCTGGGTGGCAGCCGTTTTGGAGTAGCCCAGTTTTACCAGTTCTTCGCTAAAACTGCCCCCTCCCCTGACTTTTTCATCCAGCTGCCCCAGCCAGGCCTTTTTAGGCCACAGCAGCGGCAAGAGCTGCAAGCCCTTTGACAGAGGAAAGCCGTTTTGCAGGCTGGTGCTTAAAAAGTTCAGCAGCTCCACTTGTTCTTCCCGGTTCAGCTTATCCTTGGCTAAACTGGCTGGCAGTAGTTTCATCAATAATGCCCTCCTTCAAAAGCTGGGCCAGATTGTCTGCCCAATTATGAAAGTCTCCGCGGTCTGTTTGCAAAAGCACTTTTTTCAGCATCTCCGGCCCAGCTAAGTCTAAGAGGCAGGCCGTTCCCTGCTTGCCCGGCAAGAGGCGTTGATATGATACAGCCGTCAAGCAGTTGACCAGCTCATTTTCTAGCACTCCTAGACTTTCTAGACGGGAAATGGTTTGAAAAGTACTCTTGGCATGGACCGTGGCTAAGACTAAGTGTCCGCTTAAAGCCGCATCGACCGCCAGATGGGCCGTCTCGCTATCGCGGATTTCCCCGATGATCAAGACGTCCGGCCGGTGGCGCAAAGCCGCTTTGAGCAGGCTTAAGTAGCTGATCCCAGCCACGGGGTTGATCTGCGTTTGCAAAAAGCTCCCCTCGTGGACTTCAACCGGGTCTTCAATCGTCATCACCATCTTGGTCTGGCTGAGCCTTTTGGCCAGCTCATACATGGTTGTCGTCTTGCCTGACCCGGTGGGGCCGCTGGTGATGATCAGCCCTCTTCTTTGACAAAAGCGGGCTAGGTCTTCTAATTGCTCTGGGAAAAAGTAGCGGCTCTGACTGAGCGCGTAAATCAAGCGAATTACCAAGGATTCACGGCCTTGGTAGTCGCCAAGACTTGACAGGCGGAGCCAGTAGTCCTTGTTCTCTACCGTTAGCTTCATGCTGCCTACTTGGGGACGGCGCTTTTCGGCAATGTCCATCTGGGCGGCATACTTAAACCAAGTTAAGAGTTCTTGGCCGCTTTGAAAACTGACCCCTTTTAACGGTGCCAGGCCCTTGGGGGTCCTAAGCCGGATCAAATAGCCCTTTTCCTTGGGCAGGAAAAAGATGTCGCTTGCACGTTCATGAATCGCCTCCTTGACTAAAGCTAAAACCTGCTCTTCGATTGCCATGTTTTCCTCCTTTCAAAAACTGCCGATTTTTACCCCCCACTATTTATTACGCCAAAAATCCAAATTTTACCGAAAAAAGGTACAAAAAAACCGCCTCTCTCTTACGAAAGTGCGGTTTTGTAAAATATTCAGCTTATTTCGAACTAATCTTCGTCTTCGTCAGCTGCGGCGGTGTAAACGTTAGAAACGTCATCGTCGTCTTCCAAAGCGTCAACCAGCTTTTCAAATTGTTCCTTCTTGTCAGCAGGAACTGGAGTGGTGTTTTGTGGCACCATGGTCAATTCAGAAACAGCAAGCTTGTAGCCAGCCTTTTCCAAAGCGTCGCGAACGCTAGTAAAGCTCTTAGCGTCAGTGTAGATTTCGTAGGCGTCATCGCTGGTTTGCAAGTCATCGCCGCCTGCTTCCATGACGTCCATCAGCATTTGGTCTTCGTCAGCATCAGTAGTTGAGCGGTCAATAACGATGTAGCCCTTCCGGTCAAACATGTAAGAAACTGACCCAGTAGCACCAAGGCTGCCGCCGTTACGAGTAAAGGCAACGCGAACTGAAGAAGCAGTCCGGTTCTTGTTGTCAGTCAAGGCTTCAACCAAGACAGCAACGCCACCTGGTGCGTAACCTTCGTAAGTTACTTCATCGTAGTGTTCGTCTGAATTGCCTTCAGCCTTCTTGATTGCCCGTTGGATGTTGTCCTTTGGCATGTTGGCTGCACGAGCCTTGTCCATGACCAAACGCAAACTTGGATTACCTGAAGGGTCAGGACCACCACTCTTTGCAGCCATGTAAATTTCACGAGAAAGCTTTTGGAAAACTTTCCCTCTCTTAGCGTCTTGCGCATTCTTGCGGCCTTGAATATTGTGCCATTTTGAATGTCCTGACATTTAGGATCCTTCTTTCTTTAATTAATATCATCAACTTTTTAATCATAACGCAGGCAAGCAAGAAATTCAACGGTTTCTCTAGGCAAAAGCTAGTTTTTTCTCGCTTTTTTCTGGCGAATCAGGTAAAAAATCACCGCTATCAAGATTGCGCAAAAGGCGCCGCTGCCGTCCAGCATCACGTCGTGGATGGTTGGGGTCCGGTCCCCGGTTAAAAATTGGTGGAACTCATCCATTGCCGCAAAAGCAAGACTGCTGAACCAGACAAAAATCGGGCCAGTCCATTTAATAACAAAAATTCGCCTTAAGCCTAGGTAGGCAAAAAGGCCATAGAAGAAGTAGCTGGTAAAGTGGGCCAGTTTTCTCACCACAAACTGGGTAAAGCCGGCTGAGCCGTCGGTTTTGACATTGTGCCATTCGCCGCCATAGTAGATATTGAGCTTGTGGATCAGCTCTTCCAGCCAGCCTAAGTAGGTATGGATAAAGCCGGGCTTCATTTTTTGCTCATGGTAGGTCATGGAGCTGGAGATGAAGAGCATGACCAGGACCAAGAAGGCTAATAGCAGATAAACTTTTTCTCTTTTTGTAAACTTAAAATCATTCATGAAAAATATTTTACCATCTTTTCCAGATCTTATTTAGTCAAAATCCTTGACAAGCTATTCTTTTTCTCGTATTCTAATATGATTTGCAGGTTAATGTGAATCACTAGACGAATTATTTTTATCTCGTGAAAGGAAAATTTATTATGAAAAAACGTAAATTGATCTGGCCCCTGCTGCTCCTTTGCCTCGGACTGCTCACGGCCTGCAGCCAGCAAAATTCTAGCGGCGGCAAGATTAACATTGTCACCTCCACTAACATCTACGCCGACATTGCTAGCCAAATCGTGGGCAAATACGGCAAGGCCACGGCCTTGATCGCTAACGGCAACACGGACCCCCACGACTTTGAGCCAACCACGGCCTCAGCCAAGGTGGTGGCCCAAGCCGACATCGTCGTTGCCAACGGCATGGGCTATGACTCCTGGATGGGCAACCTGGCTTCTTCTAACGACAAAAAAGAAGTCAAGGTCGGCGAAGACCTGATGGGCCTGGCTTCTAGTAGCAATCCCCACATCTGGTACAACTTAGATATGCCGAAAAAGTACGTAGCCTACCTGGTCAAAAAGCTGAGCAAATTGGACCAAAAACACGCCAGCTACTATAAGGCTAACGCCAAGGCCTACCTCAAGCAGATCGCCAAAATCGAAAAGGTCGCTGACCAAACCGATGGCAAGAAGAGCAAGCCAGTCTTTGTCAGCGAGCCCGTTTTTGACTACGCCTTAGAGCGGACCGGCTTTACCATCGGCGACAAGAACTTTGAAGAAGCTACCGAAAAAGAAACTGACCCAAGCGCAGCCATGATTGCCAAAATGAACAAGGCAATCGAGAAGAAGCAAATCGCCTTCTTTGTCAACAACACCCAATCAAGCTCTGACACGGTGAAGACTTTTATCAAAAAGGCTAAGTCCAAGAACATTCCAATCATCGAAGTGCGGGAAACCATGCCTAACAAGGTTTCTTACGCCAAGTGGATGTTAAGCAACTACCAAAAGCTGGCTAAGTTTAGTCAGCAATAACTTGAATAAACGAAAAAAGGACTCACAAGAGTCCTTTTACTTTGCCAAAAATTCTTTCAGTTCAAAAATCCGCTTTTCTGCATCCCGGACCCCCACTTGGTAGACCGCCTTTAAGCGCTCAAGGTCTTTTTCTAAGGCACTGACATCGATGTCAGCCGTTGGCCGGAAGACGAAAAGGTTGCCCTTTTGCTCCTCTTGCGCGATGTAGTCAAGGCAGGCGTTATATTCCAGGTGCCGGACATGGAGGCGGCGGACAATAGCCGGGTACTTTTTGAGCAGGCGGTCAATCAAGGGCTGTAGCTTGTCGGCCTCTTTCCGGTAACCGGCAGGCTGGGTCAAGATCACGACATTTTTCTCGTAGCCTTGCTCTGTTAAAAAGCGGGCCGGGATCGAGTCGCTGACCCCGCCGTCAAAGTAGAGTCTCTGTCCAATCTTGACCGGCCGGGCAAAAAAGGGAATGGAGGCCGACGCCCGAATCCAGGAAACGTCCTCGCCCTTGCCATCTTTCAAGAGGTGGTAAACCGGCTGGGCGGTAGCCACATCGGTGGCTACGCACCAAAACTTCATCGGGTTTCTGGCGAAGCTGGCCGTATCAAAGGGGTCATAGTGCTCAGGAATCTGCCGGTAGCAAAAGTCCACCCCGTATAAGTCGCCGGTCGTAAAAAAGGACCGCCAGCTCTTAAACTGGGGCCAGGCCCCGTAGCGCATGATGTACCGGAGAACCCGTCCAGCTTGGAGAGACTTATAGTTGCAACCAAAGGTGACGCCGGCAGACACCCCAACAGCGCCATCAAAGGTGATGCCGTATCTCATCAAGACGTCGGTCACGCCCGCTGTATAAAGCCCCCGCATGGCCCCGCCTTCCATCACTAAGCCTTTTTTCACTTCATGCATCCCTTTCTGTACTTCCTGCTTATCAATTTGCTTGTTAATCTTCTTGCTTCCAGTGGTCTTCAATGAACTTTGCCCGCCCTTGCGCCTCTTCTAGGGCATAGCGCTCAGGATTTTTCTTGTAAAAATCTTGGTGGTAGTCTTCGGCTTCATAAAAAGGCGCGGCTGGCTCAATCTTGGTGACGATCGGATCATCGAAGCGGCCACTCTCAGCTAATTTTTTCTTTGAAGCTTCGGCCTGGGCCTGCTGCGCTGGCGAATTGTAAAAAATGACTGGACGGTAGTTGTCGCCCCGGTCTTGGAACTGGCCAGAAGCATCGGTTGGGTCCGTCACCTGCCAGTAGTAGTCCAAAAGCTTTTCATATGGCATCAATTCTGGATCAAAAACAATCTTGACAGCTTCGGTGTGGCCGGTCGTTTGGCTTTTGACCTGCTCGTAGGTGGGATTAGCCACGTGGCCGCCAGTATAGCCGGAAGTCACGCTAATGACGCCTGGCAGGCTGTCAAAGGGTTCAACCATGCACCAAAAGCAGCCTCCGGCAAAGATTGCGCTATCTAGTTTCTTCGTTTCATCCATTTTTCTGCCTCTTTTCTATTTTTTCATGAAAAGTTAATCATGCAAGTTAAAAGCTATTTTACACCAAAAGCTTGATAATTTCCTGATTTGCCTACTTACAATTAGTGCATTTTTTCATTGTTTTTTCGCTTTCAAGCCGGTAAAATATTTATGTTCAAAAGCGAATTATTATAGATTGGAGATGAAAATGCGCTCATTAAACAAGTCCCCGGGCAGCCTTCTTGTTAAAAAGCAATAATTTAACAGGAAGGACAATTTATGGACGATTTAACGAATGAAAAGGGAAAGTATATTTCCTGGCAAACGCTGGCAATGATGGCCTTTGTGACCGTGATTGGTCTAGAAGACATCATGTACAACTTCCAAAACCAAGGGATGGCCGTCATCACCTCCTGGGTTTTGATGATGTTCCTCTACGTGGTTCCTTATGCCTTGATCGTAGGGCACCTGGGGTCCGTCTTTAACAAAGAAGGCGGCGGCCTGTCCTCATGGGTCCGGGCAACCGACGGGGAATTTCTCGGCTACTTCACGGCCTGGACCTACTGGGCTGCTTCCATCCCCTACGTTGTCGACACCGCCAACTGCCTCTTGGTTGACGTAGGCTGGGGCCTAACGGGTACAGACGAATTTGAAGACCCCAAGTTTTTGTCAACGGCCATGTTTACGGCAATTACTTTCCTCATTTTCATTATCTTAACCTTGATTGAGCACAAGTTCTCTGAATCAATGGAAATTTTGGCCAATATCGGCGGCTGGGCCATGTTTGTCATGACCATCCTCTTTGTCTTGCTAGCTATGGCGGGCCTCGCCAAATCTGGCGGCAGAACCGCTACGCCATTTACTTGGAAGACGATCATACCGAAATTTGACCTCAAATACTTCTCAACCGTGGGGATGCTGATCTATGCCGTCAACGGCTCTGAACTAGTTGCTCCTTACGTTACCCGAATGAAGGATCCTAAGCGGGAATTTCCAAAGGCCATGATCGCTCTGGCCGTCATGACCTGCTTTTTGACCATTTTTGGCTCCATTGCCCTTGGCATCTACATCGATGCCAACCACATGCCTAACGACTTGAAGATGAACGGTGAATACTACGTCTTCGGCGCCATGGGCAAGCAGTTTGGCGTGGGCAAGCTGCTGGTTTACATCTACGCTTGGTCATCCTTCTTCTACAATGTGGCCCTCTTGTCTGTCCTTTTGGACGCCATGACCAGAATGCTGATTTCTGACACCGGCGACAAGTACATGCCGAAGTTTTTGAAAAAGACCAACAAGGACGGTCTGCCAATCAACGGCTACATCTTGACGGTCTTCCTCAGCGGCTTCATCATGGTCCTCGGGATCTTCTTGCCAGACATGAACGACATCTTCAACTGGCTCTTAAACTTAAACGGAATCATCTCCCCAGCCGTTACCTGCTGGATCTTCTACTCCTTCATGAAGGTTAGAGGGAAAAATTCAAAGAAGTATCCTTCAGTTTACCGCTACATCAAAAATGACACGGTGGCCTGGCTGGTCGGTCTCGCCCTCTTGGTCGTTACCGCCGTCGCCACGGTCTTAGGCTTTATGCCGCAAGACGTTAAGCAAGGCACCTGGGTTTGGTGGTACGAATTATCCATCAACATCGTGGCCTGCCTGGTCCTGATCGGTCTTGGCGGGATCTTCCCGGGCATTCGCCGGCGCGAAGAAGAATACGGTCTGGCCTTTGACAAGCAGCAATGGACCTGGATGATCGTGCTGGTTTTAGGCTCCATCACCTTCAACGTCTGGCTGGGCGGCACCAAGATTCACTTGCGGGCCCTCTACATCGTGATTGAATCCGTAGTTGCCCTCTTAGCTGTCTGGCTGATCGGCCGCCGGGTTCCCCAAGGTGCTAAAGTTGCTGAATAGCTGATAGCTGCATATTTTGCCAAAAAGAAAAAGACTTGCTCATGCAAGTCTTTTTTTCATGCCTAATAAACTGGTCGCTCATACCCGGCCGTTTCTGGCTGGGCAATCCCCACACTGGCATAAGCCAAGTAGCTGGGATCCGCCATAATCTTCAAAACCAGATCGGCAACGCTGACCCGGGAGACCGAGACGCCGACAAATTCCTGGTCTCTTTGGGTCAGGCTGTACTTGACGTCTGGCCAGTCGGTTAGGGCCGGCATTCTGATCAAGGTGTAGTTGACGCCGGCTTCTTCCAAGCGGTGGCCCGCCTCTCTAGCCGGCAAAAAGCGGCCGCTGCCGACCCACTCATCCACCCAGGTGCCGAATTCACCGACAATTTCATAATACAGCCCAGCTAAGCTTAATTCTACGATCCGGTCAAAGCCGTTTTCTTTTGATGCCTTGACCAAATTGCGGGTAATCCGGGTGAACTTTTTATCATCAACCTTGGCCAAAAAGACCAGATCGCAGTCCTTGGTGGCTTCCATAATGACTGCTAAATCGCTAGCCTTGCCAGGGATGATTTCAACTCTGGATGAGGCCAAATCCTGGATGAGTTCAGGCCGGTCAGTCACCAGGGTCAAATTGACGTCCTTAAACTGGTCATCGGCTAAAACTTGGTCAATGACCATCCGGCCAATGCGGCCAGTGGGGTGTAAAATCACAAATTTTCTCATTATTAAACCTACTTACATGTAACATTACTTTTTTACTTACATGTCGATTATAGCAGATTTGCCAGTTTAGCGCTTACTTCTCTTCTTGCTGATTTTCTACGATCTTGGCTAGCAGCCCCTCGCAGCCCCTTTTGATTTCCTTAAAGGCCGTCTCAAAGTCATTGCTGTACCAAGGATCATCGATGTCATTGTAGCTGCCGGCAAACTGCAAGAGCTTATACTCTTTCCGGTCCGGGTCGCCCCCGCAGATCTGATTTAAGGCCAAAAGATTTTCGTTATCCATGGCAACCAGGTAGTCATACTTGGCATAGTCTTCCTTAGTCGTCAGCTGGGCCCGGCGCTGGGTGAAGGGCACGCCTTGCTTGGTTAATTCTCGCTCAGCCCGCGGATCCATCAAGTTGCCTACGCCGCCGATGATTTCCTCGCTGCTGATGGCTTTAGAATCAACGCTAACCAACTTATCTAAGCCCTTTTCTGCCAGCAGCTGCTTCATGATGAATTCAGCCATAGGCGAGCGGCAGATATTGCCGTGGCAAACGAAGAGGATCTTAATTTGTTTTTCTTGCATATTTTCACTCTTTCCTGAAAAGGTAATGATTATTATACCATGATTATTTTGCCAGCAAAAAAGGAGACGCCTGTCTCCTTTTCTTTTACTTTTATCAAAAATTATGCTTCTGCTTTCATGCTATTGATTTCTTGGTCCAGCTGCCAGGCAACGTCTTGGACATGGCGCGGGTATGGACAAGGCTTGCCAGCCACTTTCAGTTTAACTGGATCACTCGTCTTTAAGCCTTCTCTCACAGCTGCCATTTTGGCATCCAGCTCTGCTTGCTCAGCCTCTGGCATCACTGCTGCAAAGAGCTTACCGCCAATCCGGTAGAGCTGGTGGACGTCAAAGTACTGGTTCAAGAAGTCAGCCGTATTTTGCAAGAGCAGGTTCCCTTCTTGCGGGCCATGACTGGCATTGAATGCTTGCAGGTTGTAGAGGTCAAAGTAGATCAAAGATGATACTTGCCGCTGCTCCTTAAGCTTGTCTAATTCCGCACTAAAGGCTGCCTGGTTGCCCAAGGCCGTCAAGTGGTCGCTTCCCCGGCTTGGGTCCAATTGTCTCAGCCGGAGCATCGCAGCCAATTTGGCTGCCAGATACTTGCTGTATTCGCTCAAGAGGTCCTTAGCATAAGCCAGGCGGTCAGCGTCAAAGTTTTCCACGCCAATATAGCCTAAAAGCTTTTGCCCGCTAAAGAGTGGGAACATCAGGATCCGGACATTCTTCCGGTTGATTTCATAAAGCTCCCGGTCAAAGCGAAGGCGCTCCATGTCACTGATCAGCAGGAAGTCTTTACCAGCCCGCAAGTTTTCCAGGTATTCTGGCAGCTTTGCGGCTAGGCGATTAGACATCCGGCCAAGCAGACTCTTGCCCTTGGTCCATTCGGCTTCCACTTCGATCTTGCCATCTTCGTTGGCCAAGGTGTAAACCCGCTCTGGCTCAAGCAAGCTGGCGATCTGCACCATGGAGAAGTTGATTTCTGAAGCCGCATCCTCTGGCCCGTTTAAGCTGCGAGCCAAGGCACTGACCTGACTGTTTACGTTGCCAGTCTTTAAAGACTTCAGCTTCACATCGTTATCTTCAATCTTGGTAAAAGCAAAGGCCACGCAGCCCGGCAGAGTTGCCGGCAAAACAGTGAATTCCGTCCAAGCCTGCATATGCTTGGAATACAGCCGCTCGGACCGGGCCCGGCTGGTTCTTAACACATCCAGCGGCAGGTTGACCCAGGCCAGGTTGCCGCCTGCTAAGACTTCAGTCATTCTCTTGCCTAAGAGGTCATTCTTAGCTAGGTCAACTTGAGCCGTAAAGGCCCGGTTAACCGAGACAATTTCACATTCAGCCTGGTCTTTATCGTTGTCATAGTATGGCCGAACGACAAAGTAAGGAAGCGGCAGGTTGTCAAATTCGTTATTGTCCACTTGGCTGTTGCTTCTTTGACTGGACAAGACGACCACCTTCAAGAGACACTTGCCCTCAATGTTGGCGATCATCTGGAAGCTCAGCTGGTAGCTTAATGAACCCGCCTCAAACAGAATCTTTCGCTCATGGCTAGACCGCTTAACCACATTGGCCACTTCGAGCAAGTGGTCCAGTTCTGCCTGGTTGTCCCAAGCCAAGTCGTGCTCACCAATCAAGCTGACGCCAATTTGCGCTACAAAGGACCGGAAGCCCCCATTCATGTAGTAGGACTTAAAGTTTTGTCCGTCAATGGCTAATAAAGCCAGTGGCTGAGCAACATTGACATCAACTAAACCAGCCGTTTCAAAGAAGGAGCTTTCTGCCGCACTTTCCCAGTCAACGTTTAGTTCATCCAGACGGTCAACCACTTCGCTAAAGGTATTTGGCTTGCCGTAGTAGTAGCCTTGTACCACTTCACAGCCGACCGACTTCAAGAAGGCGATTTGTTCCTTGGTTTCCACCCCTTCACAGAGGGTGTGGACGCCCAGGCTCTTGGCCATGGAGATCAAAGGTTTTACGACCTTTTCACTCTTTTCGTCAAACTTGCGCATGAAGATCATGTCCAGCTTGATTTCGTCAAAGCCATATTCCTTCAAAGTGTTTAAGGATGAAGCCCCGCTCCCGAAGTCGTCCATCAAGACCTGGAAGCCGTTTTGGTGGAAGCGGTCGATGGCCCGCTTGATCTTGATCGGGTCTTCGGTCAGGATCGTTTCTGTGATTTCCACCCGCAACATTTCCCGGGGAATATCGTACTTTTTCACCAGATCGAGCAAGATCTGGTTGGGGTCACTGGTTACAAAGTCGGTTCGAGACAGGTTAAAGGAAATTGGCACCATCTTTAAGCCTTGGTCCAGCCGGCTCTTGATCAGCTTAATCGCTTCCTCTAAGACATAGAGGTCCAGCTTGTAAGTCAGGTTGCTGTCCTCCAAAACCGGCACAAAGCGGCCTGGCGACATAAAGCCGCGGATAGGGTCATTCCATCTAGCCAGGGCTTCCAGCCCATTCAATTTGCCGTTCATCAGGTGCACTTGCGGCTGGTAGTAAACCTGAATATCGCCATTTTGAATGGCATCGTCGATGTGGTCGACAACGAACTTGGTGTATTCAGCTTGTTCACTGAATTCGGCCGTGTAGACTTGGTAGCAGTTTTCTGCCCCATCCTTAACTTCGTCACAGGCAGTTTTGGCATAGTCGTATTCTGTTTCAACCGACTTGCTGCCGTCTGAGTAGTAGATACCGGCCTTCAGGTACAGCTTGAAGGACATGTCAATTTGAGCTACCAATTGGTTAGCCTTTTCTACCTTGGCAATCGAATTTTCATCGTCAAAATCAAAGATGACAAAGTGGTCATTACCAAAGCGGGCTAAGTTCTCTTCGCCAAACACGCTCTTCAAAATGTCAGCAACCTGCTTCAAGCATTCGTCACCTTTTTCGTGACCATTGATGACGTTGTAGAGCTTGAACTTGGCCAAGTTGACATAGATGACTGCTGGCATCAAGGATGGATCCTCTTCCCGCTCCTTGCTGATTTTTTCAGTCAGGTAGTACTGAGTATAAAGACCAGTCAGCTGGTCGTAGTTGACCATCTCGGTATAGGTATCGTCTTGTCCCTGTCGCTTCATGACGGTCAGCTCTGAAATAAAGAACTGCACAAACAGCGCCAATTGAGTCAAAAAGAAGCCATAGCGGGTAAAAGGATACGCGCTGATCGCAACCCCGTAATAAGCAAAACGCTGGGTAAATAGATCACTAACAATACAAATGATCATGACCACAAAGAAGGCAAAATAAGCCCAGTGGACATCCCGGCGAATCTTAAAGTCATCCCCAGAAAACTCAGGATCCTCCTTATTTTCAGCAATTTCTTGCTTTTGCAGTTTTTTCACTTGCACATAGTCAAGTACCTGAATTACTAAACCGCTGAGATAAGCCAGGCCAACAATTCCGATCAAGACCGGCAAATCACCGTTAAAGTCAATGCCATGCGCCAGCTTGTTATATAAAACGTAAACTGTCGAAACCGCCGTCAAGCCAAAGGCATAGAGGGCATTGCTCTCCTTGCGAAATTCCAGTTGCTCGTTGATCATGGTCACCAGCAAAAATGGCAAAGCAACCAGTACCGGATAGGTAAAGAGTCGCCAAATCCGATAGTGACCAAAAATTGCTGTTAATTGCAGCTCGCTTTGCATCTGCATCAAGGCACAAAGAACCACGGTTATCGCGTAGTAAATCAAGCTGCGCTTAATCTTCTCAGTGAGCGGGGCAAAGAAGGCAAAGAAAATCGAGATGATCCCTAAGACTACTTCCACAACCGCCAGCAAGATCACGTTAGCATTTCTTTGAATATAGCGGCTGTAAAAGGCGCCTTCCGTCCCGAGGCTAGAATGGGTGATTTGTCCGGTTCCATAATAAAAGCCGGTCAGCTTAACACGGAGCTTTTTGCCAGCATCGCTCTTGGAAATGGCGATGTTATTGGTAAAAGCCTCGCGGTGCTCGGTAAAGTTGAGCCAATCAGCAGCAATCTCGGTGTGGCTGCTGTAAACATGCTTATTCCCAATATAAGCGTCAACCTGCTTGACATTGTTAGAGAAAAAGATCACGTACTGGCCACCGTTGATCTTCTGCGGCAGCTGGTAGTACAGGTTGACCACCTTTTTACTAGTAGGGGTAATGTGGTTGACGTCAACCTTTTTCCCTTGGGCATTGGTCCATTTATTTTGCAAAGAGCTTAAGGGGTCCGTAGCATACATCCCGCCAAAGGCCGTTGGCCCCTGCCCAACAAAGCTGAGAATGGCAAATATTGCCACGATACAAAAGACAATGGCTGAATAGATAGTATTGCTTCTTACCTTTTTCATGCTTAATCCCAGCTTTCACTTCTTGATACTCGTCCTGCGTCTTACCGGTAGCGCTTGTGCGTTTGGTAGTATGCTTCCTTATTGCGCTGCATGGCACGGTCCGCCTCTTCAACTGTCTGCTCTAATTGGTGAGAATCCTGGCACCAGGCTCTCCCAACTGAAATCGATGGCGCATCTTGGCTGTTTAAGGCATCGAGGAAAGTTTGATAGTCTTTATCAAAAATTTCTTTAGAGTTGCGGTCATCAACCACCACAAACTCATCCCCGCCAACCCGGTAAACCATCTTCCGGCTGAAGTATTGCAAGATGAACTTGCTTGTCTTGATCAACAGGTTGTCGCCAGCCTCATGACCAAAGTTGTCGTTTGCCTCCTTCAAGCCGTTTAAGTCCATATAAATTATACCAATTTCCCTAGAGTTTTTGCTCTTTTGGTAGTGATTCAGCTTAGCAAAATATGGGTGCCGGTCGTTTAAGCCAGTCAAAACGTCCGTATCTCTCTGCTTTTCTAACCGGCGACCAGTAATCTTGGAGCCAAAGAAATCAGAAACCAGTTCAATCAGGTTCTTGAAGTCAAGGTTTAAATCCAGGTTGATATTTTCAACCAGGATCAAGCCCCGAACTGCGCCTCTTTCATAAAATGGTGCCAGCAAGACGTTTTCCAAGTGGTAGTCAGCTGGGTAGGAGGCAACAATCTCTGGCAGAGCTTTTTGAATTTGAACTGGATCAGTTAACAAATAGCTGTCTTCTCTTGACAGTTCAGCAATGCCAAAGCCGGCTGAATCATTGTCAAAGCTCATTTTCTGCTGCTTAGCCTGCACCTGGGCAAGACCGTCCTTAGTCCAGCTATAGGCATTTCTAACAAAGCTGCCATCTGCTTCCATCAGGGAAACCCGGTCAGCTTCTAAGTCTTCGCCCAGTTTAGCCAGGCCTCTTTGGAGCGACTGCTTAAAGTCATTGTTTTCGACGTTTAAAATTTCAGAAATTTGCAGGATTTCACTGGTCGTTTGCTGCTTTTTCTGAATTTCCACCTCTTTTTGCTTTTGGTCGTCAATGTTGATCATGGCTAAAGAATATGCATCTGGTACAGATGCTGGAGCGATGACGTATTCATACCAGTGTCCATCCCCTCTTTGCATGATGCCAGAGTGGCTTTGCCCATTCTTGGCCCTTAATAGTTCTCCCATCCAAAATGCAAGCTCATCGTTTTGATGGAAAAGGGAAATCCGGTTTCCTAACAGCTCCTCGCGGCCAAAGCCGATGATTTCGGAATAAGCCTGGTTGACATAAACATACTGCATGTCAATGATTTTCTTATGGTCATAAATTGGGCTGACCGTGACAAAGGGAATTGGCAAGTCCCGGTACTGGTCGGTATTAAGGTTAAAGGCGGCAGTCTTGCCCAAGTCATGTTTTTGCTTTTGCTGGTAGACCTGGTTGGCATTATAAGACGTTAAAACGTCAACGATGGCATAGGCATTGGTGTAAGGATTATAAGACATCAAGCGCTGGTAGCCTTCCACATACAGGCCGTTAGGGTAGCTATGGACCCCGTAGTGCCATTCAGTCTTGTGGCTTTCCCAGTATTCTTCCTTGATCCAGCGGTCCAATTCTTGGTACAGCTGCTTGCCCACGTTTGTCATTTCCGTGGCAAAAGGATGCTCTTCAAGGTCCTGTTGCGTAACCGCCCCGCAGCTAAGCAGGTATTGGGTGTAGCCTTCGTTTCCTCTTAAATAGTGCAATTTGCCGTTTCGGTATTCCAAAAAGCCCAGCGGCGTTCCCTTAAAGTAGCGGTCAAAAATCATGTCTGGCTGCTCAAAGGTGAGGAAATGATCCTGGATCGGTTCAATAAATTGCGGCTTTTCTAGACTCATCATCCCGATGCCGTTATAGTAGTTGGATTCAACCAGCTGCTCGACGTTGGCATTTGGTCCCTTGACCCAGGTATTAAAGGCTTTGGCAAAAGGCAGCGGCTGACCAAAGTAGTAGCCTTGCGCTGCTGAGCAGCCGATTTCTCTCAAGGTCAGCAGCTGCTTGGCATTTTCCACGCCGCCGACCACCGTATCGATCCCCAGTTCTTCAGCCAGCTCAATCATCTTTTTCAAGACTTTCTTAGATCGATCAAAGTTGTCATCAGTGATGAAGCTGGCATCAAATTTGATACAGGTAATTGGCAGATCATCCTTCATGATGCTGATCGATGAATAGCCTTCGCCAAAGCTGTCCACCCAAACGGAAAAGCCATGCTCGTAGAAGATCTTCATCTGGTCCTTGATTTTTTCTGAATTAAGGTGGCGAATATCGTTGCTAATTTCGATGACTAAGAGCTGCTTGTCTAAGCCGCTCGCCTCAAAGCGACTCACAATTTCTTCAGCCATATTGTACTGCTCAAATTCTGAGCTAAAGAGGTTGACCGAAATCGCAATATCCTCGCAGCCCCGGTCCTGCATCGTCTTTAAGTCCGCGATTACCCGGTCAATCATGTAGAGGTCCATCTTATAAAGGATCCCCGCCCGGTCTAAAATCGGCACGAACTGCTCGTTCATCAAGAGCCCCTTGTCTGGCACCCGCCATCTGGCCAAGGCTTCCCAGTTGCCCATTTGCCCGTTTAAGATGCGGACGATTGGCTGGTAAAAAGGCTCAATCCAGCCTTCTTTTAAGGCCCGGTCAAAATTCTTTAGAACATAGTTTTCCAGTTCCAAGTCATGCTGCTTTTCCTTGCTAAAGTAAGTGACGTGCGACTTGGCACTGCGTTCATAGTTGCAGGCTGATTTAACAAAATTGCAGCTTTCCGCAATATCGTCATAAGCAAGGTTGACGCTGTCATAAACGCCGATTCTGACGTTTAGACTCTTGCCACCATTAATGGTCTGGCATTCCTCAATAAAGTCTTTCAGTCTTTGATCAAGATTAGTATCTTCGGTATAAGCATAGAATTCGTCTTCGTTGAAATGGCCACAATTTTCAATGCCAAAATACTTTCTCAGCAAATTGGCAAAAGCCTTCAGGAGCTGGTTGCCTTCTCGGTAGGAATAACGAACATTATAATGGCTAAAGCCAATCAGGTTAAAGGCGAGGAGCACCGGCTGCTTGTTTATTCGCAAAAGGGCCTTGGTCCCAGCGTCTGCCAGTTCATAGAAATAAGACATATTAGGCAGACCAGTCACGCTATTGTAGCGGCTGTCGACGTTAAGGAGACAGTAAGAAGCTGATTTCAAAGGTATCTTTAGTCTTTTTTCTTGATCCAGTTTTTGCAGCTTCTTTAAAGACAGGGTCGTTGCCCAAAAAAGGATCATCTCCTGCCCCTCGCAGCTGACCTTTTCACCTTGGACCTGCATCAGACAAAAGTCTTTTTCAGCAGGGAGCTTGATGCGAAACTGGTTTTCATAAAGCGTCTCTTCACTATCCATAAAAGCATAGAAGTCTTCTTGGACTTCAGCAATTTCATTCATGGCAATGCCCATGTAAGGATCACGGCCTAAAATATCAAGGAGTTCTTCTTGATCAAGCTTATATAAGTGGCAAAAACCATTAGACAAGGCAACCGGAACTAAGCGGCGGTTAATAAATTGGCAAAGTGCTATTACCGCCTCATTATTCGTGATATCTTCTTTATGAATTTCTCTAAGCTGCTTTTTCATCTTTTCTCCTTAAACCGTGCTTTATCCGCTAAGCTACCCTGATTTTCAGGAATCAATAATTAATCAACTTTTAATTTGTTTGGTGAATAGCAATAAAGCACCAATTTAAACTTATTTTAACTATTATATATTACCAATTTCCGAACGGCAAGTTAAAGAAAATTAAGCGCTTACTATTGATTGGAATAAAAAACCGAGGATTAATCCTCGGTTTCGGTAATTTTCTTTACTTTTTGTTCCTTGCCCCGCCAGTTTTGCCAATCTTGGTAAAAAAGAAAGGCCACTAAGATTAGGGCGATTGCAAACCCGGCAACGCTGCGCCAAGAATAATTGAACCAGATCTTGCTGTAAACTTCCTGCTGGGCCAGCTTAGTCAGGTAGTTGCAGATAAAGACCTGAAAGCCAAAAGCACTAGCTGAGCCAAGCAAAACTGGTAGCCAGGATAAATGCCGGTTAAAGATCAGCAAGGCTACGCCCAAAATGTACAAGAAGCAGACAACCCACAAAGACAGCTGGTAGATCTGGGTGATCTGCTGGAGCTCTGACTCATGCTGCTTGAGCTCACTATTGACTAGGTACAAGATGATTTCTGATAGAAACTTTTGCAGACTATTTTTAGCCGGCAGCTTCAAGTCTGACGACTTAAGCTTTTGGTTTTCCCGGTAGCGAACCACCAAGTGGTAAAGGCTCAAATAGGATTCACTCAGCGAAACCTTTTTGGGCAATTCCTTGACCAAGTCATCTTTCAATCCGGAGTTAATAGCCGCATTGGCTGCCATCGACATGGCGGTGGGCTTTTTGGAATTGGCGAAATTTTCGATCGTGTCTGATGCGAAATCCTTGGCATCATCGATTTTAAAGGTCACTGGACTGGTCAACAGCGCTGCTAGAGAAAGGATCGCCAAGAAAGTGCAGATGACTTTTCTAAAAGTTAGAGAGTTTTTCTTCATAGGTTTCTTACAAGCCGCCTAGAGCATAACCTAGGGTTACTAAAGCTAAGCCGCCAAAGTAGCTGGCAAGCAGGTAGAATTTCAAGGTGCGCTTTTGGCCGCTACCTGCCAAAGACAGCATTTCCACGTTCAAAGTAGAAAAAGTGGTATAGCCGCCCAGCACCCCGGTGCCCAGCAAGGCATACCAAAAAACGCCCAGGTTTAGCCGGAACAAAAGTCCTAGCAAAAAGGCCCCGGTCAAGTTGATCAGCAAGGTTGGCCAGGGAAAAGCAGACCGCTTCATCCAGTGCTTCTTGCCGTAATTCGTAATCGCATAGCGCAAAACTGCGCCAAAACTGGCGCCAAAAGCTGCCGCAAAGACCATCTCTAGCTCCTTTCTATCATTTTTTGACTGACTGCCAGTGCTGCCTTTTTACCCAACAAGGCAAAAAGAAAGCCGCAGATAATGCTGAGCAGAAAATAGAGCAAGGCCCCCAGGCTCTGCCCAGCTGCCAGCAGCTTCAAAGTGTCCAGGTTAAAGCTGGAAAAAGTGGTAAAAGCACCCACAAAGCCCGTGCTTAACCCGGTCACCAGCCAGTCTTTCGTAGTCGTGATCTTCAAGAACAGGTAAGTTAAAAAAGCGAGTAAAAAGCAGCCCAAGAGATTGCCGGCAAAGGTGCCGTAAAAGGAAAACTGCTGGTTTAAGCCGTAGCGCGCTGCCCCGCCCAAAAAGGCAAAAAAAGCCACGCTAAGGTATTTCTTAATTGATTCCAAAATTGCTCCTAACTAACGAATGTTTCTTTGAATAACACACTTATTATTAGCATACAACATAAAGCGCTTTAAAGGCAAACAAAAAAGTGAAATCGATCACACCGATTTCACTTGATTTTTGTCTAAATTTTTCCTGGTCTTTACTTTAGCTAGCTTGCCCAGCGATCTTGACCCAGTTGAGCATGAGTGAAGACGTGACCACCGAAACTGAACTCAAAGCCATGGCTAGGCCAGCCAGTTCAGGGCTTAAGCTGATGCCAACCCCCACTAAGACGCCAGCCGCAATTGGAATCCCAATCAGGTTGTAGATCAGAGCCCAGAACAAGTTGAGCTTGATCCTTTGGAAGGTCTTCTTGGCTACGTCCAGAGCTCTTAACACGCCCTTCAGGTCGTTTTTGACCAAGACAATGCCTCCGGCTTCTTTAGCCACATCAGTCCCGGTCCCCATGGCGATGCCAATGTCAGCGGTAGCTAAAGCAGGAGCATCATTGATTCCGTCCCCAGCGAAGGCTACTACGCCATCTTTTTTCAGTTCTTCAATGGCTTCGGCCTTTTCCTTGGGCAAGACGCCAGCGATTACCTGGTCTAGGCCCAGTTCTTGGCCGATGGCGCTAGCCACGGCTGGGTTGTCCCCAGTCAGCATTACGGTCTTGATCTTGCGCTCTTTCAGCTGCTGGATCACGCTCTTGGCTTCTGGCTTTGGCGCGTCTTGCAGAGCCAAGAGGCCGACGGTTTCGCCGTCCTTTTGCACATAAACGACAGTCTTGGCTTCTTTAGCTAAGGCTTCGCCTTTTTTGGCCAAAAAGCTATTACCGGCAAATTCAGCTTTGCCGACTTTCACTACTTGGCCATTGATCATCCCTTTGACGCCCTGGCCTTCAACTGCGGCAAAATCGGCAACTGGCAATAAAGACAACTTAGCCTTTTTGGCCTGGTCCACAATGGCGCTGGCCAAGGGGTGCTCAGAACTGGCTTCAAGGCTGGCTGCTAAGAGCAAAGCGTCTGAGTCGCCTACTTGATCAACCACTTGCGGGTGACCTTCCGTCAAGGTACCAGTCTTGTCAAAGACTAAAATGTCAACCTTAGCAGCTTTTTCCAAGACTTCCCCGTCCTTGATGAGCACCCCTAAGCGGGCACTGCAGCCGCTGCCAACCAAGAGAGCAGTTGGCGTTGCCAGGCCCAAGGCACATGGGCAGGCAATCACAACCACGGACACGGCAAAGAGCATGGCCTGCACCGGGTCACCGCTGATCAGGTACCAAACCGTAAAGGTCGCAATGCTCAAGATCAAGACGATCGGCACAAAGTAGTTGGAGATTTGGTCGGTCAACTTTTGGATCGGTGCCCGGGAATTTTGTGCCTTTTTCACCACGTCCATGATCTGAGACAGCATGGTGTCCTTGCCGACTTTTTCGGCTTCCATGATCAGCATCCCTGACCCGTTGACGGTCGCCCCAATCACGCTGTCGCCAGGAGCCTTTTTCACCGGCATGCTTTCGCCGGTCACCATGGCTTCGTCGATGGCGCTTTGTCCTTCTAAGACCTTGCCGTCAACCGGCACCTTTTCACCCGGCCGCACCTTGATGATGTCGTCAGGGACCACTTCGGCCAGCGGAATCTTGACAAATTCACCGTTTCGCTTGACTTCGGCTTCTTTCGCCTGTAGGTCCATCAGCTTGCTTAAGGCTGCTTCAGCGTTAGCGTGCATCTTTTCTTCCATGGCATCGCCTAAAAGGACGAAGATCAAGACAAAGGCTGCACTTTCAAAGTAGACTGCCCGGCCCGTGAAATAGGCAAAAACGCTGTAGAGGTAGGTAATGGAGGTCCCAACCGCAACCAGGGTGTTCATGTTGGCCAGGTGCCGCTTAAAAGCAGCCCAGGCGCTGACGATATAAGGCTTTGCCGCAATCAGCATGATCAAGGTCGTAGCAATCAAGCTGTATTCCCGGCTAAAGGGCAGCATCACGTGCCCCAGCATCAAGATCATCTCCGCCAGCATGGGCAAGGCCAAGACTAGGCACAGCCAAAAGCGGCGCCAATTAGTCATTTTCATCTAGTCCACCACGATCTTTCCATGAAACATGTCCATCCCGCAGGCAAAAGGAATTTCGCCTTTTTGATCAGTCGGAATGGCAATTTGGTGCTTGCCTGGGGCAAAAAGGTCCAGCTTTTGGTCTAAAGACTTGAAGTCAACTTCCCGCAAGCAGGCATTGTCGTTTTTTACTTTAAAAGTAATTTCGGCAGGCTTGCCCTGCTTAAAATGGATTTCACTGGGCTCATAGCCCTTGTCAACAACGATGGTTTGCTTTTGCTTGTTTGAAAAGAACATTATTGTACGATCACCTTTCCATGAAACATGTTCATCCCGCAGGCGTAGTCAATTTCGCCCTTCTTGTCGGTTGGGATAACGATCTTGCTTTCTTTAGCTAAAGTTAGGTCTTTGTCGACCCCTAAGTCTGGGAAAACCACGTGGCTCAGACAGGCCGTTTGGTCTTCCATGTCAAAAGTAATTTCAGCTGGCACGCCCTGCTTTAAGTACAAGACTTCCGGTTCATAGCCGCCCTTAACGACGACGCGGCCTGCTTGCTGGCCATTGATGATTTCAGCATGGGCCTGCTTTTGGTCAAAGTTGCCGAAAAACCACCAACAAATTAGGGCTGTCAAAGCCAGGGCTATCGCTACCACAAGGATCTTGATCAACATCCGATTTACCTTCTTCTATTTTTCTAGTTCAAAATATCTCTTATTTCTCAGCCTTCATCGTCATTTCTTCCATTGCTGGATGGCAGGCCGCTAAGCAGTTGCAAGGCACTGTCTCAGGGGCAGTTTGCTTCTTTTCTTCCAGTTTTGCGGCCAGCAAGGAGAGATCGCCCTGACTAAGCGGAATCTCGTCTAAGAGCCGGAGCAAAACCGCCCCCTTATGCATGTCGCACATGGTTGACAGTTCAGCCTTCAGGTTTTGGTACATGCCTTCTTCTTCACTTAGCTTAGCCTTATAGGAAAAGCGGTGACCAGTTCTGGCCACTTCCAGGTAGTCTTTTTCAACCAGCCGGCGCAGCAGCGTCTTAGTTGTTGATGCGCTCCAGCCGTATTTTTGCTCTAGCTGGTCAACCACCTGGCTGCTGGTCACTTCGCCCAGCGACCAGACGATCCGCATTGCCTGCCATTCGCTGCTGGAAATCTGACAATCTTTTTCACTCATGATTTTTGCCTCCCTTAGCAATCTTTATAAACATGTTTATCGTGATCTATCTTTTCACTTTCTTTTTGTCTACATCTGTAAACTACATAATTATTTTAGCACAATGTTTACACTTGTCAACCTATTCGGTACTGGACGCCAAAAAAGCTGGCTGTCGCTTGTCGTCTGGCCTCTTGCCAGGCGGTATTGCCCCTTTTTGGGTAAACGGCATTGGCCAAAATAATTATCGCTCGCTTATTGTCTAAATCGATCCCTAAGCCTGGGCCGGTAAAGCCGGTATGCCAGTAGAACTTTTTCCCGGCTTGCCAGCGGATCCAGGCCAGGGTCCGCTCAAAGACATCATAGTCAACTAAAGATTGAATTACTGGACTAGTTTTGCTTTTTTCCAGATAGAATTTGCTAA
Organism: Lactobacillus sp.; assembly: GCF_051893255.1. Classification (GTDB taxonomy): domain Bacteria; phylum Bacillota; class Bacilli; order Lactobacillales; family Lactobacillaceae; genus Lactobacillus. Next base: position 23,322 of record NZ_JBJFHB010000017.1, on the reverse strand, counting down.
AAAGAACTAGGTCATCCAGACTGGAAAAAAGCCCTGCATGGCCCGCAACGCCGCCCATCTGGTAGGCGGTTTCGTCATGGACGCTGCCCCAAACCCAGCCGCGCTCTTTGGTGATTTCAGTTGGGACGATGCGGCTTTTCTCTGCCTTTGGCAAAAAGCCGGTGTTTTGCATCCCAACTGGCAAAAAGATTTTTTCTTTTAAGTAACGGTCTAATGGTTCACCAGTCACTATTTCCAAGATTTTGCCAAGCACGATAAAATTCAAATCGGAATAAACCGAGTCCGTCCCGGGCTGGTAGACCTGCCGACTAGCTTTTACCGCCTCCCAGACGGCTTGGGGGCTGTCATATTGCCAAACATTGTCTAAGTCTGGTGCCAGGCCGCTGGTGTGGAGCAAGAGCTCCTTGATCGTTATCTGGTCAAAGCCAGTGGCAAAAAAGTCACCAACTTGGTCCTCCAAGCGAATTTTTCCTTGATCTAGCAAGCCAAAAATCCCGCTGGCGGTCCCCACCACCTTGGTAAGAGAAGCTAGGTCATAGAGCATGCCTGGTGCCAGCTGCGGTCCATCTTGATAGCTCGTTCCTAGGTAGTGACTAAGAGTCTGCTCTTCATCAACCACCGCGTAAGAAACGCCGCTGATAATGCCTTTTTTAATCGTCTGGTCAAAGATCTCCTTTATCTTTTGATCAATTTCCTTTAATTCCATCATTTTACTTTCTCCTGGCTGTTAACCTTAAAGCAAAAAAGGGCAAATCTGTTGATTTACCCTTTCTCACTTATTCAATAACAATCTCTACTCTTTTTTCTTTTAGCAAAAATCCTACATGACCAGCTTGTGCAAGGCCTTGGCAATCCCGTCGCGGTCGTTGGTGTCGGTCACGTAGTCTGCCAGTTCCTTGATTTCGTCAATGGCGTTGCCCATGGCTACTCTTTGGAAGTCTTCGATTTCAAACATGGACCGGTCATTGCCTTGGTCGCCAAAAATCATGACTTCGCTGTTCTTAAAACCAAGGCGGGAAGCCAGTTCACTGATGGCTAGACCTTTGGATGCTCCAAGAGACCCGGCTTCTGCCACCTCCGGCCAGCTGCGGACCATAGCATAGCTTTGGAAGAACCAGTCTGGCAGCCGGTTCCAAAAGCGGTCCATTTGCTCTGGATCATCGCAGGTATAAACGGCTTTGGCAAACTTGAAGTCCTTTTTGAAGTCTTCCCGGTCTTGCAGCCACAGCTGGTTTTTAGTTTCAGCGCCGTCCACCTGCATTCTGATCGAGAGCTTTTGATCCATGGAATAAAAGCGCTCTGGCGTTTCAAAGGTCAGGTTGACATGACTCAGCCTTTGCATATGAACGAAGGTGTTAAAGTCCTGCATGTCCAGCTCATGGCTGATCAAGACTTCTTGGTCGAGATTTTGCACGATTGCCCCGTTAAAAAGGATCGCGTACTCATCTCGTCCCTTTAAGCCCAATTGGTCAGCATATTCTCTGATCCCTGACAAGGGTCTGCCCGAAGCCAAAACCACCTTGATTCCGGCTGCTTTAGCCTCTTCCAGCGCCCTTTGGGTGGCTGGCAGAATGGTTTTGGCACTGGACAATAAAGTCCCATCAAGGTCGATGGCAAGCATCTTAATCGACATCGTTTTTCCTCCTAAAAATTCCCACTAATCTTTGTTCATTTATCTTCTTAGTTAAGTCTACTTACTTTTCTACACTTAATTATATTAGATTTGCCTAATTTCATGCAAAAAAAGAAAGCCTGTTTCCAGACTTTCTTTTTGTATGCTATCTAATTAAGCACCCATTTCAGCTTCAACGACCTTGACAATGCGGTCGACGTAGCTTTGCGTCAATTCTTGGGTTGGGCCTTCAGCCATGACGCGAAGCAGTTCTTGGGTACCGGATGGGCGAACCAAAACCCGGCCGTCGCCTGCCATGTCGCTTTCAACGCTAGCAATGGCGTCGGTAATGGCAGGATAGTTCTTCCACGTGTTCTTGTCCTTAACTGGCACGTTAACCAAGACTTGTGGGTATTCCTTGAAGTCAGTCAAAAGTTCGGTCAAGCTCTTGCCAGTCTTCTTCATAACCAGCATCAAGTGAATCCCAGTCAGCATCCCGTCACCGGTGTTGTGGTAGTCACTGATGATGACGTGGCCAGATTGTTCCCCGCCCAGGCTGTAGCCGTTAGCCCGCATTTCTTCTGAAACGTAGCGGTCGCCAACTTGGGTTCTGACATTCTTGATGCCGCGGCGTTCCAAGGCCTTGGTGAAGCCCAGATTGCTCATGACGGTCGTCACGATCGTGTCCTTCTTTAAGCGGCCGTGGTCAGCCAAGTAAGAGCCGATCACGTACATGATGTGGTCACCGTCAACTTCGTTGCCATTTTCGTCGACAGCGATGCAGCGGTCTGCATCCCCGTCAAAGGCCAAACCCAGTTGTGCGCCTTGCTTAACGACTTCTTCTTGCAAGTGCGCCGTGTGGGTCGCCCCGCAGTGGTCGTTGATGTTCAAGCCGTTTGGATGAGTTGAGATCGTGGTGAAGTCAACGTCTAAGTCTGCAAACAAGCGGGAAATGAAGGCACTGGCTGCCCCGTTGGCCCCGTCGATCACAACCTTGATGCCGCTCAAGTCTTCTGGAATGGTGTTTTCCAAGAATTGAATGTACTTGTTGGCACCGTCGCGGAAGTCAGTGACCGTACCCAAACCTTCAGCAGATGGTCTTGGCAGCATGTCTTGCTTGGCATCGATCAATTCTTCGATTTCTTCTTCCTTGGCATCTGACAGCTTCAAGCCGTCGCTGCCGAAGAACTTGATCCCGTTGTCTTCAACTGGGTTGTGGGAAGCTGAGATCTGAACGCCGGCATCAGCGCCTTGGGCCCGGACTAAGTAAGACAAGCCAGGAGTAGTCATAACGCCGCATTCCAAGACTTCGATGCCGACTGACAAGAGCCCAGCGATCAAAGCGTATTCTAGCATTTCACCAGAAATTCTAGTGTCCCGAGATACCAAGACCTTGGCTTGGCCGCCATCTTCTTTTTCCTTGGTTAAGACGTAGCCGCCCATCCGGCCCAACTTAAAGGCCATTTCTGGGGTTAAGACCTTATTTGCTTCACCGCGAACGCCATCAGTACCAAAATATTTAAGCATTATTCAAAAGAACCTTTCTTTGTTTCTTTATCTTGATTTTCGACTTCTTGTTTTTATATCTATTCTTTTATTCTTTTTTGCCAAGCCTTAGTCACTTGAATCGCTAACGTCGATCTTCACGCTGACGCTAGCCGGATCCACCCAAGCAATCCCGTCTGGAACGGGCAACTTAATCGTCTGGGTCGTACTGGACTTGACGCCAGTTAGGTCAACGTTCAGGGTCAAGGAGCTCAATTTCTTAAGGGCTTCTTTTTGTCCATACAGGGTAACCTTTTCTTCCTTAGCGGTCAAGGAGTAAACCTTGCTCTTAGACCCGTTCTTCGCGTTCAGCTTCAGTTTCACCGTCTTCTTGGAAACTGAAATCGGCAAGGTAACCTGAGCCGTAGACGGCGTAATCACCACATTCAGCTGCCGGTTCTTGGCATCGTAGGCCTGAAGCAAAACGCTGCGCTTCATGGTCTTATTGGTCCCATTTGGCACGGAAAGCTTGGCTTCAATGTGGTCAATCTGGTTGACTTCGCTTTGAGCACCGGTAACCTCAACCGTTTCCGGACTGACGCTAGCGGTGCCAATGTCATAGCCACTGGCCACAGCATTTTTATTATAACCTATTTGAACCGGCATGGTGCGGGACTTTCGCTTTTGGATGTTGACCGTCACGTACTTTTGCGACAGCTTGTAAGACAGCTGGCTAGGCAGACCGGAGACCTTGATATTGACCCGGTGACTGCCCACGCTGAGTTTGCTGAGGTCAATATACACCCGGAAGTTTTGGGTATTGACTGCCGAAGTCACTAGGGCGTTTGGCCCTTCCAAAGTCACCTTGACCTTGTCTGGGTAGCCAGTCACATAGTACTTGTCGGCGTCAACCGAGACCTGCAAGGGCATCTTCAGGCTCTGCTTGGTCGTTGCAGTTTGCTGAACCTTGCTTTGGTTATTGGTCGAAACCTGGGTGTTGTCGACAAAGGCCACTAAAATAATGGCCAAAACCAGGGAAAAAAGCTTATAGAACCACTTGGTTTCAATAATTCGGTGCATTACTTTTCACCCCAATTCCAGATTTTTCTGGCCACTCTGATTGGCCATGGAGCCTTCTTCTGCTCTTCCGTGACCAGTTCTGCCCGCAAGTACTTGAGATATTCTTGCTGGCTTAAGTCCACCATAAACTGGCCGTTTCTGGTAATGGTTACGCCACCCGTTTCTTCGGAAACGACCACGGTAATGGCGTCAGTTACTTCACTGATCCCGACCGCGGCCCGGTGTCTGGTCCCCAGGCTCTTGGGAATCATGGCATTGTCAGACAGGGGCAGGTAGGCTGAAGCCACTTGGATCCGGTTATTCTTGATGATCACCGCCCCGTCGTGCAAAGGCGTATTGGGGATAAAAATGTTGATCAAAAGCTCCCCGGTCACTACGGCATCCAGCTTGATCCCGGTTTCTACGTACTCTTCTAGCCCGGTCTTTTGTTCCAGGGTAATCAGGGCCCCGATCCGGCGCTTAGACATGTACTGAATGGCCTTGTCGAGTTCTTTGACCAGCCGCTCTTGCTGCTTGCGCGCACTGTTTTCTTGATCAGAAAATAGCGACACGCGGCCAAGCCGCTCTAGTCCCCGTCTGATTTCCGGCTGGAAGACGACAATAATTCCGATCACGGCCCAGGAAACGATCTGGTCCAAGATAAAGGTCACCGTCGTCAATTGCGCCCAGCCAGCCAAAACCCGGGCAATCATGATCAAGATGATCCCGTTGGCCAGCTGCACCGCCTTGGTCCCCTTGATGAGGAGGGTCAGGTGATAAATAAAGTACCAGGTAATCAAGACATCCAAGATCATGGACAGAGTGTGCCAGGTCCAGAGGCTTGATAGATTAATTTGCATTCCTCCACTATCCTTTCTATCTTTTGCCTATATAGTCTATTTTAGCCTAATTTCGCGCGTACATCTTAAATTCTAGGAAAAGATCGTTATATTCTTGGACCTTGCTGCTTGGCAGATCTTCATAAACCTCCAAGTTCTTCAAAGTCGACATTGGCGGATAGAACTGCTTGTCGTTTCTGACTGATTTTGGCAAAATCTTTTGCGCTGCCAGGTTTGGCGTTGCATAGCCGATGTATTCGGCATTTTGCGCAGCGTTCTTCGGCTCCAGCATGAAGTTGATGAACTTGTAGGCTGCCTTTTTGTTCTTAGCAGTCTTAGGAATCACGATATTGTCAAACCAGAGGTTGGACCCTTCGCTTGGCACATAGTAGTGAATATGGGAGTTTTCACTCATCATGGTTGCAGCTTCTCCAGAATAAGTGACCCCGATCCAGGCTTCATTTTGCACCATGTACATCTTCAGTTCGTCAGCCACGATCGCCTTCACGTTTTGCCCCAATTTGTCCAGCTTGGCCTTGGCTTGAGCCAAGTGCTTGGAATTGGTGTCATTGACTGAATAGCCTAGAGAAATCAGGGCTACCCCCATCATATCGCGGGCTGAGTCAACGAGCAGGATTTGGTCACGGTACTTTTTCTTCCAGAGGTCATCCCACTTCTTGATTTCGCCTTTTTTAACATAGCGGTCGTTATAAACGATTCCCAGGGTGCCCCAGAAATAAGGCACGGAATATTCATTCTTAAGGTCAAAAGACTTGTGCAAAAATTCCTGGCCGATGTACTTGAAATTACTCAGTTTGCTGGTATCGATTTTTTCCAGCAAGTTGTCTTTGCGCAGCTTGGTAATCATGTAGTCAGAGGGAACCGCAATGTCATAAGAGGTCCCGCCTTGCTTGATCTTGGTGTACATGGCTTCGTTTGAGTCAAAAGTCTCGTAGATGACGTGGTAGCCGGTCTTTTTCTCAAACTTGGTGATCAAGGCTGGGTCCACATAGTCGCCCCAGTTGTAGATGATCAGGTCCTTCTTGCTGCTGGCACTGCCGCCGCTTGAGCTGTCCAGCTTTTGGGCACCCCAGTAGAGGCCTAGGCAAACCAGCAAGATTACCAGAGAGGCTGAAAGTATTTTTTTCATCGCAAAAGTCCTCCCAGCTTGCTCCCCTTCTTGCCCTGCTGCTTAGAGATCAGGTAGTAAATCCCCACTAATAAGAGGACAAAGAGGAAAATAATCGTACTCAAGGCGTTCACTTCTAGGTCAATCCCCTGCCGGGCCCGGGAGTAGATTTCCACTGACAAAGTGGTAAAGCCGTTCCCAGTAACGAAGAAGGTCACCGCAAAGTCATCTAGGGAATAGGTCAAGGCCATAAACATCCCGGACACGATCCCCGGCGTCAGGGCCGGCAAAAGAACCTGGCTGAAGACCTGGTAGTAGCTAGCCCCCAAGTCACGGGCTGCGTCAATTAGGGAATTGTCCATTTCCCGCAATTTCGGCAAAACCATCAAGACCACGATCGGCACCGAAAAGGCAATGTGACTGAGCAAAACAGAAGCAAAGCCCAGGCTGAAGCCCAAGGTAGTAAAAAGGATCAAGAAACTAGCCCCGATGATAACATCAGGTGACACCATCAAAACGTTGTTTAAAGACAAAAGCAGTCTTTTCACACTAGACTTTTTCACATTTTCAATGGCAATGGCCCCTAAAGTCCCCAGCACCGTCGCAATCAGGCTGGACAAAAGGGCCAGCATGATCGTTTCCAGCAAAATGGCCAGCAAGCGCCCATCGTTAAAGAGGGTCTGGTAGTGCCGCCAGGTGAAGCCTTTAAAGTGGTCCATGTTGGAGCCGCTAGAAAAGGAAAAGTAAATCAGGTAAAAAATCGGCAAGTATAAGATGGCCAAGACCAGGAAAAAATATACTTTGCTCCAGATGTGTTTTTTCATAGCTTGATCTCCTTCTTATGGCGCTTGCGGGAAGTGAGGATCATGACGATGGTCATCAAGACGATCAAAATGACCCCAATCGTTGACCCCATATTCCAGTTCATGGTGGTCAAGAAGTATTCTTCAACCGCCGTCCCCAGGGTAATCACTCGGTTCCCGCCGATCAGCCGCGTCAGCATAAAGAGGGACAGGGACGGAATAAAAATGGCCTGAATCCCAGATTCAACGCCAGGCCAAGACAGGGGCCAAATGACATAGCGGAAAGTCTGCCAGAAATTGGCGCCTAAGTCAGAACTGGCCGAGATCAAGGCTGGATCAATTTCTTTTAAAGAATTGTAGATCGGCATGATCATGAAGGGAATTTCGATATAAGTTGCTACGAAAATGAAGGCAAAGTCGGTAAACATGATTTCCGCTGGACCTAAGCCAAAGAGGTGGAGGAACTGGTTAACCATCCCATCTCTAGAAAAAATCCCGATAAAGGCGTATGCCTTTAAAAGCAGGTTGATCCAGGTCGGCAAAATCACCAGCATCAGCCAAAACTGCTGATTTTTGAGACGGGTTAAGGCCAAAGCAGCTGGATAAGAGATCAGCAAGCAGAAAAAGGTGATTAGCAAGGCATACCAAAAGGAATTCAGCATCATGCGGATAAAGGTGCCTTTGGAAAAGAACAAGGCAAAATTCTGCAAGCTAAAGTGTCCCTGACTGTTGGTCAAGGAGTAGCCCACGATCAAAACTACCGGCGCGATCACGAAGAGGATGATCCAGAGCAGGTAGGGCAATAGAAAAAATGATTGTTTCTTTCTCATTCCTTGTCCTCCCCTTCGTAAGTCTCAAGCCGGGCATCGAATTCTTCTTCGGTTTCGCCCAGCCGCATGACGTGGATGTCTTCAGGATCAAAGAAAATCCCGATCTCTTGACCGATCTTGACCCCATTGGTGGAATGGATCAGCCATTCAAAGCCGGATTCGTCAACCGCCTTGATTTCAAAGTGGTCGCCCAAAAAGAGCTGACTCTGGACCGTCATGGACAGCTTGGGGTTAGTCGCCGTAATATCCAAGTCTTCCGGCCGCAGCACGACTTCAACCTTTTCCCCTGGGGTAATCCCGGCATCGGCACATTCAAACTGCTTGCCGGCAAATTCAACCTCAAAGTCCCGGATCATCTTCCCAGACAAGATGTTGGAGTCGCCAATAAAGCGGGCAACAAAGTCGTTAACCGGCTCATCGTAAATGTCGACAGGAGACCCGCTTTGCTGGATGGTCCCGTCATTCAAAACGAAGATTTCGTCACTCATGGCCAAGGCTTCTTCTTGGTCGTGGGTGACAAAGATAAAGGTGATGCCCAGCTTCTTTTGGATGGCCCGCAACTCAAACTGCATTTCTTTTCTAAGGCGCTTGTCTAAAGCTGAAAGTGATTCGTCCAAAAGCAGGACCTTCGGTTCATTGATAATGGCCCGGGCAATGGCTACCCGCTGCTGCTGGCCCCCGCTCAGTTCTGAAATTTCCCGGTTGGCGTAGCCGTCCAAGCGGACCGTCTTTAAGGCATCTTTCACCTTTTGCCGAATTTCACTTTCCGGCCGGCGCTTCAGCTTCAAGCCAAAGGCCACGTTTTCATAGACATTTAAATGCGGAAAAAGAGCATAATTCTGAAAAACCGTATTTATATGTCTCTTGGATGCATCAAGGCCGGTAATATCTTCCCCGGCAAAATAGAGCTTGCCGGCCGAAGGCTCCGTAAAACCGGCAATAATGCGCAAAATCGTCGTTTTGCCTGAACCTGATGGCCCAAGCAAGGAGTAGAACTTGCCGGATTCAATTGAGATATTGATATCCTTCAAGGCCACAAAGCCATCATCATATTCCTTGGTGATGTGATCCAACTTAATAATTTCCATTTGTTGTTCCCATTTTTCTATTTAAAAATTACTTATTCTTCGCCAATAATGCGGACCTCAGTTTCTAGACTAATGCCATCTTTTTCTTTAATCGTCTTTTGGATGTAGTGGATCAAGTTGAGGTAGTCAGTTGCCGTCGCGCTGCCCTTGTTCACGATAAAGCCGGCGTGCTTCGTGGACACCTGCGCCCCGCCAATTTGCTTGCCTTGCAGACCCGCTTCAATGATCATCGGACCCACAAAGTGGCCAGTTGGCCGCTTAAAGACGCTGCCGCAGGATGGGTACTCTAGAGGCTGCTTGTACTTTCTCAGAGCGTTCAGGTAGTTCATCTGGTCCAAGATCTCGGCTTTATCGCCCTTTTTCAAGGCAAAAGTGGCCTTGATCACGATATCACCCGTTTCTTGCACCAAGGAATGGCGGTAGCTGAACTTTAAGTCAGCATTAGAATAGGTCTTGATTGCGCCCTCTCTGGTTAAAACCGTGGCGCTTTCCAGGCAGTCTTGGGTTTCTCCGCCGTAAGCACCCGCGTTCATAAAGACAGCTCCGCCGACTGAGCCGGGGATGCCGGCCGCAAATTCCAGGCCAGACAAGCCGCTGTTGCCGGCTGCAAAAGAAGTATCAATGATCTTGGCCCCGGCTTGGGCTTCCACCTTGTCACCGTCGACCTTGATCTCGTTCATTTCCGTTAAGATCACGACCAGACCCTTGATCCCCTTGTCGCGGATAATCAGATTTGAGGCATTGCCAATCACCGTCAAGGGCAGCTGCTCTTCTTTAACTGCCTTTACCAATTCCTCAAGCTCGAGCACGTTCTTAGGAAAGGCGAGGTACTGGGCCTTGCCACCGGTTTTGGTAAAAGTGTACCGGCTCAAAGGAATATGTTCTTGAATATCAATGCCTTGAGCCTTTAATTCTTGTAACTTCAAATTAATTTGCCTCCTCGTAATTCTTCCTTTGTTATTTTACCGCATTCAAGCTGTGTTATACTACAAATAACGTGTAAAATTGCTTCAGACGAAGGAAAGGGTAAAAAAGCATGATGAATTTTGTCGCAATGGATTTTGAAACGGCCAATCAGCATCCGGCCAGCGCTTGTTCCCTGGCCCTGGTCTTGGTCAGAGACAGCAAGATTATTGATCGTTTTTATACGGTCATCAATCCGCAGATGGCCTTTGATGCCCGGCAGGTCAAGGTTCATGACATTACGGCAGAAGACGTGGCAGCTGCTCCCACCATGGCGGAAGTCTGGCCCAAGATCAAGGGGCTCTTTCAGCCAGGGATGCTGGTTACCGCCCATAATGCCCGCTTTGACGTCAACGTCATGAAGCAGTCCCTAGCCCGCTACGGCATCCCTGAGCCCCACTACCTGGCTATCGACACCCTAGCCGTCTCCAAGAAGCTGGAGCCAGGTTTAGCCAACTACCAGCTGGACACCGTGTCTGACCTACTCGACGTCCAGCTCTGGCACCACCACAATGCTTTAAGCGACAGCGAGGCCTGCGCCGGCATCTTGCTCAAAGAAGAAGAAAGACACGGCGACGATCTTTTGAAAAAGTTTGTCTACCATGTCTAAAAAAAGATCCTCTAGGAAAACACTAGAGGATCTTTTATATTTTATTTAGTTTCTTGATAAATTTTCAGAGCATCTTCGGCCCACTGGCTAGCCCGGCTGCCGTGCGGATCCAGGGTGACGACCCGCTTGGTGGAATCCCAGGAATCGTCAACCCGCTTCAAGATCAAGGACAAATATTCATCCGGCAGGTCGGCGCTGATCACTTGCGGCCATTCGATGATGACGACGCCGTCTTCAGCCAGATATTCGTTCAAATCGATTGAGGCCAGGTCATCGCCTTCCAGCCGGTAAAAGTCCATGTGGAAGAGAGGCATCTTCCCTTCCCGGTATTCTCTAACCAAGGTGAAGGTCGGACTCTTGACGGGCCGTCTAATGCCCAGTTCGCGGCCAAAACCTTGGGTCATGGTTGTCTTGCCGGCTCCCAGGTCCCCTTTTAGCAGCAAGAGGTCATGAGGCTTGGCACTTTTAGCCAAAGCTTGGCCGAGTTTTTGCATTTGCTCAGCGGAGTTGATTGCAATTTCAGTCATACTTTTCCCATCTATGCTTATCAAATTCTGCTAATCTTCACTTACGGCTTGGGCAGCGGTCAAAATGCCGATCTTGTAGACATCGTCAGCGCTGCAGCCGCGAGAGAGGTCGTTAACTGGCTTGGCCACGCCTTGCAAAACTGGGCCAATGGCGGTAAAGCCGCCCAGACGCTGGGCAATCTTGTAGGAAATGTTCCCGGATTGCAGTTCTGGGAAAACAAAAACATTGGCATGACCGGCAACTTCTGAATCTGGCGCCTTCAACTTGGCAACAGCTGGGACAAAGGCAGCGTCAAACTGCAATTCCCCATCAGCTGGAATTTCTGGGTGCTGGTCCTTAAAGAGCTTAGCAGCTTCGCTGACCTTGTCCACTTGCGGTCCTTTGGCTGAGCCATGGGTGGAGAAGCTCAAAAAGGCAATCTTAGGGTCAATCCCGATCATCTTGGCCGTTGCTGCCGATTGAGCAGCAAATTCTGCCAGTTGGTCAGCTGTTGGGTCAATGGAGATCGCGCAGTCAGCAAAGACATACTTCTCTTCTCCTCTTTCCATGATGAAAGAACCAGAAATCCGGTGCATCCCCGGCTTGGTCTTCAAGATAAAGAGGGCTGGGCGCACCGTGTCGGCGGTTGAGTGGGCCGCCCCAGACACCATCCCGTCAGCCTTGCCGGTATAAACCAGCATGGTGCCGTAGAAGTTGGCATCGTGCATGGCCTTTTCGGCTTCTTCCATGGTTTGGAAGTGCTTGCCGCCTTGCATGCGCTCATGGAACTTTTGGCACATTTCCTCAAAGTCGGGACTGGATACTGGATCAATGATCGTCACGCCGCTTAAGTCTAAGCCGTTTTCCTTAGCCAAGGCCAAAACCTGGTCCTCCTTGCCTAACACGATCGGTTCAAGCAGATCGTCTTTTTTCAGCTGGCTGACGGCGGTTAAAATCCGCACGTCATCGCCTTCAGGGAAAACGATCCGTTGCTTGTCCTTAGACTTGATTAGCTGCTTCAACTGTTCAAATACTTCCATCAAAATTCTCCTCGATTTTCTTCTTGTTTTAGATCTTTTAAATTTTTAGCTTTTTACTTTTTATTCGACTTCCGGATCAGCTGGCAATTGCCAATCGATCGGTCTCTTGCCAAAATTGATCAAAGCTTGATTGCATCTGGAAAATGGCCGGGACCCGAAAAAGCCGCGGTTTGCTGAAAATGGACTCGGGTGAGCCGATTTAATGATGACGTTCTTGGTCTCATCAATTAGCGGAATCTTGTTTTGGGCAAAGCGCCCCCACAAGATGAAGACCACTTGTCCGCGCTCACTCAAAGCTTTAATGGCAGCATCCGTTACCTGCTCCCAGCCCTTGCCCTGGTGGCCATTGGCTTGGCCATAAGGAACGGTCAAAACGGCATTTAAGAGGAGCACTCCTTGGTCGGCCCACTTCTTCAAATAGCCATGGTTGACGGGCTGAGCGCCCACATCATCGTAGAGCTCCTTATAGATGTTCTTTAGTGATGGCGGCAAGGGAATTCCCGGCATGACAGCAAAGCTCATGCCAGTAGCCTGACCCGGATTGTGGTAGGGGTCTTGGCCCAAAATGACGACTTTAGTATCTTTAAAAGGCGTCAATTTAAAGGCTGTAAAAATATGGTACATGTCGGGAAAAATCTGCTTCGTCTGATACTCGGTCTTCAAAAATTCATGCAGTGTGTGATATTCCTCACTTGCAAAGACTGGTGCCAAGACCTCGTCCCAATCATTTCCGATAAAATGTTTCATCTGTTTCTCACCTTTATTTATCTTACCATTCTTATCTCAGCAATTAAAGAACTTAGTGAAGAAAATCACACATCTTTTTTCTTAAATTTTGCGTCTTTTTCGCAACCATTTTCCCGCTTTATGTTATGATGAAATCGATAACATATAAGGAGGAAAACCTGATGATTAAACTTATTGCTTGCGATTTGGATGGGACGCTTTTGAACTCCTCAATGGAGGTCTCTCCTGCTAATGTTCAAGCAATCAAACGCGCACAAGAAAACGGCATTGAATTCATGGTGGCCAGTGGCCGAGCACCCCACGAATCTCAGCCAATGATTCAAGAATATGGCATTCAATGCGGCTTTATTAACTTAAATGGCGGTCTGGTTTTTGACACGGAAGGCAACTTGATCGTGAAAAATCCGATTGACTTAGACGTTGCTAAGAAGATCTGCCGCTTGCTCAAAAAAGAAAACTTCTACTTTGAAGTGGTCACCGGCGACCATGTCTACTCTGACGACCTCAGCAAGCGGATTACCAACGTTGCTCACCTGATGGTGGAATTGAATCCGCAGCTGACCTTTAAAGAGGCTGTTCTGGTTTCTGCCAGCAAGCCAGCCATCGTTTCTATCCAGCAAGTCCCAAGCTATGAAGACCTGCTGGCTGAACCAGGCGTCGAAGTGATGAAGATCCTGGTCTTTGACTCCCGGGGGCAATGGGCCTTCACCGATGTCATCAAGGAAATCAACGATATCGCTGACTTGTCCATTACCTCTAGCGCTGCCGACAACATTGAAATCAATGCCAAGAGCGCCCAAAAGGGGCAGTCTTTGATGGACTACGCGGCTGCCAAGGGCTTGAAGCCTGAAGAAGTCGCTGCTATTGGCGACAACTTAAACGATGAGAGCATGATCGTGGCTGCCGGTACCGGCATCGCTATGGGTAATGGCGTACCGCAAATCAAGAAGGTGGCCAGCTTTGTGACCAAGACCAACAATGAGGATGGGGTTGCCTGGGCGATCAACAAGATTATCGCCGATAATGCCAAAGAGCAAGCAGGAGCATAATGCTTTTTACCCTCTACCTCAGCCAAGAGCGACAAAGCGGCCAAATTCCCATCACCGATGAACAGGGGCAGCCTTTTGGCGCCATTCGCGGCAATCTTGACAACCCCAACCACACCCTCTATCTCATTGATACGACAGGTGCGGAAATTGGCCGCTTGTTCAGTGATGGAACCGGCCTGATCAACTCTTATACCATCGACGTGATCCACCACTCCTTGGTCCATGTTGAAAAGGTCAACAGCCACCAGGTCAACCTCTTGTACATTACCCGGCTCAACTATTGGGTCAACGGCTCCATCAAGCAAGGCAGCTATGCATTTCGAAGCGGCGTCAAAAAGGTGGCCAGCGTGAAAACGACGGTTGCCGACAAAGGCGTCACCCTAACCTGCCAGATTGACCGGGAAGAAGATATCCCTTTTATTCTCTTAATCGCGGTCCTCTTCACCCAGTGGCACGTGACGCCCTTGAAGCTGCCGGATTTTCCGCCCCTGATGAACCGGAGACGGACCGCCGGCAATACCAGCTTTTTTAGACTGCTTTTACCATGTGGTCGTAAACGCGATCGCCGATAGTCATAGAATTAGTCGTGACAAAACCCTTGTGCACATACAATCTTTGTGCGCGAGGGTTTTCTTTGTCTACGTTCAAGCTGACCTTCTTGTAGCCGTGCTTTTTGGCAAGCTTAGGCGCAATTTCCATCAAGCGGCTGGCAATTCCCTTGCCCCAGTCACGCGGCGCCACGGCCAAGGCATCGATGTACCATTCGCCCTTTTCAGCTTCTTTATCGGTAAAAATATCAGTGGTCAAGGGCAGGCCGACTCTGGCCATGTACTTTTTCAAAACGACGTCGATAATGCCTTGGGCCTTGTCGGGATACATGCAGATCATGCCCCTAACCCGGTCATTTTGGTCGACGTCCACCCAGATCCGGTTGTAGGAATAGCGGTAGTTTTCGGAAATAAAACCCAGTCGCATTAAATCGTAAAATTGGCTTTCTGGCAGGCGGTTGATGGTGTCCATGTCCATTTCGTCAAAAATCTGGTTTAAGATTGGATAAATTGCTTCATAGTCGCTCTTTTGTGCTTTGCGAATCATTTTTGCTTCCTTTCTGAAAATTCTAATAATTCCATCTTACCCTAAATGACCAGAAAGCCCAACTTTTAGCACCTGCTAAAACTATCAGGACAAACAAAAAGTTCCTAAAGGCTAATCCGCATCTCGCGCTTATCCTTTAGGAACTTCTTCGATCTTCAATGATTTTCAACTGCAGGCAAGCCCGGGATCTCACCTATTTCAATGGGGGGAGGAATAGGGCTTGCCTGCCTTCTTACTTAAATTCGTACAGACTTGGACGACATGGCATTAGCGGCTTGCCGTCCCTGTTGAGCAGAAACACCTGATTGGCATTTTCATGCTTCATGTTTTTTCTCCTTTTCCGTAATGCAGGAAACAGTGATTCCTGCCGCTCGTCCAAATCAGGAGAACCAATTTGGATTTGCGTTGATGCCCATCGACAATGTTATCCATGCTTGCCATAATTCCGGAGAATTACAATGTTTGCCATGATTCCGAAGAGCCATGACAAACGCAGTTGACTGTCACGTTAACCTCATGACTGTTTACAGAGCTGCCACAGAGCCAAAGACTTGGGCATCATCCTTGGGTGTGATGACATGGATAACGTAGTTTCTCTATTCAGTCAGCCGAAGCCGACTGGATAGCTTAGTCTAGACAATGAAAGCCAAATTTCTCCAGCTTCCCTACTAAAGATAAGAGGCCTGAAGCTTGCGCTTCAAGCCCCTTACTTCAGTAAGGGGTTACCATTGACTTGTCTCTTGCATTTTATGGTGGTCTCAGTCCTTTCCCGAGCCTAATCTAGTCATGCTCTGCGAAGTTAAACTTATCCTTCTGGTGGAGTGTCCTCCTAAAATACTCGATTACTTGAATCTTTTAACACTTTTTCTTTACACCTTAATCATACCGCCTTTGTAAGCGGTGTCAACTGTTTTGGGCAAACTTTTTTAGTTTTTTCTCACCAATTTTTTAGGCAACAGAAAAAGGCCTCCCATTGAGGGAGAGCCTTTTTGATATGACAGTTAAAAATTAGTCTTGGTAGTTAACCAATGCCAAGTATGAGTCTGGCTTAAGTGAAGCACCACCAACCAAGCCACCGTCGATGTCTGGCTTAGCCATCAGTTCCTTAACGTTGGCTGGCTTTACTGAGCCACCGTATTGGATACGTACGTTTTCAGCAGTTTCTTCGTTGTACAAGTCCTTAACAGTTTCACGGATAGTCTTGCACATTTCTTCAGCTTGGTCACTTGAAGCAGTCTTGCCAGTACCGATTGCCCAGATTGGTTCGTAGGCAATCACCAGCTTGGAAACTTGTTCACTAGTCAAGCCTTCAAGACCAGCCTTGATTTGGCTGACAACCCATTCGTTTTCCTTGCCGGCTTCACGGGTTTCCAGTGATTCACCGCAGCAAAGAATTGGAGTCATGCCGTTAGCAAAGATTGCCTTTGCCTTCTTGTTGATGTCTTCATCAGTTTCGTGGAAGTAGCCACGACGTTCTGAGTGACCGATGATTACGTATTGAACGCCCATTTCCTTCAAAACTGCTGGAGAGTTTTCACCAGTGAAGGCACCGGAGTTTTCCCAGTAGCAGTTTTCTGCACCAACGTGCAGGTTTGAGCCTTCAGCAGCCTTGAGCAAAGCGTCAAGGTCAACAGCTGGGGCACAAATAAGTGATTCAACCTTTGATGAGTCTGGCAATTGGTCCTTAACAGCGTTTACGAACTCAACAGTTTCCTTTGGGTTCATGTTCAACTTCCAGTTACCAGCAATAATTGGGGTACGTGACATTTAACTAAATCCTCCTAATTACTTGTCTGAAACGCAGGCGATACCTGGCAATTCCTTACCTTCAAGGTATTCAAGAGAAGCGCCACCACCAGTTGAGATGTGAGTCAACTTAGGAGCGATGCCCAATTGCTTTGCAGCAGCAGTTGAGTCACCACCACCAACGATCGTAGTTGCGTCCTTCAGGTCTGCCAAAGCACGACCTACTTCCAAGGTACCCTTGGCGAAGTTAGGCATTTCGAACACGCCCATTGGCCCGTTCCAAACAACAGTCTTAGCACCTTCAAGAGTCTTCTTGAAGAGTTCTACTGACTTAGGACCGATGTCCAAGCCCATTTCGTTGTCAGGAATGTCTTGGCCAACAACTTCTGAAGGAGCGTCGTTCTTGAATTCAGTTGCAGCAACAGTGTCAACTGGCAATACCAGCTTGTCGCCAGCCTTTTCAAGAAGTTCCTTGGCAAATTCAACCTTGTCTTCTTCAACAAGGGACTTACCGATCTTGTGGCCTTGAGCCTTAAGGAAGGTGTAAGCCATACCACCACCGATGATGATGTGGTCAGCCTTAGGAATCAAGTTGGTGATAACGCCGATCTTGTCAGAAACCTTAGCACCGCCCAAGATAGTTACGAATGGGTGAACTGGGTTAGCAACAGCTTCGCCCAAGAACTTGATTTCCTTTTCAAGCAAGAAACCAGCAGCTGCAGGCTTGCCAGCAGCCTTCATGGCAGTAGCGATACCAACGTTTGAAGCATGGCTTCTGTGAGCAGTACCAAAGGCGTCGTTTACAAAGACGTCGCCAAGTGAAGCCCAGTATTCGCCCAAAGTTGGGTCGTTCTTGGATTCACGCTTGCCGAAGTCGTTGCCAACGTCTTGGAAACGAGTGTTTTCAAGGACAACAACGTCGCCGTCCTTCATGTTGTTGATCGCATCTTCAACTTCCTTGCCTTCGTTTGAAGGTACGAAAGTTACAGGCTTTTCAAGTAATTCGCCAAGACGCTTAGCAACTGGAGCCAAGCTCAAGCCCTTCTTGTCTTCTTCAGACTTAACCCGGCCAAGGTGTGAAAGCAAGATAGCCTTGCCGCCGTGTTCGATGATGTACTTGATAGTTGGCAAAGCAGCAACGATACGGTTGTCGTCGCCGATCACGCCATCCTTGATTGGCACGTTGAAGTCAACGCGAACCAAAACCTTCTTGTCCTTAACGTCTACGTCAGAAACAATCAATTTAGCCATTGAAATAATCTCCTCGATTTCTTCATCGAAAAAAGGCGGAAGGAAGATATTTCCCTCCGCCTTCTTTCATACTACTAATTAAATTTAGAGAACTTTAAATTAAAGAGTAGCAAAGTGCAACAAAGTACGAACCATTTGGCAAGTGAATGAGTATTCGTTGTCGTACCAAGCAACAGTCTTAACAAGTTGCTTGTCGCCTGCAGTGATAACTTGGGTTTGAGTTGGGTCGAAGATTGAACCAGCAGTCATGCCCAATACGTCAGTAGAAACGATTTGGTCTGCGTTGTAAGCAAATGATGGGCTTTCGTACTTCTTCATAGCTGCGTTAACTTCTTCAGCAGTTACCTTCTTGTCCAAGATAGTTACAAGTTCAGTTTCTGAACCGTCCTTAACTGGAACACGTTGTGCGTGGCCGTCAAGCTTACCGTTCAATTCTGGCAATACAAGGCCGATAGCCTTAGCAGCACCAGTTGAGTGAGGAATGATGTTTTCAGCAGCTGCACGAGCGTTGCGGAAGTTGTTGCCTCTGTCAGGACCATCCAATACCTTTTGAGTAGCAGTGTAAGCGTGGATAGTAGTCATAGTACCAACTTCGATACCAAATTCCTTGTTCAAAGCGTTAGCCATTGGAGCAAGTGAGTTGGTAGTGCATGAACCAGCTGAAACGATCTTGTCGTCAGCAGTCAAAGTGTCTTGGTTTACTGAGTAAACGATAGTCTTCAAGTCGTTGCCGGCTGGAGCTGAGATCAAGACACGCTTTGCACCAGCGTCAAGGTGAGCTTGTGACTTAGCCTTGCTAGTGTAGAAACCAGTACATTCAAGAACGAAGTCAACGCCGTCGTTCTTAACCCAAGGAATGTTTTGAGCTTGTGGTTCAGCGTATACGCGGTACTTCTTGCCGTCTACAACCAGTGAGTCTTCAGTAGCTGAAACTTCGTGGTCGAAAGTGCCGTGAGTTGAGTCATACTTCAACAGGTGAGCCAACATAGCTGGAGTAGTCAAGTCGTTGATAGCAACAACTTCGATGTCCTTGGTTTCTTCACCCAAGTCCATGATACGACGGAATGCCAAACGACCAATACGGCCAAAACCGTTAATACCAATCTTAACTGTCATATTCGAAAAGTCCTCCTTAAGAACTATAAACAACATTTTATTTTAAGCGGGAATTCCCGTTTAAAATCTGATTTGCGGCAGCCTCATCCGTAATTAACCAGGTCTGATGAGGTGCGTTGCGCATATAAGCCTTGATTGCTTTGGCCTTTCTCAGACCAAGAGCAATCGAAATAATATGCGGGACGTTCGTTAAGTTCTCGAACTGCAATCCAACCTGTCTGATGCGTTCGACAACATTGCCTTCTTCATCGAAGAAACATCCAAAACATTCGGTGACGGCCTTATTTTCTCTCAGCCTTGCTAGGTCAACGGCATCATAGCCTCTGCGCCTAGCCATCTCACCGGCTAAGCCGATGCCGTGGATTACCACGTCGCTTTGAGAAATATCTTGCAGAACCCCGCTGATTTCCGGATCCCGAATCAAAGAGCGGTAAGCTTCTTTAGAAACGTGTTCCGGTAAAAAAAGCGATTCGTAGCTGCCGCCAGTTGCCCGGGCCATTTCCTGGACAACGGCATTGCTTTCCGTGTTTACCCGGCCACCCAAGGCCCCTCTACCGGGGACAAAGCGCAAGGTCCGGTTTTCACTCAAGCTCGGACTAAGCTTCTTTGCTAATCTAGCGATCGTCTTGCCGCCCATGACGGTGACAATGCAATCAGCTAATGGCAAGAGCAGATTCAAGGCTGAATTCAGCTCTTCGCCGGCCAGGTCATAAACCCGGCTTTGCAAATCTGCGTCGCCCGCTACGATAATCGTTCGATCGATTCCTAAGACCTGAGCCAGCTTAACTTCTGCCTGGCTCGCATTAAAAAGTCGATCAACAATTGGTGCTGCGTCTTTTACAACACTCTCACCCTTTTCGGTTAAGAACATGCCGAAATTCTTGATTTCGATCAAGCCATGGTCACGCAAGTAGTCGGTCTCAGTGCGCGTCGTCCGCTCACTCAAGCCAAGCTGCTTAGCCACCATCCGCCGGCCAACCGGCCCATGCAGACCAATTTGCTCCAGGATGAGATATCTTTGCCGAAAGATCTTTAAAGCATCAGGAACAAGCAGCTCGAGCAGGGAAAAGTCCGTGTTCAAAGTAACCATCCTTCTAGTGGGACGCCTATCGACCATGCTGTGGTCGTTTGCTGTCCCACGTTGCTTAAAAATATAAGAGAAACAAGACTTCGCTTAATCTCCATTTCTCTCTCGACACTTTTAGTATAGCAGAATTGCCAAAGTATGCAAGTTTTTTATTTGAGATTGGGAAGGATTTAACTAACCTTTGCATTTTTTTGACTTTTTTAAAACATTTCGAGTCTTTTTTACACTTTTTTGCCTTTTTACTCTTCCCATTTTTCTGAACTCTGCTATAATTAATAACTGTGATTGGGACCCTTAGTGTAATGGATCGCACGCGAGATTCCGGTTCTTGAAATCTGGGTTCGACTCCCAGGGGGTCCATCATGAGAAAAGCTACTGCATTCGCAGTAGTTTTTTTGTTTTTCTATTTATTTTTTTCTAACAGCCATTTAGTCAAAGAAAGCGGCTAAATCCTGCAAGGTCAAGGCATCTTTAGCGGCGCCTTGGTAGTCCCTGACTACCTGGCCATGGTCTAACACGATCAGCCGGTTGCCGTATTTCAAGGCATCTTCCATCCGGTGGGTAATCATCACGGCCGTTAAGTGCTGATTTTGAATCCGCTCATTGGTTGCTGCCATTAACTTTTTGCTCGACTTGGGGTCAAGGGCTGCCGTATGCTCATCTAAGAGCAAGAGCTCCGGCTTTTTATACGTTGCCATTAAAAAGCTTAAGGCTTGTCTTTGCCCGCCAGACAATTGGTCGACCGCAAAATGCATTTTTTCTGGCAGGTCCGGATTTACCTTGGCAAGTTCTTTTTTGAATTCTGCTTCATGATCTTTCAGCCGGCGGAGGCGAAAGGATCTCCTCTCCCCTCTTTTGGCGGCTAAGAGCAGGTTCTCAGCCACGGTCATCCGCGGCGCCGTCCCCAGCTTGGGATCCTGGAAAACCCGAGAGATGTAGCGGCTTCTTTTGACTTCGCTTTCCTGGACAATATTTTTTCCTTGGTAAAAAATCTCCCCCTGACTGGGCTTGATTTGGCCAGCTAAGACGTTTAATAAGGTACTTTTCCCGGCCCCATTGCCGCCAAGCAGGCAAATGAAGTCGCCATCTTTAATTTCCAAGTTGATCTGCCGCAAAATTTTCCGCTCATCAGCAGTGCCTTTGTTAACTATAGTTTCTACGTTTTTTAACTCTAAAAGACTTTCCTTATTGGTCATTTTTCTCACCCTACGCTTCCTTTAAGCTTCTGACAACAGTTTTCTTCAAGTGCAGCTTGCCTTCTACCTGCGGCAGCATCATGCAGATGGCCAAGACGATGGCAGAAATCAGGTTCAAGTTGTCTGAGGACAGGCCGATTTGCAAAACGGCTAGCAAGAGCAGGCGATAAATAATGGAGCCTAGGGTAACTGCAAAAAGCCGGCTAGCCAAATCCAGGCTTCTAAAGAGGACTTCACTGATAATAATGGAAGCCAAGGCAATGACGATGGTGCCTGTCCCCATGCTGATGTCAGCGTAGCCATTATTTTGGGCAACGACTGCCCCGCACAGGGCCACGAGGCCGTTAGACAGCATCAGCCCAGTTGCCGTCATGGCGCCCGGCTTAATCCCCATCGCCTTGGCCATTTGGGGATTGTCGCCATTGGCGATAAAGGCTTGGCCAAAGTCGGTCAGCAAGAAGTAAATCACAATTGCCGTCACGACCACCATGATGATGGTGCCTAAAACGACGCTGTCAAAATACTGGGGCAAGGAGCGGAAGATTTTTGCCGAAAAAATCGTCTTCTGGCCTAGCAAGGACACGTTGGACTTGCCCAGGATCATCAAGTTGACCGAGTAAAGGCCGGTCATGGTCAAAATCCCGGCTAAAAGGCTGGGAATCTTGCCCTTGGTGATTAAAAATGACGTAACTAATCCGGCTAAAGCACCCCCCAAAAAGGCTGCCAGGCTGGCTAGCAAGGGGTTAACCCCCTTGACGATCAAGCTGACGGCAATGGCCGCCCCCAGCGGGAAGGTTCCCTCCACCGTCATGTCGGTCGTGTTCATGATCCGGAAGCTGATGTAAAGGGCTAGGCCTAAAATGCCCCATAAGAAGCCCTGACCAATTGCTGAGACGATTAAGTTCATTTGTAGATTTCTCCCTTCTTCTTGGCTTCAGCCAAAAAGCTGGCTGGAACCTTTAAGCCTAATTTCTTGGCTTCTTGCAAATTCAAGTATGGCGTGCCGTGGGTCACGTAGCGGATGGCCAGGTTGCCCGGCTTTTTCCCCTTTAAGATTTGGATGGTCATCTTGGCCCCAATTTGGCCCAGTTCATACTGGTCAACCCCGTAAGTGGCCACGCCGCCATCTTTAACCATGCTGCCGGCTGCTGGAAAGACTGGCTTTTTGTCAGCATTGGCATTTTTGACCAGGGTCCGCATGGCGCCGGCGATGGTGTTGTCAGTTGGCACGATCACGGCATCCACTTTGGTCAGCATCTGCTGAGACACCTGGTTTAAGTCGTTGCTGTTAGAAATGGAATAAGCCTGATAGCTGATCCCCATTTGCTGGCAGTCCTTGACGATCTGCTTGTAGCCGGCCACCGCTGAGCTGTCGCTTGACGTGTAAATGATGCCCAGCTTTTTCAGCTTCGGTACAAAGCGCTTGACCAATTTTAATTGCTGCTTGATAGGCGCTTGGTCAGAAACCCCGGTGATATTTTTGCCAGGATGAGCAGCGCTTTTGACTAAGCCAGCCCCCTCCGGGTCGGTAACGGCCCCTAAGACGATCGGCTTGGTCTTGGTGGCGTTAGCCAACGCTTGACTGGACGGAGTGGTGATGCCAAACAGGACCTGGTCTGAGCTGTTGACCAATTTTTCGCTCATGGTCTTTAAATTGCTTTGGTCATTGTTGGCGTTTAAAAAGTCGATCTTGATTTTCATCCCTGACTTTCTCAGTTCATCTTTATAGCCCTTATAGATTTGGTCTAGGGCCGGGTGCCGCATCAGGGTTAAAACGCCCACGCGGTAGGTCTTCGCTTCAGTCTTAGCAGGCTTGACTTCTACCAAGAAGGCTGCCGCTAAAAATAAGTAAATTGCCAAAAAGGCTAATCCCACTTTTTTCATCTGTTACCTCTTTTACTACATTCAATCTGGTCTAACTAACGGTTTCCGAAGATCAAAAATTGCGCAATCAAGATCAAAAACAAAAAATCGAAAATAAAAGAAAAACTATAAATAGCAAAACTATAAATAGCAAAACTATAAATAGCAAAAAGAAAAAGGGCCCTGGCGGACCCTTTGTAAAAAATA